>DASSSV010000684.1:0-8371 GCA_035708265.1 Thermomicrobiales bacterium | reverse complement strand
CAGCGCCTGGCGGAGACGCCGGCCGGGGCGGCGCGGGAGGCACGGGCGCTCGACGGGCCGGTCGCGCTCAAGGCGGTCGTGCCGGGGCTCTTGGAGAAATCCGGTGCCGGCGCGGTGCGGCTGGGGCTGGCCGGGCCGCGCGCGGTGCGCCAGGCGGCGGAGGAGCTGCAGGCCGCGCTGCGCGCCGCAGGGCACGCGCCGGTCGGCTTCCTGGTGCAGCGCATGGCGCCGCCAGGCGTCGAGCTGACCGTCGGCGTCGTCCACGACCGGCAGTTCGGGCCGGTCCTCGCCTGCGGCGCGGGCGGCGCGGCGGCCGACGTCGCCGTGCGCCTGACGCCGCTGACCGCGACCGACGCCGCCGAGATGATCGCCGCGCTGCGGGCGCGCGGGCCGCTGGCGGAGGCGCCCGGCACGTCAACGCGCGACACCGCCGCCCTCGCCGACGTCCTCCTGCGCGTCAGCGCGCTGGCCGAGGATCTGCCGGCCGTCGCGGAACTCGACCTCAACCCGGTCGTCGTGCTCGACACCGGCGCGACGATCGTCGACGCCCGCCTGCGCGTCGAGCCGGCCGCACCGCCGCTCCCGCTCGGGGCGCGACGGCGGTAGGCCGGCGGCCCTCACCTCCCCGGCCTCCTCGCCCAATTCTAAGAAGGGGAGAGTGCCGCCCGGGCGCTCCCTCGTTCCCCCAACCAGTGCTCTGGAAGAGCGGCACTCCGTCTACATCGCGGCCTCCCCCTCTCCCATGGTTGGGAGAGTGGGCCGGGGGTGAGGGCCGCCGGCCGTGTATAATGGCGCACCGGCGCGCGCCGGCCGGGTCGTGGGCGGCGCACGGTCGTGCGAGATCGTGACAGGGAGGGGCAGGGATGGTGCGGCGCGGCGCGAGGGGCTTCGACGGCACGCGAGGGGCCGCGACCCGATGAGCGGCGAACTCCGGCGGCCCGACCCGGTCGCGCTGGCACAGGGGCAGGCGCCGCTCTACGTGGCGACGAGGCTCTTCGATTACTCCGGACGCTGGTTCAGCGCGACGGCCGAGGAGGCGCTGGTGCGCGGGGTGCGCCGCGGCCTGGCCGATCTGGGCTTGCGCTCGAGCGGCGGCCTGGCCTTCCTCCCCTTCCGCGACAGCAACGAGGCGCTCGATCCCGCGCTCGCGGGCGACGTGCCGGTCACCCGGCAGGTCTACCTGCTCGACCTCGCGGCCATCGCCCGGAGTTACGCCGTCGTCGCGCTCCTGAACGACCCGCAGAAGGATAGCGGCGTCTGCTTCGAGATCGGCTACGCCGCATCGCTCGGCCGGCCGCTGATGCCGGTCGTCAACGACTTCATCGACTACCGCTACGACCCCTGGGGCTGGGTCTACCCGCTCGACCCGGTGCTGACGGTCCTGGCGCCCGCGATCCTGAAGGTGGCCGGCATCCCGGCGCTCGGCACGGGCGACCGCCGCCGGCTCTACCGGCGCGTGCAGGACACCGCGATCAACATCCTCAAGGAGCGGCTGGCCCTCGCGGCGACCGAACTGGTGCGCGCGCCCGAGCGCTTCACCCAGCCGGTCCCGCGCCCGGCACCCCCCGGCCCGCGCCCGCGGGTCCACCTCGAGTTCGGCGGCGGTCTCTACGAGTGGCAGCGCCTGCTGACCGAACGGGCGCAAGAACTCCTCGCGGGCGCGAACCTCCCCTGCGACGTCACCGTGGCAGACCGCTACACCTTCACAGAACGGGCGCTCGACGAGGCGGCGCGCGCCGACATCGTCGCGGCGGCCGGCGCCGACGTGCTGGTGACGCTCGGCGACGGGGCGGACATGGACGCCGGCTCGGCGGCGCTCCAGGGGCTCGCGCGCGGCTTCGGCCGGCGCGTCGTCCTCTACTACTCCGGCGCGGTGCGCTGGGTCGCCGGCGCGGGCGACGCCGAGGAGCGCAACCTGATGCTCCAGCACTCGGCCGACGCGCTCGTCCACAGCCTCGCGGACCTCCCCGATGCGGTCCGCGCGCTCCTCACGAATGACCTGTAGCCAGACGTTGGCCGTCTGAGGGGGATATTCGCTACGCTAGCCCTTCGCCGATTCGTACCAGATCGCCGGCGAAGGGCTGCGGCGCCTGGAGTTGCATGAGGAAGCCGGCACGTTCCCATAGGCAGTGGACGATCGTCTGCTGGCCTGCCGGGAGCGCGGTCGCACTGACGGTGTGGGAGAAGAACGCAGCGGGGGCATTGGCGATACTGCCGGCCTGCAATGCGTACAGGATAGCGAGCCGGTTCGCTCCCCCTCCTTGCGGCTTCACGATGCGGGTCTGCGAAAGGACTAGCCACCGGAGGGGCGTCTCGCGGTACTTCAGGAAGACGCGGAGTACCTTCTGCGCTCTATCTATCGTCGCCATGTCCACACCGACGCGCTCGCGATCGAGCAGCAGGCCCGGGGACGGTAGGTACGTCGGTTGCCAGATCGGGGAATCGGCCAGGGCACGCGCCTGGTCAAATGAGAGGGCACGCGTCTGGCCCGGTGCGGCGGATGGACCAGGGGCGGTACGTGGGCGCTGGGGCGTCCAGACGACGACGGTCTCCCCGAGCACGATCTGTTGCATCGGAATAACCTCCGCTTCACGGCTTGAGCCTGATCGCCGTCCATCAGATGGGACAACCACACCCGCAGCAGCAGTTACGCAACTCCGACCAGCAGAAATCTCCCGTGCGCGCGTCGTAACAGTCCCATTCCTGGCACAGTTGAGTACCGTGATTGCTAGTGGGCGGTGGTGATGGTGGCCGCGAGGAGCGAGGCGTGGACTTTGAGTTCGAGGCCGGGGTTGGTGCGGGCGCGCAGGCGCTGCACGCCCAGCGCCTCCGACTGGCTGTACAGGGCCTCGATCCGCTTGCGGTACTCGCGCAGCGCCAGCTTGTCGGCCCGCCGGTTGGGGCGCATGTTGGCCCGGCGGATCGGCACCAGGCGGACCCCGCTGTCGGCCAGGATGGTCGCCTCGTCGGCCGCCGCGTTGTAGCCCTTGTCGCCGCAGACCGTGCTGCCGGCCGGGAGGCCGCGGGTGAGTTCGTGGATCGGGGTGAGGTCGTGCAGCCCGCCCGGGACCAGGTCGCAGGCGACGGGCACGCCCGCGGGCGTGCAGGCGAGGTGCAGCCGCCAGCCGAAGAACCGCTCGCGCTTGGCGGCGCAGGAGCCGCAGTAGTCCGCCCCGCGGACCTTGCGGCAGCGCCGGGCGCGGGCGCGGCGGCAGACCGGCAGCGGCATGCTGTCGAGCAGGAAGACCTCCCCGTGCGCGAACACGGCCCCCAGCGCCGCCAGCAGCAGCAGGAGCCAGCCGCGCAGGGCGTGCAGGCGGCGGTTGAAGCGCGAGACGCTCAGGGCGCCCGACAGGTAGCCCCCCAGGTGCATCACCTGCAACGCCCGCTCCAAGTGGTTCTGGAAGGACTTGGCCGCGACCACCGCCACGGTCAGCACCTCCGCGTCGCTGGCCTGCGCCAACGCATGGTCGCGATGGCCCAGGGCCGCCATCGTCTTGTCGAACACGACGAAGGTCGTGACGATGAAGTCGTCGTCCATGCGCCCTCCCGCCAGGAGTCCGGTGCGTCAGCACCACCATTCTCCGCGGGGGGGCGCACGGGCGGCAGACTAGCAATCACCGTAGATATATATGCCGGGCGGGAGAATGTATCACACGGCGGAGCGCGGGGCACGGCCGCGCCTGTCGCTGCCCCGTAGTGATGTAGCAGCAGCAAACCAACCAGGGGCACCACTCCCCTGATGGCGCGATCCCTACCGGAAGCCGGCGTGATCGGTGATAGGCTGGCTACACCCGCCAGTACCGCCGCTGCATCGCGAGCGCGTCCTCGATCGCGCGGGCGGCGTCGAGGCCGACCTCGCGGGCGGTGAGCGCGCGGGCGAGGCGCGGCAGCGCGGGGTCGGGGTAGGGCTCGGCGACGCCGGCCAGTTCCTCCACGACCGCGAGCGTGCAGTAGGGCACGTAGGTCTGGCTGTAGCCGCCCTCGTGGACGGCGACCAACCGGCCGCCGCAGACCTCGGCCGCGAGGGCCTTCGCGCCGCGCGCCAGGTCGCGGAAGCCCGCCGAGGAGACGTTCATCCGGCCGAGCGGGTCGTAGGCGCTGGCATCGAGGCCACTGGAGACCAGCAGCAACTCGGGGCGGAACTGGCAGATGATGGGCGCGACGACGCGCTCCCAGGCCGCGCGGTAGGCCGCGTCGCCGCAGCCGGCCGGTAGCGGCACGTTGACCGTCCGCCCTTCGCCCGCGCCCGCGCCGGTCTGCTCGACCGTCCCCATGTCCACCGGGAAGAGGCCGTCCTGGTGGAGCGAGACGAAGAGGACGTCGGGGTCGGCGTAGAAGGCTTCCTGCGTGCCGTTGCCGTGGTGGACGTCCCAGTCGACGATCGCGACGCGCCCGAGGCCGCGCCGCCGGGCGTGGCGCGCGGCGATGGCGACGTTGTTGAAGAGGCAGAAGCCCATGCCGCGGTCGGGCGTGGCGTGGTGACCGGGCGGGCGGACCAGCGCGTAGACGTTGTCCACCGCCCCGCCCAGCACCGCGTCCACCGCGGCCATCGCGCCGCCCGCCGCCAGCAGCGCGATCTCGTAGCCGTCCGCGCCGAGCGGCGCGCCGACCCCGGCGTCGCCGCCGCCCGCCGCCGCGACCGCGCGGATGTGCGCGACGTACTCCGGCGTGTGGACCAGCCCCAGGTCTTCCTCGGTCGCGTAGTCTGCCGCGACCGGCGTCAGCCACCGCGTCAGCCCCGAGAGGTCGAGCAGGTGCTTGGCGCGGCCGACCGTGCGCGGGCTGGAGACGTGCGGCTCTGGCTCGGCGAAGGGGTGGGGCCGCGGCGGCGTCCCGCTCTGCGCCAGCCCCGTGTTGTGCTGCAGGTAGCGGTCGTGGAAGACCAGCCCGGTGCGGTGCTCCCCGCGTGCGCCCGTCACGATCGTCCTCCCTCCGTCCCGGCTGGCGGCGCGAACGGGTATCGCGCCCGGTACTCGTCCTCCGTGATCGACATAATCACCTCGTCGTAATAGCGCCCGCCGAGGAAGGTGTGGTCGCGGAAGACGCCGTCCTCGCGGAGGCCGCAGCGGGCGTAGGCGCGACGGGCGCGCTCGTTGAAGGTCCCGGTGCGCAGCCAGACCTTGTGCAGATTCAGCCCGTAGAAGAGGTAGCCGAGGAAGGCGACGAGCGCGTCGGAGCCGTAGCCGCGCCCCCAGAACTCCGGCTCGCCGATCTGGATGGCGATCTCGGCGTGGCGGTTGTTGCGGTCGAGCTCGACGTAGCCGACCCGGCCGATCGGTACGCCGTCGGCCGTCTCGATCAGCAGCCAGTGGCTCTGGCCGGTCGGCCCGCCCATGCCGGCGCCGTAGCGCGCGGCCAACTCCTCGCGCGAGGTCACCCGGTAGGGCTCGGCCCAGTAGTACATCACCCGGCTGTCGTTGGCCCACCGCCAGAGGAGGTCCAGGTCCTCCCGCTCGATGGCCCGCAGGACGGTCAACTGGCCGTGAATCATCCGTTCACCAGTGCTGAGCGATGAGCGATGAGCGATGAGTGACGGGGAGGCGGAGGCACGGAAGACGGACGCGCGTCGGTCTCAGCCTCGTCCCCTCGTCACTCGTCACTCGTCACTCGTCACTCCCCTCATCGCTCATCGCTGACGTAGACCCGGCGCCCCCGGAGGGTGAGGCGGCCGGCGATGAAGAGGCGGATGGCCTCGGGGTAGGCGGCGCACTCGGCGGCGAAGACGCGCGCGGCCAGCGTCTCGGGCGTGTCGTCTTGCAGCACCGGGACGGCGCGCTGGAGGATGATTGGCCCCTGGTCGTAGTCCTCGTCGACGAAGTGGACCGTGCAGCCGCTCAGTTTCACCCCGTAGGCCAGCACCGCCTCGTGGACGTGCCGCCCGTACATCCCCTTGCCGCCGAACGCCGGCAGCAGCGAGGGGTGGACGTTGACGATCCGCCCGACCCACTCCGGCCGGATCTCCAGCCGCCGCAGGAAGCCGCCCAGGACCAGCAGTCGCGGCGCATAGGGCGCCAGCGCCTCGTAGACTGCGTCGCTGAAGGCGTGGTCGTCGGGGACAGCGCGGCGGTCGATCGTCACCGCGGGGATGCCGTGCGCCGCCGCGACCGCCAGCCCGCGCACCCCCGCGCGCGTGCTGACGACGACGCGCACGCACGCCGCCAGTTCGCCCCGCGCGATGACGCTGAGCAGGTTCTCCAGCGTCCGCCCGGTGCCCGAGAGGAGCATCGCCAGGGGGAACGGAGTTGATGGTTGATGGTTGATGGTTGATAGTTCCTGCTCCCGGCCGGAGTCGCTGGCCTCGCGCAGCATGGTCTCTCCGCAACCTCTATCAACTTTGAACTATCAACCATCAACCAGCGCCATCACCCGCGCCATGATCTCGCCCGCCGCCCCGCGCACGAGCAGGTCCGCCCGCGCGTCGAGCGGCGTCGGCGTCTGGTTGACGATGACCAGGGTGGCGCCGGCATCCGCGGCGAGGACTGGCAGGTGCGCGGCCGGGTTGACCACCAGCGACGAGCCGATCACCAGGAAGAGGTCGCTGCGCCGCGCCTCCGTCACCGCGCGCCGCCACGGCTCCCGCGGCAGCGGCTCGCCGAACGCGACCGTCGCCGAGCGCAGGATGCCGCCGCAGCGCCGGCAGGCCGGGATCGCCTCGCCCGCCTCCAGTCGCGCGATCACCTCGTCGCGCGAGGTCGTCGCACCGCAGGACATGCAGAAGACCCGGTGGGCGGTGCCGTGTAGCTCGATCGTCCGCTCTGGCGACGACCCCGCGGCCGCGTGCAACCCGTCGATGTTCTGCGTGATCAGGCAGCGGAGCGTGCCGCGGGGTTCCAGTTCGGCCAGCGCCAGGTGCGCCGGGTTCGGCCGCGCCTCGCGGATCACCGCGTAGGTGTTCTTGCCGCGCCGCCAGTACTCGCGCCGCGCGTCTTCCGACGCCATGAAGGTCTGGTAGTCGATCGGCTTGTAACGGTTCCAGATCCCGCCCGGCGAGCGGAAGTCGGGGATGCCCGACTCGGTGCTGACGCCGGCCCCGGTGAACGCGACGAGGTAACTCGCGTCCGCGATCAGCGCGGCCAGCCGCGCGATGCCACCCTCCAGGTCCGCCGATTCGTCGGGCTGCGTCTGTTCTGTCTGTGACGTCGCGCGATCGTGCATGGGCCTTGCTCCTCGCGGCAAGGATAGCAGATCGGGGCGACGATAGGCCCTCACCCCCCACGCCCAGAGGGCACCCGCTCTCCCAACCCCGGGCGAGGGGGAGCGCGCCGCCCCGGCGCTTCCTCCACCCTCATAGCGCATGGTGGTTTGTGAAGGCCCGGGCTTGCGGAGCAGGGCCGGCGCGCCCGCGCGGCGTCGCGTGCGTCAGCCGGCCGGCTCGATGACGACGGCGGTGCCGTAGGCGACGATCTCGCTCATCGTCTGGCCGAGTTCCGACGAGTCGAAGCGCATCATGATGACCGCGTTGGCGCCCATCGCCGTCGCGTTCTGGACCAGGCGGTCGAGCGCGTGCCGCCGCGCCTCCTCAAGCATCTCGGTGTACTCGATGATCTCGCCGCCGCCGAGCGAGCGCAGCCCGGCCATGATGTTGCCGCCCAGGCCGCGGCTGCGCACCACCAGCCCGAAGACCTCCCCCTTCGTCTCCACCACGCGATGCCCGGCGATGCTCTCGGTCGTCGCGACGATCATGCCCGCTGCCTCCCTCGCCTCATGGCCCGGCGGCCGCACCCTGCGGCGCGCACGATTGATCTACGCGCCGGCCGGGTAATGGTGACGCCCGGCGTCCCTGGTACAATGCTGATGTACGTTCGCTGCGGCACGCGGGCGGCGGGAGGAGGTTGCGTGGCCGAGGAATGGGATTATGCGATCATCTTCGACGGCGGCTCGAAGGGGAACCCGGGGCGGGGCTACGGCAGTTACGACCTCAGCAGTCGCGCCGGCCAGAGCAAGCAGAAGCGCCTCGAATTCGGCGACCAGATCACCAACAACGAGGCGGAGTACCTGACGCTCATCGCCGCGCTGGAGGATCTGGCGGCGATGATCGAGCGCCACGAGCGCAAACCCGCCGACTACGCCGTGCGCGTGCGCGGCGACAGCCAGCTCGTCATCCAGCAACTGCTCGGCCGCTGGAAGGTCAACCACCCCAACATGCGTCCGCTCCACGCCCGCGCGCGGGCGCTCATGGCGCGCTTCGGCCGCGTCGACCTCGCCTGGCACGCGCGCGCCAACAGCGTGCGCACGCTGGGGCACTGACCGATTCGCCCTCACCCCCCGGCCCCCTCTCCCAATGCTGAGAGAGAGCAGAGACCCCGCGTTGAACAGCGTGCCGCCCTTCCTGGCTTCGGATCTGGAAGGCCGCCGCCCGGCCTGAAGC
>DASSSV010000683.1:0-4982 GCA_035708265.1 Thermomicrobiales bacterium | reverse complement strand
CCCGAGTGGGACCGCCGGCGCGTGCTGGTCCGGCTCGCCGGCGCGGCCGAGCCCGAGGTGCAGCGCGCGCTCGAGCGGCGCCGCCGGCAGGTCGGCGCGGTACTGGCGCAACTGACCCTGCCGGAGCGGCAGGCGTTCGCGCGCGGGGTGCAGTTGCTGGCGCGCGTGCTGGCGCCGGAGGTCGCGGGCGGCGAAGGGGCCGCGGCGCGGCCGGAAACGCGGGAGGCGTGAGCGTGGCGGACGACACGGCGACAGAGACGGCGACGGCGACGCGGCCGGAGCCGTCGAGCCCCCCGGAGCAGGGCGGGCACAGCCGGTATCTCTTCTTCGCCCTCTCGGCGCTCGGCGTGCTGATGGCGGCGATCGACTCGACGATCGTGGCGGTGGCGCTGCCGGAGTTGCAGACCGCGCTGCACGCCTCGCTGGCCTGGATCGGCTGGACGCTGACGGCCTACCAGCTCGTCCAGGTCATCATGCTGCCGCTCTCCGGCAAGCTCAGCGACACGCTCGGCCGCAAGCGCGTCTTCCTCTTCTGCCTCGGCTGCTTCACGCTCGGCTCGTTCCTCTGCGCCATCTCGCCGTCGATCGGCTTCCTGATCGGCGCCCGCGCGATCCAGGCGCTCGGCGGCGGCGGGCTGATGCCCTCGGCGGTCGGCATCGTCAGCGACCAGTTCAAGGAGCGGCGCGCCTCGGCGATCGGGCTCTTCACCAGCATCTTCCCGATCGGCGGCATCATCGGGCCGAACCTCGGCGGCTACCTGCTGCAAGAGTGGGGCTGGCGCTCGCTCTTCACGATCAACGTGCCGCTCGGCATCGTCGTCATCATCGGCGTGGCCCTGCTGCTGCCGAAGGGCGAGGCGGCGGCCGGGAACCGGCTGCACCTCGACCTGGTCGGGCTCGGGCTCTTCGCCAGCGCGGTCGTCGCGCTGCTGTACGGCATGACCGCGCTCAGCGACAACGTCGACATGGTCAAGAGCCCGGTCCTCTGGGTGCTCTTCGTCGCGGCGGTGGTGCTCTTCGTCCTCTTCCTACGGCACATCAAGCGGGCGCCGGACCCGGTCGTCAGTTTCGACCTGATGGCGCGCAACCCGTTCCTGTCGGCCAACCTCTACAACTTCTTCTTCGGCGCGGCGTCGTTCGGCTTCTTCTCCTTCGTGCCCTACTATGCGGTCGTGAAGTACCATATGTCGGCCTACGAGAGCGGCGCGGTGCTGACCCCGCGCGCCATCGCGATGATCCTGGTCTCGACGGTGGCGAGCTTCTTCATCATCCGCCTCGGCTACCACCTGCCGATGCTGGCCGGCATGGCCTTCGTCGAGGTCAGCCTGCTGCTGCTGGGGCAGGGCTGGAACGTCCTCCACCTCGGCGGCCTGACCCTCAGCGGCTTCTGGCTGATGGCCGCGATCATCACGATCAGCGGCATCGGCATGGGGCTGGCCTCGCCCGCCTCCAACAACGCGGCGATCGATCTGGCGCCGGAGAAGGCGGCGGAGATCACCGGCCTGCGCGGCATGTACCGCATGACCGGGGGCATCATCAGCATCTCCGGCGTGGTCCTGGCCCTCTCCTTCTTCCAGGACAAGGCCCACGGCCTGACGATGATCTTCCTGGTGCTGGCCGGTGTGCTGCTGATCACCATCCCGCTGACCTTGATGATCCCCGACACGGCGCGCGAGATGCGCCGCCAGGGCCTCGGCGTGACGGTGAAGCGGCACGGGGCGCCCGCGTCCCCCGCCCCGCCCGCGCGCCACGAGCCGCGCCCGCGCTACACCCCCGCGCCCGGCCAGCCCGCCGCCGGTGCCGAGCATGGGCACCACGACGATTAGGCGGTAGGGGATAGGCGTTAGGCGTTAGGGGTCCATGCAAGGGCGGCGGCCAACCGGATTGGATGCGCTCGCCCTCGCGACCCCTAACATCTAACGCCTACCCCCTACCGCCTCGTCAGGCCAGCGCCTGCTCCAGATCCGCCAGGATGTCGTCGATCTGCTCGATGCCGGCCGAGAGGCGCAGCAGGTCGTCGCCGATGCCGAGGCGCGCGCGCTGCGCCGGCGCGACCTCGCGATGCGAGGCCATCGCCGGGTAGGCGACGAGCGTGTAGACGTCGCCGAGGCTCGTCGCCGGCAGGCAGAGCTCGAGCCGGTCGAGGAAGCGGCAGACGCGCGCGCGGTCGGCGTCGCGGATGGTGAAGGCGACCATCGCGCCGAACTGCGCCCCGGCGCCGCTGGCGTCGAAGAGGCCCGCGGCGAGGTCGTGGTGCGGGTGCGTCCGCAGACCGGGGTAGTGGACCCGCTCGATCGCCGAGTGCTCGGCCAGCCAGCGCGCGATGGCGAGCGCGTTCTGGCACTGGCGCTCGTAGCGCAGCGGCAGCGTCTTCAGGCCGCGCAGCGTCAGCCAGGCCTCGTTCGGGCCGGGCACCCCGCCGGTCAGCCGGCTAACCGACTGCAGCGGCCCCGCGTAGGCCGCGCCGCCGATCACCGCGCCGCCGAGGACGTCGCCGTGGCCGCTGAGGTACTTGGTCGTGGAGTGGACGACCAGATCGGCGCCGTGCTCCAGCGGGCGCAGCAGCACCGGCGGGGTGAAGGTGCCGTCCACCAGCAGGCGCGCGCCGTGGCGGTGGGCCAGGTCCGCCAGCGCGGGCAGGTCGGCCACGCGCAGGAGCGGGTTCGACAGCGTCTCCACCAGCAGGAGGCGCGTCCGTCCGCCCGCCACCGCGCGCTCCACCGCGCCCGGGTCGCCCGCGTCCACGTAAACGACGTCAATCCCCTGCGGCGCGAAGACGGTATTCAGCAGGCCCGCGGTCGCGCCGTAGAGGTCGCGGCCGGCGACGATGCGGTCGCCCGGGGCGACCTCGCTGGCGAGGAGCGCGGCGTGCAGCGCGGCCATGCCCGAGGCGCAGGCGCAGGCGACCGCCCCGCCCTCCAGCACCGCCAGCGCGTCCTCCAGCGCGTGAACCGTCGGGTTGCCGTGACGCGCGTAGACGAAACTCGGGTCGGCCTCGAACGCGCCGTCCAGCTCCGCCGTCGTGTCGTAGAGGAAGGTCGCCGCGTGGTAGATCGGCGTCGACACCGGGGTGAAGCGCCCGCGCGGGGCGCGCTCCCCCGCATGGACCGCCAGGGTCGCGGGGTGCCGGCGGCGGGTCGCGGTGGTGGTCATCTCGTCGTACACCCTTTCTCGAAGTACGAGGGACGAGGGACGAAGTACGAACAATTGCGCGCCATCTTCATTCGTACTTCGTCCCTCGTACTTCGTACTTCAGTCGAGTAGTTCGCGCATCACCGGCGCGAGCAGGTCCCACTCCTTGAGGAAGGCGTCGTGGCCGTGGGGTGAGTCGAGTTCGCGGTAAGTCGCGGCGACGCCGGCCGCGGCCAGGTCGTCCGCCAGGGCGCGGACCTCCTCGGGCGGGAAGAGCCAGTCGCTGCGGATGCCGAGCGCGAGGACGCGCGCGCGCACCCGCCCGAGCGCCGCGGCGTCAGACCCGCGCCCCGCCGCCACGTCGTAGAGGTCCATCGCGCGGGTCTGGCGCAGGTAACTGTGCGCGTCGAAGCGCGCGACCAGGAGGTCGCCGTGGTGGTGCAGGTAGCCCTCCACGTCGAAGGTGCCGCCGAACGCGGGGTAGCGTGTCGGGCGGGTCGCCGCGCGCCGCCCGAAGCGCAGCGCCATCGACTCCTTGCTGTGGTAGGTGACCATGCCGACCATCCGGGCCAGCGCCAGCCCGCCGGTCGGCCCCTCGCCCGGCGCGTAGTCGCCGCCCTGCCAGGCCGGGTCGAGCATGATCGCCCGGCGGCCAATCTCGTTGAGCGCGATCCCCTGCGGGCCGAGCCGCCCCGCCGCGGCGATCACGCCGGCGCGCGCGACGGCGTCGGGGTAGCGCACCGCCCATTCGAGCGCCTGCATCCCGCCGAGCGAGCCGCCGAGGACGGCGTGGAGGCGGGCGACGCCGAGGCGGTCGAGCAGCAGGCGCTGGGCACGCACCAGGTCGGCGACGGTGACGAGCGGGAAGTGGCCGCCGTAGGGGCGGCCGGTGGTGGGGTCGTCGGCGCAGGGGCCGGTGCTGCCGGCGCAGCCGCCGAGCGCGTTGACGCAGACGACGAAGTAGCGGTCGGTGCCGAGCGGCCGGCCGGGGCCGATCAGCGGGTCCCACCAGCCGGCCTCGCGGTCGTCGGGGCGGTGGCGGCCGGCGGCGTGGGCGTCGCCGGTCAGCGCGTGGATCAGCAGGACCGCGTTGTCGCGCGCGGCGTTGAGCCGGCCGTAGGTCTCGTAGGCGAGCGTGAAGCGGGGCAGCGCGCCGCCGAGTTCGAGGGCGAAGGGAGCCTCGGACGGGAAGTCGCAGCACAGCCGTCGCGCCTGGACGAGCCCCACGCCGGCCGCCGGCCGCGCGCGCGGCGCCGCGCGCCGCGGCTCCTCCGCGCCGGGCCAGGCCCGCTCGATTGTCGTGTCCGCCGCCGTCGTCGCGCTCATCCGCCGCCCTCTCCCGACCCGCGCCGTCGCCGCGGGCCCCGTCGTCTCGCCGCGCGGCGACCGGCGCCGCGCCGTCCGCCGGCGCGCGTGTCGTGGGCGAGAGGAGGGGCGTGTACGAGGGAACAAAAAACCTCTGCTAAGCAGAGGTGGTGGGCGATACAGCAGGTGCCGACCTGCCGCAGCTTATCTTGCGAGCCACGAGTGCGCGGGGCCCCGAGGGGCCGGTAGCGCGCCGCGGTCGCCGGATTTGGCACCAAGCACGTTCCGTGTGGAACGCCGGTTGCCGGGCTTCAAAGGGCCGTGTCCCTCCACCGCTCTCGATAAGCGCGTCGGCTATTCGGTTGTTGGACGTATCCTACCGGCCGGGGAGCGGGTTGTCAAGAGCGCACACGCCGGGCGGCCAAGTACCCTACAGCACTGCTTGTGATCGTGCGGCCGGTTGACTATACCGCAGGAATCAGTGACGACCTTTGAGCATGCTCTGGCAGGACAACCAATTGTGGAGACGACCACCAAACCGACGA
>DASSSV010000682.1:0-2131 GCA_035708265.1 Thermomicrobiales bacterium | reverse complement strand
GGTATGACCTGGCTCAAACTCGACGACCGCTACGCCGACCATCCGAAGATCGTCACGGCCGGCCCCGACGCCGCCTGGCTCGACCTCTGCGGGATGCTCTACTGCGCGCGCTACCTGACCGACGGCTTCATCCCGGCCGGTCAGGTCAGGAAGCTGACCGGCCACCCCAGCCCCGACGAGCTGGCCCGCGTCCTCGTGCGTGTGGGCCGCTGGGAGCAGGCCGCGGGGGGCTATCTGGTCCACGATTACCTCGACTACAACCCCTCCCGCGCGCAGGTCCTCGCCGAGCGCGAGCAGGCCGCAAGGCGCCAGGCCGGCTTCCGCAACAAGCGGCGCGGCGCGGACGGCCGCTACACCGCCGGGCGTAACGCCGTGACTCACGCCGTTACTCACCCCGACCCCGTCCCCGACCCCGTCCCCGTTCCCCAGCCCGTCCCGGACCCCAGCAGCAGCACGGCGGGTCGGGCAGTCGAGCACACCCGCACGCGGGTCCCCGGCGGTCGGGCAGAAGAAGACGTGCTGCTCCTGCTGCTGGACGCCCTCGTCGCCGATCGGGGGATGCACCCGACCGCGGCGGCGCGGCAGGTCGGCTGCGACCCCGACGCGCCGGCCGTCGAGACCGCTCGCCTCGCCGCCTCCCTCTGCGACGCGGGCGTGGAGCGCGACGTCGCCCTCGACCTCGCGCTGACGCGCCCGGGCGCGACCGCCACCTGGCTCGATCACCCGGAGTGGTGGGAGAAGGCGCGCAATCCGGCCGGCCTCCTCGTCAGCCGCATCCGCGCCGCCCCGGAAAGGAGAAGCGCCTGACGAAGTGCGAATGACGAACGACGAACGACGAATGACGCGAGGAGCGTGCGCGATGCCCTGGCCCGAACCGCGACGACGGCTCTCAACCCACAGTCCCCGGCCCGTCGCCGACGAGCACCGCTGGGTCCCCGCCAGCGCCGGCTGGCACTACGCCTACGACCGCTGCGCCGGGTGCGGCACGACCACGCGCCCGCACCTCTCGGGCGGCCTCTGCGTGGACTGCTACCGCGCCGCCCACGGCATCGCCCCAGACGCCCCCGAGACGGTGCCCGCCCGCGACCCGGACGGCGCCCCGATCGGCCGGCTGTCGATCGAGCTCGACGCGCGCCTCACCTTCGAGGAGCGCCAGGCCGCGCTCGCGGAAAGGATCTCCGCGTGACCGTGACATTCGCCCTGAGCGACCCGCCCGAGGAGGGCCGCCGCATCTTCCTCCTGCTCTACGTCGACGTCGACGTCGCGACGCTCGCCGCCGTCCAGCCCGAGCACGCCGAGCACGAAATCGCCGCCGCGATGCGTCGCGCTCTCGACCAGTACCTCGCCGGCCGCGCCATCCTCGACCAGATCCACGCGTACGTCGCCCGCCATCAGCAGCAGGCCCGCCCCAAGCGCACCTGTCCCAAGCAAGGTCTTGGGAGTCCTGGCGAGCAGCCATGACGGGCAAGGAGCGACCGGCGTTGACCGAGGAGCAGCAGACGCAGCTCGTGACCATCGCCGCGGCCGCGGCGCGCTTCCTCGCCACGGCCAACGCCGAGGCGTCGGGGCACGCCTGCGCGCCGACCGCCCAGGAGTGTTGCCGCGACCTCTACGACGCGCTCCTGGCGGCCGGCATCGACCCGCTGCAGTTCATCCGCTTCTACCCCGAGGAGACGCCCGCATGACCGCCGAGACGAAGACGAAGCTCCTGCTCCGCGACGCCCAGTGGCTCGCCTACGAAATCGTCTCCTGGCTCCAGCCCGGTGCCAGGCAGATCGCCGTGGCCGGCTCGATCCGCCGCCACAAGCCGCTCGTCGGCGACATCGAAATTGTGGCCGAGCCGGTGCTGACCGTCTCACGCAACCTCTTCGGCGAGGAGACCGGACACACGAGCGCGCTGGACCTCATCGTCGAGCACCACATCGCCGCCGGCCACTGGGAGTACGACCCGCAGGTGAAGCGCAACAGCCCCAAGTACAAGCGCCTCTTCGTCCCCTCGATGAACGTCGCCGTCGATCTCTTCTTCGTCGCGGCGCGCAACTGGGGCAACCAGCTCGTCATCAGGACCGGCAGTAGCGACTTCGGCCGGCTCATGCTGACCGCGCGCGCGCTCGGCGGGCTGATGCCGCCC
>DASSSV010000681.1:0-2047 GCA_035708265.1 Thermomicrobiales bacterium | reverse complement strand
TCGACGTAGTCGCGGAAGGAGGTCGCGCCGCCGTCCCGCGGCGTGATCGAGCAGTAGCCGCCGTGCTCCCAGTCGAGGAGCCGGCCGAAGCAACTGCTCCAGTCCATCCGCGGCATGCAGCACCAATCGATCGACCCGGCGCGCGAGACGAGCGCCGCCGAGTGGCAGTCGCTGATCAGCGCATAGTCGCCGATCGGGGGATAGGGCGAGGCCGACGATGCCGCCATGGCTACCTCCGTGTCGCGCGGGGCCGGCCGGGCGCGGGCATCCGCGGCGCGGCCGGGCGGGCCGTTCCGTCGCGGGACGAAGCAACTCCAGTGCCACCGCGCCACGGCGGAGCCGCCGCTGGCCCGGACTTTGCAGGAGGACGATCGGGCGCCCCGGCCGCCGGCGCGGGCGCCGATACGGCATAACCAGGACAAGCAGACCGGAGAGTGGCGGGCATGGGCACGGCGACGACGCACGCGCAGGGGACGCAGGGACAGCAGGACGACCGGGACGAGCGGGACCAGCAAGGGCGGCAGCACGGCGGCGGCGACTCGTCCGGCCAGAAGCCGTCGCAGGCGCGCCAGCACGAGGCGCGCATCCTCAACCACGGGCAATCGAGCACGACCAGCGACATCGGCGCGGCCCTCACCCTGAAAGAGGGGCCGGTCTTCCTGCTGACCGACCAGGACGGCGAGATCCCGCCCCAGACGCAGCCCCACCGCAACCGCGGCCTCGGGCTCTATTTCCACGACATGCGCTATCTCGACCAGGCCACCCTCCGCCTCAACGGCGCGCAGCTGACGCTGCTGCTGGCGACGAGCGACCTCGGCTACCACGGCGTCTGCGAGCTGACCAACCCCGACCTCGAGCTCGACGACGGCACGACGCTCCAGAAGGAGACGGTCGGGCTCCGCTGGGCCAAGACGATCGGGCAGCAGGTCGAGGAAGAACTGACCCTCCAGAATTTCGGCAAGGACGACGTCGACCTCACGCTGACGCTGGAGTACGACGCCCACTTCGACAGCATGTTCACCGTCCGCGGCGCCGAGCCCGGCAAGCGCGGGACGCTCCAGCCGCCCCGGGCCCACGGTCACGCGCTGACCTTCACCTACGACGGCGCGGACGGCCACCACCGCACGACGACCCTCTCATTCGACCCCAGGCCCGTCGGGATCGACGGCCGCCGCGTGACCTATCGCTGCCACCTGGCGCCGAACCACAGCATCACGTACAAGGTGACGATCGCCCTGGCCGACGAGGCGCCGCCCGGCCGGCAGCGCAAACTGGAGGCGCACCCGCCCAAGGTCAGCGAGCAGCAGCGCCGGCAGCACCAGCAGGCCGACCAGGGCTCGGTCAGCGGCAAGGTCCAGGTCCAGACGAGCAACGCCCTCTTCAACAAGGTGCTGCGCCGCTCCTTCCTCGACCTGGCGATGCTCTCGATGGAGCAGGGCGGCGACCGCTTCTACGCGGCGGGCGTGCCCTGGTACGTGGCGCTCTTCGGCCGCGACTCGCTGATCACGGCGCACGAGATGCTGGCCTACGACCCCGGCATCGCGCGCAACACGATCGAGATCCTGGCGAAGTACCAGGGCACCAAAGAGGACGACTACCGCGACGAGGAGCCGGGCAAGATCCTCCACGAGCTCCGCGTCGGCGAGAAGGCGCACCTGCACGAGATCCCCTCGACGCCGTACTACGGCACGATCGACGCCACCCCGCTCTTCCTGATCCTCCTCGGCGACTACCTCCTCTGGACGGCCGACCTCGACTTCTTCAAGCGGATGGAGAGCCACGTCGAGGCGGCGGTGCGCTGGATGAACGAGTACGGCGACCGAGACGGCGACGGCTTCCTCGAATACGCCAGCAAGTCCTCGAAGGGCCTGGCCAACCAGGGCTGGAAGGACTCGGGTAACAGCATCGTCAACGCCGACGGCAGCGTGGTGACGCCGCCGGTCGCGCTGGTCGAGGTGCAGGGCTACGCCTACCGCGCCCGCCGCGCCCTCGCCAACGCCTACCGCCACGCCGGCGACGCCGATCGCGCCGCGGATCTCGACAAGGC
>DASSSV010000680.1:0-2580 GCA_035708265.1 Thermomicrobiales bacterium | reverse complement strand
CCCACCCGCGCCTCCACGCTTCACGCTCCACGCTCTCACGCCCCCACGCTCTCACGCCCCACGCCCCACGGCCCACGCCACACGGCCAGATTCACGGCGAGGGCGAGGATGGCGAGGAGGTCGAGGACGCCGGCGGCGGCCAGGGCGGCGTCGCGCGCGCCGGCCGGGAGGGTGAGGAGCAGCGGCACGACGCGCAGCAGCGCGGCGAGGTTGCCGAGCGCGAGCGTCGCCCAGACGAGCGCGACGGCGCGCAAGGGGCGCCGCGCGAAGCCCGGCAGCATCCGGGCGGCGACGCCGAGGATCAGCAAGGTGACGAAGCCGGCGCCGAGCGCGTGCCGCTCCGCGTCGGGCGAGACGGCCGGCGCGCCGATCAACGTCGCCGCGTTGTCGAGGAGCAGCAGCGCGGCCGCCACCAGCCAGCCGTAGGCCGACAGCGCGTGCAGCCGGAGCGGGTCGCGCCGGAGCGGGAGGGCGCCGCGCGGCACCGGGCGCGCCGGCGCGAAGACGCCGAGCGCCGCGACGAAGCAGCCGAGCGCCGCCGCGAGCCCCAACCGCCCGAGCGCGGCGACGGGCGCCGCGCCGGCCAGTTCGCCCGTCACCCGCGCGGCGAGGCCCGCGACGAGGCAGGCGAGCCCGGCGCGCAGCGGCGCGACCGCGGGCGGCGGCGTGCGGAAGTAGAGTGGGAAGGTCCGCGCCGACATCGCCACCGCGACCGGCACCAGGAAGAGGTAGAAGGCCAGTTCGACGGTCAGCCGGTCGAGCCGGCCGTCCACGACGCCCCCACCCGCGCCCCAGACGCCCGCGACGTTGACCGCGAGCGCCAGCCAGAGGCCGCCGAACGCCGCGACCAGGAAGGGCAGCACGCCGCGCAGGCCCGCCCGCGGCCCGAGGGGCGGGCCGTTGCGGAGCGTCCGCCAGAGCAAGGCGAGGGCGACGCTGGCCCCGGCCAGCTCGGCGAGGCCGCCGGCGACGAGCAGGACCTGCCAGCCGCCGACGCCGGGCTCGGGCGCGCCGGCCGCCAGCGCCGGCTGCGCCGCCATGCGGGCGACCAGCCCGCCGACGATGAGCCAGAGGACGGCGCGCGGCGCGCCGGGGTGCGCCAGCGGCGCGCCGCGCAGGCGCGGCAGGAAGTGGAAGCCGACGCCGAGGACCGCCAAACCGGCCCAGCCGAAGAGTTGACAGTGGCCGTGGACCTGCGCGACGGCCGGCCACCAGCGGCCGGCGGCTGTCCCGAGACCGCTGGCCGCGAAGAGCGCCGCGCCCGCGCCGAAACCCGCCGTCAGCGCGACTGCGAACGCCGCCAGGACGAAGGGGGGCCAGACGGGACGGTCGCGCCCGGCCTCGCTCACGAGGCGGCGGGCCGGGGCAGGCCGGCCGGCCAGAGGCCGGCGCGCCGCCGGTGGCAGGTCAGGTAGGCGAAGCGTCCGCCGTCGGCGCGCAGCGCCCGGCGCGTCCCCTTCGGCACCACCAGCGCCTGCCCGGCGCGCACGGCGAGCGCCCGCCCGTCCACCTCGACCACGCCCGCGCCGGCGAGGACGACGACGAGGACGTCCACCTCGGCGTTGACGTGCTCGGCCACGCCGTCGCCGTCGTCGAAGACGAGCAGGTTGGCGTTGAGGTCGGCGCCCTGGTAGGCCCAGGCCGGCCCCGGCGTCGCGCTCGCCGCGGCGCGCTCGATCAGGTCCACCACCGACACGTCGTCCGACCGCTCGTCCGGCATCCGCTCACTCTCCCTACAATCGCGGACGGTCGCGCCGGGCGACGTCGCCCCCCGGCGCCGGCCGGCCGGTCGGCGCGGGCTCCCCGCCTTTCGACGGCGCCCAGATGGGATAGGCGATGCCCGCCAGACGGTTGATCGCGAAGCCCTGGCAGGTCAGCAAGATCACCGCGATCATCAGCACCCCGACCTGCCAGAGGTGGGGCATCAGCCCCAGCGAGATGATCAGGGTCGTCGCGCCGGCCGGGGGGTGCGGCACCCGCAGGAGGACCATCAGGCCGCTGGTGACGCCGAGCGAGAGCGCCGCCGCGCCGACGCGCGGCCACTGGACGCCGCTGGCCAGCGCCGGCGGCGCGGACAGCAGGCCGAACGCGGCCAGGCTGAGCCAGCCCGCGAGCGCGCCGATGAGGTGCCCCACGATGGTGTTACGCGGCGAGGCCGCCGGCGCCGTGGGTGTGTAGAAGAGCAGGAACGCCGTCGGGCCCAGCGATGGGAAGATGAATGGCGCCCTGGTGACGAGGGCGACCACCGACATCAGGCCGATGCTGAAGCACCCGTTCAGCAGACTGAACAGGGCCAGCACAACCGTCGAGTTGTTGTAGCGGATCAGTTCGGCGAGCTGGAAGCGCCGCAGCAGCCCCAGCACCACGTCGGACATCTCGCCGCCGATCGGGTGGCGGCGATCGATGACGTACCGCCCGCCGCGGGGCGGGCGCTCGTGCTGGTCCCGCTCGGTCACGCGGTCCGGGTCCATGCTGTCGCTCCGGGGCGCGCCGGCCGGGGGGCCGGCCGGCTCTCGATCACGGTCGCTCGGGGACGCGCGGGCGCGCCGTCATGGCAGGCGATCCCGCGCGTGGAGGTGC
>DASSSV010000679.1:0-4582 GCA_035708265.1 Thermomicrobiales bacterium | reverse complement strand
TATCTCGTCTCTATCCTCGGTACCCCGCGGCCGGCGGCAGGGCGTAAACCACGCCCCTGGATGCGAACTTCGCCAGGCAGCGCGGCTGCAGCCCGGTCCAGGCCAGCCGGTCGTCCCGATCGAGCGTCCACAGATCCTGCCCGGCGATGACGTCCCCCTCTAGGCCGGTGACCTCGAAGATGTGGACCAGGCGCCGCCGCCCTGTCCGCGGCTCGACGCGGAGATGCACGACCAACTCGATCGTGCGCCCCACCATCTCGATCAGCGCCTCGCGGGGGAGCTGCTCGGCCGTCATCCGAGCGAGGGTCGCAAGACGGGCGAGTGCGTCACGCGGGCCGTTGCCGTGGATCGTTCCCAGGCTGCCGTCGTGGCCGGTGTTCAGGGCGAGAAGCATGTCGAGCGCCTCGCCGCCGCGCACCTCGCCGACGATGATCCGCGTCGGACGCATCCGCAGCGCGTTGCGCACCAGGTCACGGACGGTGATCTCGCCCTCGCCCTCGACGTTGCCTGGCCGGGCCTGCAGCGACGCACAATCGGGCAGGCGCCGCGCGAGCTGAAGTTCGGGCGTTTCCTCGATCGTGATCACCCGCTCATCGAGTGAGGCGATCGAGGCACCGAGCGCGTTCAGCAGGGTCGTCTTGCCCGAGCCCGTGGCGCCGCTGACCAGGATGTTGACGCCGGCCTGGACGGCGGCGGCGAGGAAGGCCGCCGCACTCTCCGTGAGCGTCCCGAGCTCCACGAGGTCGGCGAGCGTGTGCGCGCGCAGCAGGAACTTGCGGATGGTCACGCCCGTCCAGTCGGTCGTCGCGGGCGGGATCGCCGCGTTGAGGCGCGAGCCGTCCCTGAGCCGCACGTCGACCAGGGGCGACGCCTCGTCGAGCCGCCGGCCGAGCGGGCCGATCGCGCGCTTGACCAGGGCGAGCAGGTCCGCGTCGTCGTCGAAGTAGAGGTCTTGCACCAACTCTTTGCGGCCCTCACGGATGACGAAGACGCGTGCCGGCCCGTTGATGATGATCTCCTCGACCGCCGGGTCCTCCATCAGCGGCTGCAGGGGACCGAGCCGGAGCAGGTCGTCGAAAAGGCGCCGCTCGAGGCTGGCGGGGTCGGGCAGCAGCGGCGCGTTCGTGCCCGCCGCGCGCCGCTGGTGTGCGGCGACATGCTCCGCGATCAGCGTACGGATGCGCTCTTCGTCGGCCCGATCCGGGGCGACCGCCTGCCGCCGGCCCAGCAGGACGTCGACCTCCCGGCGCACCTCCTCTCGCAACGACCGCTCGATGGCGCGCACGTCGGCGAGCGGCGGCACCGGCCGGGCGGCCAGGGCGGAAGCCGGCTCGACGCTGCCGCCGGTCATCGTGACCTCCTCCGGCCCCGGCGACCGCGCGCGGCGTGCCCGATCGCGCCACCCGCCGTGGTCGCCGCCGCGGTGTCCGCGCCGCGAGCCGCAGCGAGCGTCTGCCGCTCGCATTCAGCCTGGGCACGCTGGCCCACCCTGCCGCGTGCCGAGGGCCCGATGGTAACCACTGGCGCCGGCAGCCCGCGCGTGGGTTCCGGCGGGATCGCGATGCGGCCCTGGTGGACGCGCTCGGCGAGGCCGCGCAGGGCTCGCCCGGACCGGCTGCGCCGCAGACAGACCACCGGCCGCTGGGTGGCCAGCGCGCGACCGAGCGCATCATGGTCGGCGGGGATCAACGCCGCGAGCGGGCACCCGAGCGCCCACTCGATCTCGCCGTGGCCGTGGTGCAGGCGCCGGTCGTGCCGGTTGACGACGACGGCGAGGCGCTCGCGCGGGACGCCGAGCTGCTCCCGGCACACCCCGAGGGCCGTCCTCAGACGGTGGAGCCCGACGAGGTCGGCGGTGCCAACGAGGAGGACCAGGTCGGCGAGGCCCAGCGCCTGACGATGGAGCGCCGCGTCGGCGCCGAGCAGGTCCGCCCCGACGTCGACGATCACGCGGGGATAGCGCCGGCGCAGTTCGCCGATGACGTGATCGAAGAACCGCGGCGTCATGCCGGGCCGCATCCCCGGCTTCGGCACGCCGCAGAGCACCGCGCCGGTCGGGCTGCGCGGGTCGAGCGGCTGCGTCTCCTGCGCCAGCGCCCGGTCCCACTCAGCGGGAGCCTGCGGGGTGGCGTGGGCGAGCATCGCCAGGTTCCTGGTGGGATCGGCGTCGAGGTGCGCCGCCAGGCTCGGGCCGGCCAGGTCGGCGTCGACCAGGATGGTCGGCTCGACCGCGCCGAGGGCTGCGGCCACGTTCAGCGCGACGGTCGTGCGGCCAGGGCTGCCGGGGCCGCTGGCGACCGCGATCACCTGCAACGGCGGCGTCTCGCTCGTGTCGGCCGCGCGTTCCTCGCCTGTTGCATCTGTCTCCGGGACCCGCCGTTCAACCGGGTCGGCGCCTCCTCGATCGTCGGCCGCCCGGACTGGCCTGCGGCTCGCCGGCCCCTCGCTGCGGATGGCCACACCGAGAGCATCCCCGACCTGCGCCGGGCTGGCGTCGAGCGGGAGGGCGATGGTACAGGCGGCCCACCGCGGCGCGGCGGGATCGGGCGCCAGGAGGACCAGTGGGAGCCGCGTGCGCGACAGATCGGCGAGCGTCTGACGATCGAACTGCGGCAGGTGGCTCGCGACGAGGATGGCGGTGATCTCGCCATGATGGACGCGCGCGAGCAGGTGACGGCCTGTCAGGCAGCGCTCGATGGTGAACTCGCCCGCCGCGTGGAGGGTAGGCAGCAGAGCCTGCTCGAGATCGGGGTCGCCCAGGCCGACGGCGAGGCGTGGTCGCGGGAAGGTCAGGCTGGCAAACGGATCAGATCCGGATGGTGCAGCCATGGCCTGTCACCGCGAACTCGCGGGGTCGGGCGTCGGGCTCGCCGCGAGGGGCGGGAGGAGCGCCACGTCCAGGTCCCCGTTCCACTTGGCGTTGGCCAGGCGCACCGCCTGGTCCACCGTGACGATTAGCGTCAGGGAGGTCAGCGGGCCCGCCGGCTGTCCGGCGCCCATCGCCCCGCCCTGATTCACCGTAACGAGCCGCTGGTCGTGTCCGACGCCGTATACCGTCACGCGCGGCAGGACCACCGACGTGCGGGAATCGGGCTGGCCCTTGCCGACCGTGACCAGGACCTCGACGTCATCTCCCGGCTTCAACTGGCCGTCGGCGGCCGTCTCTGCGCTGACGGCGATCGTCATGGCCAACTGACCGGGGTCGAGATGCAGCCCGCCGACCACCTGGGCGCGGGCCAGGATCTGGCGGGCGTGGGCGGGCTCGCCCAGTTGCCGGCCGAGTAGCGCCGGTTCGTCCGCTGCGGAGAAGTTGGCGGCGTAGAGGGCGTCGTCCAGATGAACCTGCGCAACCGCGAGGTCGGCGGCGGTGAGGGTCGCCCCGGCGGGTAGATCTTGCGTGACGACGAGGACGCCCCGCGTATCGGTTGTGCTATTCCAGAAGGCGATCTCTCCGGCCGCCGCGACCAGAACCAGCAGGATGCCGAGCAGGACGCGCGGGTCGATCCGCAGCGGCCGCCGCAGTGCGTGGCCTGACGAAAGGGCAGAGCTACTCATCGCGACACCGCTTCTTCACCATCACGCGTGGGCGCTACCGGCATCGATGGACATTCATTCGCGGCAGTCGTTCACAACAGACGAAAAGTATGGCGCCATCGTATACCCAGGCCGTATGTCTGTCAACCCCTGTGAACATCCAGGCGCGAATGTGTTCACTTCGGCGGGCGAGCGTGTTATACTGCCGGCAAGAGCCGCAGCGGCCCGGCAGGTTCGGGAGCATGCCGCGTGTGAGGGAGAAACCTGACATGCCGGAAGGACAGCCGCTCACGCTGGCGGAGAAGCTTGACCGGCTCTTCGGCGCGGACCACGCGCGCGGCGGCCGGGAGTACACCTACCGCGAGGTGGCCGACGCCATCCAGGCACGGGGCGGGCCGACCGTCTCCGTCGGCTACCTCTGGCAACTGCGCAAGGGCCTCAAAGACAACCCCACCAAGAAGCAGCTCGAGGCTCTCGCCGACTTCTTCGGCGTCTCGCCGGCGTACTTCTTCGACGACGAGCAGGCCCGGCGGATCGACGCCGAGCTCGAGCTGCTCGTCGCATTGCGCGACGCCGGCGTCCGGCACGTCGCCTTCCGCGCCAGCGGCCTCTCGACCGAGAGCCTGCGGCGGATCACCGAGCTGATCGACCGCGTCCGGGAGCTCGAGGGCCTCCCGGACGCGTCCACGGCGAGCGCCGGCCGCGAGCCACCAGCAAGCACGGCCGACGACGATGCGCGGCGAACCGAGGATGCATCGCGCGGGGTGGACCGCCATGAGGGGCAAGGGCCTGCGCGCCGCATGTGAGGCGCGCTTGCGCGAGCTGGATCTCCCTGACGTCGTCGACGTGCGCGGCATCGCGCGCCTGCTCGAGGCGCGGCGCGGCCGCCCCATCCGGCTCTGGCCGGTGCGCGACCTGCCGGGCGGCACGGGCCTCTGGATCGACGCCCCCGCCGCCGATTATCTCTGCTACGAGCGGCACACCGCCGCGCTCCACCAGGATCTGATCATCGCGCACGAGCTCGGCCATCTCATCTGGGGCCACGAGC
>DASSSV010000678.1:0-2309 GCA_035708265.1 Thermomicrobiales bacterium | reverse complement strand
GCGTAGGTCGTCGCCTCGGCCCGCCCGTGGATGCCGAGCTTGGTGTAGAGGTTGACCACGTGGCGCTCGACCGTGTGGACGCTCAGCGTCAGCCGCGCGGCGATCGCCGGGTTGCTGAGGCCGGCGGCGAGCAGGCGCAGCACCTCGACCTCGCGCGCGCTCAGGCCGAGCGGCGCGGACGGTTCGCCCGCCGGTGACGCAGCAGGATTCGTCAATGCGCCGGCCTGCCGCGCGTGCGGCGCGTCAACGAACGCCCGGATCGCCGCGATGACGGGATCGGGATTGCCGAACTGCACGATATGCACGTCGCCCGCGAGGGCCGCGAAGCGCGCGCCGGGGATGCGCGCCGCCAGGTCTCGCGCCGTCTCGAGGGCGACGACCGGGTCGTCGCGGCGGTTCATCACCAGGGTGGGGACCCGCAGGCGGGGGAAGAGGTCCAGCTGGTCTTCGCGCATGGCCGATTCCAGCAGCGCGAGCGCCGTCTCGGCGCTCGCCGCCTCGCGTTGCAGCCGCGCGAACCAGGCCAGCGCGTCCCCTGCGGCCCCCGGCAGGAACCAGTCGGCCAGCGCCTTGCTACCGAGGCCCCAGTGAGCGCGAATCAGCGCGCGCACCGCCGCTCCTACCTCCGTCGTCCAGGCCTTGCGCCAGATGCCGAACAGCAGGAGGTGGGCGACGCGCCGCGGCTGGGCGAGCGCGTAGGGCACGGCGACGAGGGCGCCGGTGGAGACGCCCAGGAGGGCGAAGCGCCGCAGCCGCAGGTGGTCGACGAGCTCGGCCAGGACGCGGACGTCGACAGCATGGGAAAAGTCGGCCCGGTCGCGGTCGGAGAGGCCGCAGCCGTAGCGGTCGTAGAGGACGACGGTGAAGTCGCGGGCCAGCGCCTCGTTGAAGGCGCGCAAGGCCGGGATGTCCCAGACCAGCTCGAGGTGGCTGAGCCAGGCGGGGATGACGACCAGTGGCGGCCCCTGCCCGAGCGTGGCGTAGGCGATCCGCTGGCCCGTCGTGGTCGTAAAGAATCGCGTGTGCGCCGCCATGCCGCCCCCACCGACACCGCCGGCACCATGCCGCCGCAGGTACCCCACGCCTATCATAACACCGGGGGCGCGGAGGAAGCGGCGCCGCCGCACCAGAGCGGCCGGGTGGCGCGCGCGCATCGGCTGACGAGAACGCGGAGCAATGCGGAATGCGGGGCGGGCTATGCTCCGGCCGGACGAAGGCCATTCACGGTACAGGCGCCAGTCTGGCCGCAGTCCCTGCCAGCATCCGGTCCGCGACCACCGTGGTCGGCCGGTGCGCCTGGGTAGGCGGGATCAGACGGACGACCGGCCTTGAGGATGGCGTAGCTGGTCGTCAGGAGCTTGCGCCCCACTGCGACGAGCGAGTCCATCTTGTTCTTGCTGGCAGCGGTACGACGGTCGAAGTAGTCGCGATAGGGACCGGGATGGCGCACCGCCCCGACCGCGAGCAGCCAGATGATGCGCCGGACATGCCGGTTGCCCGCTTGCGAGAGGCGCGGGTGCGTGCTCTTGTACTTGCCGCTGGTAGAAGCGCAGCACCTCGCGCGCCCGCGTGAACGGGTAGACCACCCCGCCGGCCAGCACTGGGCCGACCTCATGGAGCCGGTAGGTGAGCGCGGTGACGATCCCGAAATTCCCGCTGCCACCGTGGATGGCCCAGAGCAGGTCGGCGCGCTCCTCCGCATTCACGGCCAGGAGCCGCCCGTCGGCGGTGACCACGTCGGCTTCCAGAACGTTGTCGCAGGCCAGGCCGTATTTGCCGTTCAGCCAGCCAATGCCGCCCCCGAGCGTGAGTCCGGCGATGCCGGTCACCGAGACGACGCCGGTCGGCGTGGCCAGCCCGAACGCCTGGGTCGCGCGGTCGAGTTCGGCCAGGGCGAGCCCCGGCTCCGCCCGGGCGATGTGCCGGTCGGGGTCGACGCGGATGCCCTTCATGCCAGAGAGGTCGAACATCAGCCCGTCGCCGCAGACCGCCGTGCCCGTCACCCTGTGCCCGCCGTCGCGCACCGAGAGCGACAGGCCGTGTTCCCGCACGAACCGCACGCCGGCCGCAGGAGTTGCCCACGCAGGACGTCGCGGAGAGCGTCAATGTCTGCGCCCCTGGGCATCCGAGGGGTATCCTGCGCGATCATCGGGAGCGCCTCTCACATGGGGGTGCTGTCGCGCGGCCACCACTAGACCACGCGGCGCGGTGTCAGACCGTCGGCTCGATGTTCTGGTTGAGGCGGAAGAGGTTGGTCGGGTCATAGTGGTCCTTCAGGGCCACGAGCCGCGCGTAGTTCGCGCCGTAGG
>DASSSV010000677.1:0-3507 GCA_035708265.1 Thermomicrobiales bacterium | reverse complement strand
GACGGCCGGGACCGTCGCCGTCGGCGCGACGTTGTAGTCGGGCCGGTGGTCGGCGCGCAGCACCTCGTCGACGTCGGCGACCCCCAGCTCCGCGGCGATGAGGTCCACCGTGCGCGCCGAGACGTAGCGGCCGCACACGTCAGCTGCCGGCGCTCTCCGCCTGCGCGAGCCACTCCCGCTGGGTGGTCAGAGACGCCTCGGCCTCGCGCGCCTCGGCCTCCTTGCCGTCCCGGCGCAGCCGCGCAACCCGGCTCTCGAGCTTGGTGACCGACTCGCGCAGCCGGATGACCAGCGGCGAGCTCTCGGCGACGGGCCGGCGCCAGCGCGCGTCGGCCGCGGCCCGCACCCGGTCCTCGACGGCGGACATCCGCCGGTCGAGCGGGGTCAGCGCCTCGCGAGGCACGCGCGGCGCCTTGTCCCAACGCTCATGGATATGGCGAAGCCGCCGCTGCGCCGCCACCGGATCGGCCGTGTCGATGGCCTCCGCCTCGACCACCAGCGCCTCGCGGACCTCGAGCCCGGCCCGGCTCTCGGCGTCACGCTCCGCGAAGTGCTCGGCGCGGCGGCTGAAGAAGGCGTCCTGCGCGGCGCGGAACCGGGCCCACAGCGCGTCGTCGGCGGCCTTTCCGGCGCGGCCGGCGGCCTTCCACTGGCTCATCAGCTCGCGGTAGCGCGCGGACGTCGGCCCCCACTCGGTCGAGTCGGCGAGCGACTCCGCCTGCGCGACCAGCTGCTCCTTCGTCGCCTGCGCCGACTTGCGCTGCTCGTCGAGCGTGGCGAAGTGCGCCCCGCGGCGCCGGCCGAACTCATCGCGGGCGGCCGCGAACCGCCGCCACAGCTCCTGGTCGACCTTGCGGTCGACGCCGCGGATCTCCCGCCACTCGCCGACGATGTCGCGCAGCCGGTCTCCCGCCCGCTTCCAGTCGGTGCTCGCCGCCAGCGCCTCGGCCTCCTCGACCAGGGTCCGCTTGGCCTGCTCCGCCCGGTCGCTGGCTGCGGCCCGCTCGGCCTGCTGCTCGGCGGCGCGCTTCTCCACCGACTCGAGCACCGCGCCCAGCCGGCGGTCGAGCGCGCCGAGGTCGCCGACGGCGCTCGCCGTGGGCAGCGCCTCCCGGAGCTTGCGCGCACTGGCACGCACGGCCCGCACGTCCGGTGCACCGGCGGCGCGCTGCTCGAGCAGGCCGACCTCCGCCTCGAGCTCGGCGTAGCGGCGCTCGTAGTAGGCGAGCCCCGCCTCGGGCGGCCCGGCCTGCCACGAGCCGACCGCGCGCTCGCCGTCCTCGGTGCGCAAGTAGACGGTGCCGTCGTCGGCGACCCGCCCCCATGCGGAGGAGACGGAGCCTGGCTGCTCAGCGCTCATGCCGTGGAGTGTCCCAGGTAGGGTCGCCGCCATGGATCTGACCTATCCCCCCGAGGCGGCGGAGTTCCGCCAGAGGATCCAGGCCTTCCTGGCCGACAACCTGCCGAAGGACTGGAAGGGCGCCGGGGCGCTGCCGCCGGAGGAGCGGACGGAGTTCGAGCACTCCTGGCGGCGCACGCTCGCCGACAACCACCTGCTCGCGGTCAACTGGCCGAAGGAGTACGGCGGGGCCGGCCTGTCGCCCATCGAGCAGGTCGTGGTCGCCGAGGAGTTCGCCAAGGCCGGGGCGCCGCAGGGCACCGAGAACGACGTCTTCGGCATCGGCATGCTCGGCAACACGCTGATCGTCTGGGGCACCGAGGAGCAGAAGAAGCACTACCTCCCCCGGATCCTGTCCGGCGAGGACAAGTGGTGCCAGGGCTACTCCGAGCCCGACGCGGGCTCCGACCTCGCCGGCCTGCGCACCCGCGCGGTGCTCGACGGCAACGAGTGGGTCATCAACGGCCAGAAGATCTGGACCTCCGCCGGGCACCTGGCCGACTGGATCTTCGTGCTGGCGCGCACCGACCCGGATGCGCCGAAGCACCGCGGCATCTCGTTCTTCCTGGTGCCCATGGACCAGCCCGGGGTCGAGGTGCGCCCGATCCGCAACGCCGCCGGATACGCGATGTTCAACGAGGTCTTCTTCACCGACGCCCGCACCCCGAAGGCCAACGTCGTCGGGGAGATCAACAACGGCTGGGTCATCGCGATGACCCTGCTGGGCTTCGAGCGCGGAGCCGCCGTCACGACCGACGCCATCCGGTGGAAGGGCGACGTCGAACGGCTGTTGGCGCTGGCCAAGGAGCGCGGCGTCAACGACGACCCGAAGATCCGCGAGCAGCTGGCCTGGTGCTACAGCCGGGTCGAGGTCATGCGTTACCGCGGCCTGCAGGCGCTTACCCGCTTCCTCAAGGGCGGGCGCCCCGGGGCCGACGCCGCCATCAGCAAGATCATCTGGAGCGAGTTCTTCCAGCGCTACACCGAGCTCGCGATGGAGATCATCGGCGAGGACATCATCGCGCCGTCCGGTCCCGGCAGCGACGCGCTGCAGGTGTCCGACTTCGGCACTCCGAACTCGCCCCTGGCCTGGGTCGACTCGATGATGCACGCGCGCTCCGCGACCATCTACGCCGGCAGCTCGCAGATCCAGCGCAACATCATCGGCGAGCAGCTCCTCGGCCTGCCGAAGGAGCCGCGGCTCGACGCCGGACCGTTCAAGGACATCGCCGCGGCCCGCGGCTGACGAGGAGAAGGCGACCGTGAACTTCGCGTTCGACGAGGAGCAGGAGGAGTTCCGCAGCTCCCTGCGGCGCTTCCTCACCGAGCGGGCCCCGCTGTCGGCGGTGCGCGAGTGGGTCGAGACCGACCGTGGCTACGACGAGGGCGTGTGGCGCCAGCTCGCCGACCAACTCGGCCTGCCCAGCCTGCACATCCCGGAGGAGTACGGCGGCGCCGGCTACACGCTGCTCGAAGCAGCGGTCGCGGCCGAGGAGCTGGGCCGGGCGCTCACGCCGGTGCCGTGGTTCGCCACCGCGACGGCAGCCGAGACGATCCTCACGTTCGGCACCGAGCAGCAGAAGAAGGAGCTGCTGCCCGGCATCGCGTCCGGCGAGATCATCGCGACGGTGGCTGCGAGCGAGCGCGGCCGGTCGTTCACCACCCTGGCGCCGTTCGAGACGCGGGCACAGTCGCGCGGCGCCGACGTCTCGCTGCACGGCGAAAAGGTCAACGTCATCGCCGGCCACGTCGCCGACGTGATCGTCGTCATCGCCTCCACCGCTGAGGGGGGCGCCGGCGCCTACGTCGTCCGCGCGGACTCCGACGGGGTGACGCGCGAACGGCGGCAGACCCTCGACCTGACCCGCCCGGTCGCGACCGTGACGCTCGAGGGTGCGACGGCCGAACGGCTCGGCGAGGGGCCGGTCGAGCGGGCGACCGCTCAGCGCTCGGTCGAGGTGGCCCGGGCGCTGCTGGCGTGCGAGATGGTGGGCGGCACCGAGGCGTGCCTGCAGATGTCGGTCGACTACTCGAAGGACCGCTTCCAGTTCAACCGGCCGATCGGCTCGTTCCAGGCCATCAAGCACAAGTGCGCCGAGATGGCGGTC
>DASSSV010000676.1:0-17261 GCA_035708265.1 Thermomicrobiales bacterium | reverse complement strand
TGGCGGTGGCGGTGGTGTGGGCCGGCGGGCTGATCCCACGGCGGCGGGCCGCCCTTCCAGCCCATCCCGTGTCGCTGGCGGTCGTGTCGGTCGAACATCGTGGCTTCCTTTCAAACCGATATATAACGATATATCGGTATTATAGACTCGCGCGGGGGCGTTGTCAAGGGGGCGGCCGGGGGCCGGCGGCCCTCACCCCCCCGGCCCCCCTCTCCCAATCCTGGGAGAGGGAGTGACCAGCCGTGGACGGGGTGCTGCTCTTCCAGATCTCGGATCAGGGGAGTAGAGTAAGCGCCTCCGCGGAGCTCTCCCCCTCTCCCAGCATTGGGGGAGGGGGTAGGGGGTGAGGGCCGCGCCTACACCGCCGCCCGCGCGCCGACCCGTCGGCCGACCGCCTGCGCGACGGCCTCCAGCCGGGGCATCAGGTCGGCGAACTGGGCGAGGTCGAGGGACTGCGCGCCGTCGGAGAGCGCCTGGTCGGGGTTGGGGTGGACCTCGATCATCAGCCCGTCGGCGCCGGCCGCGACGGCGGCGAGCGCCATCGCCGGGACGAGGTCGGCCTTGCCGGTGCCGTGGCTCGGGTCGATGATGACCGGCAGGTGGCTGAGTTTCTTGACCGCGGGCACGGCGCTCAGGTCGAGCGTGTTGCGCGTGGCGGTCTCGAAGGTGCGGATGCCGCGCTCGCAGAGGATGACCTCTTCCGAGCCGCTGGCCATGACGTACTCGGCGGCGAGCAGCCATTCCTCGATCGTCACCGACATGCCGCGCTTGAGCAGGACCGGCTTCCCCGACGCGCCGGCGGCCTCTAGCAGCAGGTAGTTCTGGCTGTTGCGCGCGCCGATCTGGAGCACGTCGGCGTAACTGGCGACGAGGTCGACATCGCCCGCGGCCATGACCTCGGTCACGATCGGCAGGCCGGTCTCGGCGCGGGCGGCGGCCATGATCTGCAAGCCGCGCTCGCCGAGGCCGCGGAACTCGTAGGGCGAGGTGCGCGGCTTGAACGCGCCGCCGCGCAGCATCGCGACGCCCGCCTCGCGGAGCGCCCGCGCGGTCGTCATGAACTGCTCCTCGCTCTCGACCGAGCACGGCCCGGCGATCACGGCAACCGCGTCGCCGCCGATCGTCGCGTCGCCGATCGCGATGCGCGTCGGCTCGGGGTGGAAGTCGCGCGAGGCGAGTTTGTAGCGCTTGGTGACGCGCAGCACCTGCTCGACGCCGGGCAGGACTTCGAGCGCCTCCTGCAACTGGTCGGTGATCGGCACGCCGATCACGCCGACGATGGCGTGCTCCTCCCCGACCGAGAGGTGGACCTGCAAGCCCGCCTCCTCGACGTGCGCGACCACCCGGTCGAGTTCCGCCGTTGCGTAGCCCGGGCGCATGACGACGATCATCGTGCCTGTCTCCCTTGTTATTCGTTGAGCGTAGCGCGTAGAGCGTCGAACGTCGAGGCTCCCGAGCACGCTCTCACGCTCTCACGCTCCACGCTCCACTTCTCACGCTCGATCCGGGCGCAGCGCCTGCGCGCCCTTCAGGTAGAGGTGCGTCAACTCGTCGGGCGCGCGGTCGGTGTTGAGGTGGATCAGCACGCGGATCACCTGCGGGAGCGCGCCCGGCACCGCCATCTCGTGCGTGCAGAGGAGCGCGACGTCGTGCCAGCCCAGCCGCTCGCGCGCGGCCAGCGCCGGGAAGGCCGCGTTGAGGTCGGGCGTGGTGCTGAAGATCGCGCTGACCACGTCCTCCGGCTCGAAGGCGTTGGCCGCGACCAGCCCTTGCAGCAGCTCCGCCGTCGCCTCCAGGATGTCCTCGGCCGTGTTCGCCTCGACGGTGATCGCCCCGCGCAGCCCGCGACAGTGCATCTATTCGCCCCCTCCCCGTCTCCCGCGCCTGTGCCGCATTTCACAAGCGCTATCATCGTCGCGCGGCGGCCGTTTGGCAAGCCCGACGACGGACACGTCAGCCCCGTACGAGGCGAGCGCGAGGGCGACGGCGTCCTCCGGCGGCAGGGCGCGGCCCGCGGCCCGAGCGGCGGCGAACGCGGCCGGGCCCAGCGCCGCGCGCGCCAGCGCGACGCCGCGCTCGTGGTCGGCGCGATTCGACGGCCAGATATCGCTGCCGAGCGCCGCGAGCGCCGCCTCGCCCGCCCCGAACAGGCGCGCGGCGTCAGCGGTGCGCCCCTCCGCCGCCGCAACCCCCGCCAGCCCGATCAGGCACTCCGCGACGCCGCGCCGCTCGCCGAGGCGGCGGAACTGGTCCAGGGCGTCGGCGAACGACGCCGCGGCACCGGTGAGGTCTCCCGCCGCCAGCGCCACGTAGCCGAGGTTGTGGCGCAGGCTGGGAGTCGCGCCCGGGATACCGAGCCCCTCGCGCAGGGCCAGGGCCTCTGCATACAACGCGCCGGCCTCGGCGGGCGCGCCCCGCTCGCGGGCCAGATCGCCCAACTCGCCGAGCGCGGTGGCGAGGCCCCAGGCGTCCCCGGCCCGCCGCGCCAGACGCGCGTCCTCCTCCAAGAGCGCCGCGGCGGTCGGGGCGTCCCCGCCGCGCAGCGCGGCGTGCGCGCGCATCTCCAGCAGGCGGCACTCCGCCCAGACGTCGCCCAGGCGGCGGGCCAGGGCCAGGGCGTCTGCGATCGCGGCCTCGGCCGCGGTGAACTCGCCCGCGAACTGGAGGAGTTGCGCCCGCATGGTGCCCACCGCGAGCAGCGCGACGTCGTCCCCGAGTTCGCGGCCGAGCGTGCCGGCCTCGTCGAGCCAGGACCGCACCGTGGCGGCATCGCCCTGGACGAGTGGGAAGCGCGCGCCGTACGCCAGCACCCGCGCGCGCGGGCGCGTCGGCGCCGTCGCGCCCGGCAGCGCCAGTGTCCGCTCCAGCCAGGCGCGCCCCTCGGCCGCCCGCCCCTGGACGCCCCAGGCCCACCACAGCACCGCACCCAGGCGCAGGGCGGTTTCCGCTTCGCCCCGCGCGAGCGCCCAGACCAGAGCGGCGCGCACCTCGGCATGGGAGCGCTCGACGCGGCGCAGCCAGCGCCCCTCCGCCGGCCCGTGGAAGGCGGCGGCGGCCTCCTCCGCCAGCGCGACGACCCACGCGGCATGCCGCCCCCGGAGCGGGTCGGCCCCGCCCCGCGCCGCCAGCCGCTCGGCGGCGTACTCGCGCACCATCTCCAGCAACCGGTAGCGCGTCTCGCCGTCCTCGCCCGCCGTGTCGGCGAACACCAGTGAGCGGCCCACCAGCCGCGCCAGCAACTCGAAGACGTCGCCCGCCGCGATCCCGTCGCCCGCGCAGACCGCCTCCGCCGCGGCGAGCGTAAAGTCGCCGGCGAAGACGGCGAGGCGGTCGAAGAGACGGCGCTCCGCCCCGTCGAGCAGGGCGTAGCTCCAGTCGAGGGCGGCGCGCAGGGTCCGGTGACGCGGCGGGGCAGCCCGGTCGCCGTGCGCCAGCAGGGGGAAGCGGTCGTCTAGCCGCGCCGCGATCTCCTCCGGCGTGAGCGCCCGCGTGCGCGCCGCGGCGAGTTCGAGGGCCAGCGGGAGGCCGTCGAGTCGCCGGCAGATACGCGCTACCGCCCCGGCATTCTTCGCCGTCAGCGCGAACCCGGGCCGCGCCGCGCCCGCCCGCGTCGCGAAGAGTTGCACCGCCTCCGCCCCGGCCAGCGCCGCCAGCGGGGCGGCCTCGTCCTCGTCGGGGACGGCGAGCGGCGGCACCGGCCAGGCGACCTCGCCGGGCACGCCGAGCGGCTCGCGGCTGGTCGCGAGGATCCGCAGGTGCGGGCCGGCGCGCAGCAGGCGCGCGGCCAGCGCGGCGCAGGCGTCGAGCAGGTGTTCGCAGTTGTCGAGCACCAGCAGGAGCCGGCGGGGACCGAGTGCCTCGGCCAGCGCGTCGGCGGGGGCGCGGCCCGGCTGCTCGCGCACGCCGACTGAGCGGGCGACCGCGGCGGGGACCAGCGCCGGCTCGGCGAGCGCGGCCAGTTCGACCAGCCAAACGCCGTCGGGATACTCGTCGGCCAGCCCGCGCGCCACCTCCAACGCCAGTCGCGTCTTCCCGACGCCGCCGACGCCGGTCAGCGTGAGCAGCCGCGTCCCGGCCAGCCGCCGGGCGACCTCGGCGCGCTCGCGCTCACGCCCGATGAAGCTAGTCAGATCAGCCGGCAGGTTGTGCGCCGGCCGGGGCGGCGGCAGCACGGCCAGCGCCGTGGGTGCGGCCGCCGCGCGGCCGCGCTCCCGCTGGCGCGCCTCGGCGAGAAGGTCGCGCAGCAGGTCCGCGGTGAGGGTCAGGCTGGCGAGCGCGCCCTGGCGGTACTGGCGGAAGAGCCGCAGGTCGCCGCAGAGGCGGACCAGCGCCTCGGTCGCGGCGGCGTCCGGCGCGCCGTCGCCGCGCTCCCAGCGCTGGATCGTGCGCCGCCCGTAGCCGAGCCGCGCCGCCCAGCCCTCCTGAGTGACGCCGGCCGCCTCGCGCAACGCCCGCAGGACGGCGCTCCACTCTGAGGCAGCCTCATCGCCCCCACCGGACCCCGCCAACTCAGATTGGCGCACGACTGGCGCACTCCTGGCGCATCCCGCCCGCCCAGCGCGCCTATGATAGCAGCGCCGGAGGGCTCACGGCCCGCGCGCCGGGCCGCGGCACGACAAGTGAGAGGACACAGCGATGGAGACGCGAGATGTACCCGGCCCCGCCGCGCTGGTCGAACGCCTCAGGCGGGCAATCGACGGGCACGACCTCGACGAACTGGCGGCGTGCTTCGCTCCCGATTATCGGAGCGAGTTCCCGGCGCACCCCGATCGTGCGTTCGGTGGACACGAGCAGATGCGCAAGAACTGGACGCGGATCTTCGCGGCCGTGCCCGACATCGAGGCGGTGCTGCTGCGCTCCGCCGTCGCGGGCGACACGGCTTGGGCCGAGTGGGAGTGGCACGGCACCCGCGCCGATGGCGCGCCACACGTCATGCGCGGCGTGACGATCCAGGGCGTGGAGTCGGGGCGGGTCGCCTGGGTGCGGCTCTACATGGAGCCGGTACAGACCGGCGCGGGCAGCGACGCCGCCGTGCGCGAGATCCTGGCCGGGCGGGCTTCGACCGGGGGAGGTGCGCGATGATCGTGGTCGCCGGCGGGACGGGGATGCTGGGGACGCGGGTCGTGGGCCTGCTGACGGCGCGCGGCCTGGCGGTGCGGGTGTTGACGCGCGACCCGGCGCAGGCCCGACACCTGGCGGGGGAGCACATCGAGGTCGTGGCGGGCGACGTGCGCGACCCGCGCGCGGTGGCGCGGGCGGTGGCCGGCGCGCGGACGGTCGTCTCGGCGGTCCACGGCTTCGCCGGCACCGGCGGCGAAAGCCCGCGGACGATAGACTATGAGGGCAACTCGAACCTGATCCGCGCGGCGCGGGCGGCCGGGGCGGAGCACGTCGTCCTCGTGTCGGTGCAGGGCGCGGCCCCGGATCACCCGCTGGAGTTGCACCGGATGAAATACCTGGCCGAGCGGGAGGTGCGGGCGAGCGGGCTCGCCTGGACCATCATCCGGCCGACCGCCTACATGGAGACCTGGGCGAGCATCATCGGCGCGCCGCTCGTCGCGACCGGCAAGACGCGTGTCTTCGGGCGGGGCGACAACCCGATCAACTTCGTCGCGGTGGACGACGTCGCCCGCTTCGTCGACCTCGCCGTGACCGACCCCGCCCTGCGCGGCGAGATCATCGAAGTCGGTGGCCCAGAGAATCTCAGCCTGCGGCAGTTCGCGGACACCTTCGCGGCCGCGACCGGTCGCCCCGGCACCATCAGCCGGGTTCCCCTACCGATGATGCGCCTCATGGCGGTGCTGCTGCGCCCGGTCAAACCGGCGCTCGCGCGCCAGGCCGGCGCGGGCGTCGTCATGGACACGCGGGACATGGCGTTCGACCCGGCCCCCACCCGCCGCCGCTTCCCCGCCATCGCCCCCACGCCGCTGGCCGACGTCCTGCGGCGCGAGTACGGCCGCGACGGCGCACCGGCCCGTCCGCGCGAGACATCCGCCGTGCCGCCGCGGGCGTAGAGGGAACCGGGACGCGGGCCTGCCGCGCCCCGGCGGCGGGCGTGACGCCCGCGCTGTGTCGCGCAGGGCAGGAGCGGGACCGGATGCGGTGGGTGCAGGTGATTAGCGGCGGGCTGATGGTCCTCCTCGGCGGGATCTGGCTGCTCCAGGGCACCGGCGTCCTGCCGGGCAGCTTCATGAGCGGCCAGTCCTTCTGGGCCACGGTCGGGCTGCTCGTCCTGCTCGCCGGGCTGGCGCTCTGCGCCGCCGGCCTCTTCCGCCGGCCGGCCCGCCCGCGCCCGTAGCCGGCCCCCCGGCTACGCCGCGCGGAAGGTCACCGGCAGCGACTTCAGGCCGCGGAAGGAGAAGCCCGGCAGCCACTCGGCCCGCCCGGTCGCCGGGGCGAGGTCGTCGTAGCGCTCGACGAGCGCCAGGACGGCGGCCTGCGCCTCGACGCGGGCCAGCGCGGCGCCGAGGCAGAAGTGCGGGCCGTGCGCGAAGGTGAGGTGCCGGTTCGGCTGCCGCGCGATGTCGAAGGTGTCGGGGTCGGCGAACTGCGCCGGGTCGCGGTTGGCCGCGCCGAAGAGGAGGCTGATCCCCTGTCCCGGCGCGATCGTCTCGCCCCTGAGCGAGATCGCCTCGCGCGCCACCCGACTAGTCGCCTGCACCGGGCTCTCGAAGCGCAGCACTTCTTCGATGGCCGGGCGGATGAGACCCGGCTCCGCGCGCAGCCGCGCCAGCGCGGCCGGGTGGCGCAGGAGCGTCAGCGCGGCGTTCCCGATCAGGTGGGCGGTCGAGTTGTTGCCGCCGACCAGCAGCGCGATGATCATCACCACGAGCTCGTCGGTGGAGAGGCGGTCGCCCTGCTCCTCGGCAACGACGAGCGTGGAGACGAGGTCGTCGCGCGGCTCGCGCCGGCGCGCGGCGATCACCTCTTCGAGGTAGGCGCGCAGCTCCAGCATGGCCGCCTGCCCCCGGCGCATAATCCCGATGCGCTCGTGGGCCGTGCCGGGTCGGTCGTAGACGCGCACCTGGTCGCGGCTCCAGCGGCTGAAGCGCTCCTGGTCCTCGGCCGGCACGCCGAGCAGGTCGGCGATGGCCCGGCCGGGCAGCGGCACCGCGAGATCCGCGATTATGTCGAGCGCGCCCCGCCCGGTCACGCGGTCGAGCAACCCGTCGGCGATCTGGCGGATGCGCGGGCGCTTCGCCTCGGCCATCTTCGCGGAGAACGCGGGCGTCACCAGCCCGCGCAGCCGGGTGTGCCGCGGCGGGTCGCTCAGGAGCATCCGGCTCCCGAGGACGTGGCGCAGCGGGGCCAGTTCCTCTTGCACGTCGGGCGGCAGCACCTGGAAGATCGCTTAGGTGCGCGCGGACGAGACGCGCGGGTCGGTCAGCAGCGCGACGACGTCCTCGTAGCGGCTGATGAGCCAGCCCTGCCCGTTCCAGCAGACCGGGCGCTCCGCGCGCAGTTCGCGGTAGACCGGATAGGGGTCCGCCTGGATCGCCGGGTCGCTGAAGTCGATCGTCGCCGTCATCGCCGCGCCCTCCCGCTCGTCGTCCCTGCCGTGCCCGCGTCGCCGCGATCATCGGCGTGAACGCGGCGGCGGTCAAGTGGGCGGCCCTTCGCGCATCCGCATCGCGCCCGGCGGCGGCGCCGGCCGCCCGTGCAGCCCTCTTGTGACACGACACACGCCGCGGCGTGACGCGGCGCACTGTGCCCGCACCCGGTCTAGCCTAGAGTGGGGACAGCACCGGACCCGAGCCGGGCTCGTCGCCGCCACTATGCCGGGGGGCCGCCATGCAGACGCATCCTATGCCCTATGCCGTCCACAATCGCCGGCGGCCGCGACGGGGCCGGCTGGCCCGCGCCGCCTCCACGCTCTTCTACGCCGCGTTCAGCATCGCCCTGGGGTTCGCGTTCTACACCGTGACGGCGGTCAACCTGCTGCGCGAGCGCCGCGCCCGCGTCCGGGCCCGCCGCGCCGCCCGCCGCCGCTGATGGAGCCCGACCGTGGCCCCGCGCGCCCACCCCTTGCCATCGCTGGCATCAATCCTGCGGGAGTCGTCGCGACGACAGTTGACGCCGACGGTGCCCGAGGGGTGGAGGTGCGTGATGCTGCGGGGCGCCGGGTCGGAGTTGGCCGGCCGCTGTTGGGGATGCCGCAGGGCGCTGCCGCTGGTGGTGCTGGCGCAGGCGGCCGGGCGCGCGGAGGCCGGCCTGTGCCTGCGCTGCGCGGTGCAGGAGCGTCCGCTGCGCGCCTTCGCACAGGCGATGCAGCACCGGGCGCGCACGACCGGGCGCCCGCTGGCGCTGGGGTCATTGCGCGGCTATCACCTCGATAGCCTGGTCGAAGTGCTGGCCGAGTACCCGACGCTCGGCGCGCCGCCCGGCCCCTCCGCGCCGCGCGTCGCCTGACCGGGCGGGCGCGGCTCGCCGTCATCCCCCAGCACTAAACCATCTTCACGACGCCCGGCCGCGCGGCCGGGCGCTGCTCGTTCCGGCACTCACGCCCCCGCCGCGGCGCCGCTCGGAGAAGTGGTTCTGCTTCAAAGCGAGGGACTACAATTGGGGTAGATCGGGACCGGCGCGGGAATGCCGGACGATGCCCGGCCGCGCCGCGCCGCGAGGCCGCCAGTCATCCGCCCCACTCCACCGCCGTTCCCGCGCCCGGCCGCGCGACCGGGACGACGCGCGTGTAGTGAAGATCGGGCGACGTGACGAAAGACGCGACACTCCACATGATCGGCAACGCCCACCTCGATCCCGTCTGGCTCTGGCGGTGGCAGGAGGGCTTCCAGGCGCTCAAGGCGACCTTCCGCTCGGCGCTGGACCGTCTCGCCGAGACCGACGACTTCCTCTTCACCTCCAGTTCCGCGGCCTTCTACGAGTGGGTCGAGCAGAACGACCCCTGCATGTTCCGCGAGATCGCGGCGCGCATCGCCGAGGGGCGTTGGGCCATCGTCGGCGGCTGGTGGATCCAGCCCGACTGCAACATCCCCTGCGGCGAGTCGTTCATCCGCCAGGGGCTCTACGGCCAGCGCTACTTCCAGGAGAAGTTCGGCGTCGTCGCGCGGACCGGCTTCAACCCCGACAGTTTCGGCCACAGCGGGATGCTGCCGCAGATCCTCCTGAAGAGCGGGCTGGAGCGCTACGTCTTCCTGCGGCCGGGGCCGCACGAGAAGGGGCTGCCCGGCCGCCTCTTCTGGTGGGAGGCGGACGACGGCTCGCGCGTGCTGGCCTACCGCATCCCCTACGAGTACAACGCGGCCGGCGACGACGTCGAGCGCCGGGTGCGCCGCTGCCAGGAGGAACTGGCGCCGCCGGTGGATCTGCTGATGTGCTTCTACGGCGTCGGCAACCACGGCGGCGGCCCGACCCGCGCGAACATCGCCGAGATCTGCCGCCTGGACGAGACACCCGGCTACCCGCGCCTCGTCTTCAGCACGCCCGACCGCTACTTCGACGCGGTCGCCGCGCGCGACCTGCCGATCCCCGTCGTCCACGACGAGCTGCAGCACCACGCGCCAGGCTGCTACGCCGCCCACTCGGCGGTCAAGCGCTGGAACCGGGAGAGCGAGGATCTGCTGCTCGCCGCCGAGCGCTGGTCGGCCGTGGCCGAGCGCGTGACCGGCCAGCCCTACCCGGACGGCCTCGACCGCGCCTGGAAGGACGTCCTCTTCAACCAATTCCACGACATCCTGGCCGGCACCAGCATCGAGGCGGCCTACGACGACGCGCGCGACCTCTACGGCGAGGCCCGCGCTATCGCCGCCCGCGCGCTCAACAACGCGCTCCAGTCGCTCTCCTGGCGCGTCGGGCTGGCGCACGAGGACGGCACGACGCCGATCGTCGTCTTCAACCCGCACGCCTGGCCGGTGCGCGCCGCCGTCGAGGCCGACTTCGGCCGGCTGGACGTGGGCGCAACGCTCAGCGACGACGAGGGCCGCCCGGCGCCCCTCCAGCTCGTCACGCCGCCGGCGACCGTCAGCGGCAACTCGCGGACGCGCCTGCGCTTCCTGGCCGACCTGCCGCCGCTCGGCTACCGCGCCTACCGCGTCGTCCCGGCCGCCGCGGCGGCGGAGCCGGCCCCGCCGCCGGTCACGGCCGGGGACGGCGTGCTGGAGGACGAGCGCTACCGGCTCGAACTGAGCCCGGCGACCGGCTGCCCGGCGCGCCTCTACGACAAGCGCCACGACGTCGAGGTCTTCCTCGCCGCCGGGTGCAGCGCCGACGTCCTCGCCGACGAGAGCGACACCTGGGCGCACGGCGTCACCCGCTTCGACCGGGTCGTCGGCCGCTTCGCGGCGCGCCGGATGACGGTCGTCGAGCAGGGACCGGTCGGCGCGACGATCCGCGTCGAGAGCGCCTACGGCGACTCGACGCTGGTGCAGGACTTCACCCTCAGCCCCGACCTCGACACCATCGGGGTGCGGGTCACGGTCGACTGGCACGAGCACCACAAGTTGCTCAAGTTGCGCTTCCCGGTCAACCTCGACTTCCTCCGCGCCACCAGCGCGATCCCCTACGGGCACATCGAACGGGCGACGACGGGCGAGGAGGAGCCGGGGCAGCGCTGGCTCGACCTCTCGGGCGAGATCCGGGGCGGCGGGCCGGCCTACGGCCTCAGCCTGCTCAACGACGGCAAGTACAGCTACGACGTGCGCGGGCGGGACATCGGGCTGACGGTGCTGCGCAGCCCGATCTACGCCCACCACGTCCCGCGCGTGCCCGAGGAGGACCGCCGGTTCGCCTACCTCGACCAGGGACTCCAGTCCTTCACCTACGCCCTGCTGCCCCACGCGGGCGGCTGGGAGGACGCCGGCACGGTGCGCCGCGCCGCCGAACTGCGCCAGCCGCCCGTCGCGGTCGTCGAGTCGGCGCACGGCGGCCCCCTGCCGCTCGCCGCCTCCTTCGCCGCGGTGGAAGAGGTGGCGGGCGCGGCGAGCGGGGCGGCGAGCGTCGTCGTCAGCGCGGTGAAGCGGGCGGAGGACGGCGACGACCTGATCGTCCGCGCCCACGAGACGGCCGGGCGCGCGGCCACGGCGCGCCTCGCCCTGCACGCCTGGGGGCGGACGATCGAGGCGACCTTCGGGCCGTGCGAGATCAAGACCTTCCGCGTCCCGCACGACCCCGCCCGGCCGGTCCAGGAGGTCGACCTGCTCGAACGCTGCGCCGACGAGCGCCTCGTCGGTGACACGACCATCCCCGGCCACGTAGCATGAACTATGGACCCTTCGTTTCGCTAAGGAGATTGGTGAACGATGACCACCGGCGTCGCCAGCGTCGCCGACGCGACCGCTGACGCCAGGCACGACCTGGCTGTCACGATCCGCACGCCCGAGGGCGAGTGGCCGCTCGCCGCGGCGGGCGGCTGGGACCTGGAGGTGGAGGACGAGCCCTGGGATGGGCCCGGCCGCCAGGTCTGCCTCCGCGCCCGCTGGCGCGGCGATGCGCCCGCTCGCGCCGGCGTGGTGATCCACCGCCGCCTCGCCGCCGGCCCCTACGCCCCGCTCGTCCCCGGCGTCTTCTACGGCGACAACGGCTCGGGCGGAATCGGCACGCGCTACCCGCGCCTCGGCCCGCTCGACCACGCGGCGTTCACGTCGCCGTCCTGGGACTTCACCAGTCAGCGGACGCCCCTCCCCGCCGCCTTCGCCCGCACGGAGCACGGCACCGCCTGGCTGGCGGCCGAGCCGCACGGGACCGGCGTCGGCTTCAGCGCGCCCGACCCCGCGGCCGACGGCGCGACGGGCGAGCTGCGCGTCCACCGGCCGGGGCTAGAGCGACCCTTCGCGCACGACCGCACCGGCGACGCGCCGGTCGAGCCCTTCCTGGAGGTGCCGCCCGGCGGGGCGATCGAGTGCCGCATCTGGTACGGCGAGCAGCCGGCCGGCGTCAGCGCGGGAGTCGCGCCGGTGCAGCGCGCCCTCCAGCGCGCCTGGGGCAACGGCCCCGGCCGCGAAGTCGATCTCGGGCTGGCGCTGTCCGCCGCCGACGCCGCCGTCGAGGGCCTCATCACCTGGCACTACCTCCCGGACTACGGCGCGCTGGCCGAGGCGGTCTCCTTCGACGGCGCCGAGCGCCGCGAGGCGATGCACGTCGCCTGGGTCTCGGGCGCGCCGGTCGCCTACGCGCTCCTGCGTCACGGCCTGACGCGCAGTGACCCCGCCGCGGCGGACGCGGCGCGCGCGGTCTTCGACACGATCGCGGGCGGGCTGGCGCCGTGCGGCGCCTTCTGGGGCATGTGGACGCCGGAGGGCTGGAAGGCCGGCTGGAACGGCGACCCCGACCGGCTTCACGCCAGGACGCTCTCGGAGGCGGCGCTCTTCCTCGTCCGCGCGCTGGCGCTCGAACCGGAGCACGAGGATTGGGAAGCCGCCGCGCGCAGCAACCTCGACTTCTGCCTCCGGGCGATGGACGAGCGGGGCAACCCCGGCACCTACTACCACGCCGAGACCGGCGAGGTGCTGGACCGGCGCGGCACCGGCGGCCTCCTCTGGGCCGCCGCGCTGGCCGAGGGCGCGGCCCAGTTCGACGCGCCCGCCTACCACGACGCCGCCGAGCGCGTCGGCGCGGCCTACGCCGCGGCGATCCGCGAGGGGGCGCTCCGGGGCGCGCCGGAGGACGTCGGCCTCTGCCCGTCGTCCGAGGATGGCTACAACGCCCTGATCGCGACGATGGCGCTCTACGGCGCCACCGGCGACGCGCGCTGGCTCGACCTGGCCCGCGACGCCGCCGACTGGCTGCTGACCTTCCGCTTCTCCTACGACGTGCGCTTCCCGGCCGGCACGCCGCTGGCGCGCCGCCGCTTCCGCACGCGCGGCGCCGACGAGGCGTCGCCGTCGAACCACCACCTGCATTGCTACGGGCTGATCTGCCAGCGCGAGTTGCTGCGCCTGTGCGAGCTCGTGGACGACGACTGGTATCTGGGGCGCGTCGCCGACCACCTGGCCTGCTTCCTGGGCGAGGTCGTGCAGCGCGACGGCCAGTTCGGCGGCCCCGAGCACCGCGGCATGATGAGCGAGCAGTGGTACACCGCCGACTGGTCCGGCGAGGGCCGCGCCGGCTACATGGCCCCGGTCTCGCACGCCTGGTGTCTCGGCCTCCTGCTCCTGGCGGCGGAGGAGTGGTGCGACCGCCAGCCGGCCGCGCGGGACACTGTCGGCGAAGTGCCGCTCGCTACGCTGGAGGCCGAGCGCGTCCGCGCCTCCGCGCGCCTGCGTCGCGCCGCCGTGGCCACCCAGCCCGCCCCCACGACCCGGCACAAGCCCACCCGCCGCCGCGCCGCCGCGCCCGAGCCGGCCGCGGTGCAGCTCCTGCCCGGGCTCTACCAGGTCGGCGGCGGCCGCCTCAGCGACTCGCGCGACGCCTCGAGTTACCTCCTGCTGGACGAGACGACGCGCGAGGGGATCCTCGTCGATTGCGGCAGCCACCTCGGCCTGGAGGCCCTGCGCCGCAACGTCGCCGCCGTGACCGACCTCCGCAACATCAGGCTGGTGATCGGCACGCACGGCCACTTCGACCACGTCGAGGCGTTCAGCCACCTGCGCCACGAGACCCCGGCGCTCTTCGCGATCCACCACCTCGACGCGCGGGCGGTGCGCGTCGGCGACCCCGACCTGACCTGCGCCGGCTTCCTCTACAACGAGCCCTTCCACGCCTTCCCGGTGGACCTGGCCCTGAGCGGCGGCGAGTGCTTCCACCTCGGCGAGTTCGGCCTGGAGATCCTGCACCTGCCGGGCCACTCGCCCGGCTCGATCGGGATCAAGATGCACTACGCGCGCACCGGCCAGATCCTGCTGATCCCCGGCGACGCGGTCGAGGGGGCGTTCAGCACGCGCATCCGCTCGAACATCACCTTCTGGAAGCGCTCGATGCGCCGGCTGATGCGGGAGCACTTCGACTTCATGCTGCCGAGCCACCTGCCCGGCGGCGCGGAGACGGCCCTCCTGGCCGACGTGCCCAGCCGCCTCGCGCGGGTCTACCGCCTGCTGGAGACCGACTTCCACAGCTTCATGGCGCCGCAGCTCGCGCCGTGACGGGTTGAAGGTTGAAGGTTTGAAGGTTGACAGGTTCCGGGGCCTTCGTTCGCCACCCGAGAACCTTCAACCTTCAACCTTCAACCTTCAACCTTCCACTCATCACCAGCAGGCCGACGACGAGCAGGCCGAGGATCAGCGCGGTGAAGCCGATCAGCGCGGCCAGGATGACGTTGAGGTGGACGACGTAGTACAGGAGCAGCAGCAGCGCGATCGAGCCGACCATGATCCCGCGCGTCAGCCAGCGGAAGAGCCCGCCCCCGGCCAGCCAGCCCATGCCCCCCGTCCCTCCGCGGACGCTCAGCGGCGCGGCGCGCGGCCGGCCGCCGGCGCGACCCGCCAGGCGAGCAGCCCCGCCAGGAAGACCAGCGCCAGCGCGGCGCAGAACTCCGCCGTCGCCGGCGCCGTCCCCGCCAGAATCCAGTCGTACTTGCCGGGCGCGTAGTCGAGCGCCCGCGGCCAGGCCCGCCGCTCGACGCCGGTGAACCACCAGAGGTTGAGCCAGGCGGCCAGCCCGGCGCCGAGGAGCGCCCCGGCGAGCGCCCAGCGCCGCCCCGGCGCCCAGAGGCGGCGCAGCCCGGTCGCGACCCGCCGGCCGAGCGGCACCCGCGACTCCGCGAACGCCGCGCGCATCCGCGCCTCGGGGTCGGCGTCGAGCGTGAAGGCGTGCGCGCCGACACGCGCGACGAGCAAGAGGAAGAGCGCGCCGAGGTAGCCGAGCAAGAGGGGCAGCAGGTCGTCCACCGCGCCCTGGAGCGCCGCGGCCTCCGACTCGTGCCCGGCCAGGTTATTGGCGAGCGCCGCCTGCAACACCCAGAGGTGGACGAAGCCACCGACGAGCGCGCCCTGCACGAGCGCGAGCGCCAGCCGCCCGGCGCGCAGCGCCGGGACCTCCCGCTCGGGCCCCGCGCGGTGGGCCCGCCCATTCGGCACGATCGCGCTCCGCATCCCCCTCGCCCGCTCCTCGCTCAGCCCCGACGACGACCAACCGCGGGAATCTTACCATCGCGCCCGGCCGCGCCGCCGCCCGGACTCGGGCAGGCAGATCTCCGCCCGCGCGCCATCGCACGCACCCGGATCTCGGGTCATGGGGGTCTGAGGGAGCGTGCGGGCGAGGGCTACGGCTCGACCGGCGCGCCGGTGTTGACGGCGGCGCGACTATCCTGCCACTGGACGTGGAACTGCAGGAGAGGCATCGATTCCTTCGGGCGCACCAGCACCTGCCCGGCCGACTCCAGGCCGAGGGCGACCGGGCCGGCCGGCGCGGTGACGCGGAGCGTGCCGTTCGCCAGTTCCAGTTCGTCGATCTGCAAGACCGACTCGGGCACGATGCCGTGCCGCGCGAAGAATTGCAGCAGGGCGACGTCGGCCTCGGCGCGCTCGGCGATGCGCTCGACGACCATCTCCTCCCCCTCGCGCACATCGCGCAGCCAGCGGGTGCCGGGCGAGAAGCAGGCGCCGGTGCCGGGGATGGGGTTGCCGTGCGGACAGGTCGTCGGCCGGCCGAGCGCTTCCCACAGCAGCCGCTCGGTCTCCTCGGTCAGCGTGTGCTGCCAGCGCTCCGCCTCGGCGTGCGCGCGGGCCCAGTCGAAGTGCAGGTAGTCGGTCAGCAGGCGCTCGGAGAGGTGGTGCCGGCGGGCGGCGGCGATGGCGGCCGCGGCCCCCTCCTTCGAGAGCAGGACCTCCTTGCGGTCGGAGAGCGAGACTAACCCGACCTCGCCCATCCGCTGCAAGGTCGCCGTGACCGTGGACGGCGCGACCCCCAGCCAGTCGGCCAGGCGCCGGCCGATCACCGGGCGCCCGGCCATGCCGAGGTCGAGGATCGCACGCAGGTACTCTTCCATGACCGCGGTGACGTGCGCCTGGCCCCTGCTCATTACCCCTCGCCCACCCTTCTCGCCCGCGCCGGTCACCGCGATCATCGCCTATCACCTCGGAATCGCTCTTACCTGAGAAGAGCATAATCCTCGGCCGGCGCGCTGTCAACGCGCGCGAACGCGCCCGCACCCCTTGACAGCCCGGCGAAGATTCGGGAGAATGAAGGCGCGACGTTCGCATAGGCGAACATCGGCCGTATCGGATACCGAAGGAGGGTCGGAGTGAGCATCGCCGCCGCGGTCTTGATCTTCCGGGAGGGGCTCGAAGCGGCCCTGATCGTCGCGATCCTGCTCGGCTACCTGCGCAAACTGGGGCAGGGCCGGCGCGGCGTCGGCGTCTGGGCCGGCGTGGGGCTGGCGGTCGCGCTGACGCTCGGCTTCGCGGTGACGCTGCAACTGGTCGGCGCGGCGTTCGACTACCCGGCCAAGGGGATCTACGAGGGCGTCACCAGCCTGGCGGCGGTGGCGATGCTGACCGGGATGATCTTCTGGATGACCCGCCAGGCGCGCCGGATGAAGGGGAGCCTGGAGCGCGGCGTCGACGCCGCGCTGGCGGGCGGCGGCACGCTGGCGCTCTTCGGGCTGGCCTTCCTCACGGTGGCCCGCGAGGGGCTGGAGACCGGCCTCTTCCTCTCGGCGGCGACCTTCGCCTCCTCCGGCGTCGACATCGTCGCCGGCGGGCTCGTCGGGCTGGCCGCGGCGGTCGCGGCGGCCTGGCTGATGTACCACGTCGGGGTGCGCCTGGACCTGCGGACCTTCTTCCGCGTCACCAGCGTGCTGCTGGTCGTCTTCGGCGCGGCGATCCTGCGCTACGCCGTCCACGAGTTCGAGGAAGTCAACCTGCTGCCGCCGCTCATCGAGCGCGTCTGGAACACCGGCGGCATGCTGCCCGACAAGACGGGGGTCGGCGCGGTCCTCTCGGCGCTGGTCGGCTACACCGCGAAGCCCTCGCTGCTGCAGCTCATCGCCTACGGCGGCTACCTGCTCGGCGTCGGCGCGGTGGCCCTCCGCCTCTCGCGCCCGCGCCCGGTCGCCGCGACGACAGCGGCCTCCGCCGCGCAGGCGCAGCGGGCCTGAGCGCCTACCCCTCGCGCGCCGGGCGATACGTCCCTCACGGCCGCCCGGCGCGCATTCTCATCACCAAGCAATCAGCGACGACGCCCCAACTCGTCGGGGCGCTCGCGAGCGGCGACGTGTGCCCGCCACCGGGCGGGGGACGCAAGGAGGAATCGGTGCAGGCGTGGGTCAACTGGTTGAAGTGGCGCGGGCTTGCCGGCGCGCTGGCGCTGAGCCTGCTGGCGGCGCTGCTCGGCGCATGCGGCGCGGGGACGCCGACGCCGGCGAGCGGGGG
>DASSSV010000675.1:0-2119 GCA_035708265.1 Thermomicrobiales bacterium | reverse complement strand
CCACCCGCCCCAATCATGGGGCGGGTGGCGCGCACGGGCGTGCCGGCGCTGCTGGAGGACGTGGCCGCCGACCCCGAGTTCATCCAGGCCCGGGACGACGTCGTCTCGGAGGTCTGCGTGCCGCTGACCGACCGGGGCCGGGTGGTCGGGGTGCTCAACGCCGAGAGCCGCGGCGGCGTGCGGCTGGGCGGGGCGGACCTGCGGCTGCTCACCGCGATCGGCCACCACACCAGCATCGCGCTGGAGCGCGCGCGCCTCTACGCCGAGGCGCGCGCGGGCGCCGAGCGGCTGGCGGCGGCCGAGGCGATCGCCCACCTGGGGAGCTGGGAGTACGACGCGGTCGCCGGGGCGCTGCGCTGGTCGGACGAGGTCTACCGCATCTTCGGCCACGCCCCGTGGGCCTTCGCCCCGACGCTGGAGCGCTACGAGGCGCAGATCCACCCCGACGACCGCGCGCTCGTGCGGGCGGCGTGGGCGGCCCTGCGCGAGGCGGGCCGGCCGTACGCCCTCGACCACCGCATCGTGCGGCCGGACGGCGCGGTGCGAGTGTGCCACCAGCGGGCGGAGGCCCGGCCCGGCGCGGCCGGCCGGCCGGCTCGGCTGGTCGGCGCCATCCAGGACGTCACCGAGCGGCGCGCGCTGGAGGCGCAGCTCGCCCACCAGGCGAACCACGACGCGCTGACCGGCCTGCCCAACCGCGCCCTCTTCCTCGACCGCCTCGCCCAGGCCCTCCGGCACGCCCGGCGGCGCCCGGGCTACCGCTTCGCGGTCCTCTACCTCGACCTGGACCGCTTCAAGACGATCAACGACAGCCTGGGGCACGCCGCCGGCGACGCGCTCCTTGCCGCGATGGCCCGCCGCCTGGAAGGGTGCCTGCGCGCCGGGGACACGGTGGCCCGGCTGGGCGGCGACGAGTTCGCGGTCCTGCTGGACGACCTCGAGGGCGGCGCCGTCGCCACCGAGGTGGCCGAGCGCCTCATCGCCGCCAGCCAACAACCCTTCGTCCTCGCCGGGCACGAGGTCTACACCGCCGCCAGCGTCGGCGTCGTCCTGGGGCCCGACGCCTACCGGCAAACCGAGGAGGTGCTGCGCGACGCCGACACCGCCATGTACCGGGCCAAGGCGGCGGGCAAGGGCCGCCACGCGGTCTTCGCGCCGGCCATGCACGCCCACGCCCTGGCGATCCTGCAGCTGGAGCACGACCTGCGGCGGGCTTTGGCGCAAGAGGAGTTCCGGCTGCACTACCAGCCGATCGTCGCCCTCGCCACCGGCCGGCTCCGCGGCTTCGAGGCGCTGGTCCGCTGGCAGCACCCGGCGCGCGGGCTGGTCTCGCCCGGGGCCTTCATCCCCGTGGCCGAGGAGACGGGGCTGATCGTGCCGCTCGGCTGGTGGGTGCTGGAGGCGGCCTGCCGGCAGGCGCGCGCCTGGCAGGGGGCCTACCCCGACGCCCCGCTGACCATGAGCGTCAACCTCTCGGCCAGGCAGCTCACCCAGCCCGACCTGGTCGAGCGGGTCGCGCGGGCGCTGGCGGCCAGCGGCCTGCCGGGCGCGCGCCTGCGGCTGGAGCTGACCGAGAGCGCGATCATGGAGAACGCCGTCGTCGCCGCGGGGGTGCTGGCGCGCCTGCGCGAGCTGGGCGTGCAGCTGGCGGTCGACGACTTCGGCACCGGCTACTCCTCGCTGGCCTACCTCAAGCGCTTCCCGCTCGACACCCTCAAGGTCGACAAGGCGTTCGTGGACGGCCTGGGGACGGACCCGAACGACACCGCGATCGTGCGGGCGATCGTCAGCCTGGCGCACACGCTGGGCCTGGAGGTGACGGCGGAGGGGGTGGAGACGGCGGAGCAGATAGCCCAGCTCCGGGCCCTCGGCTGCGGCTTGGCGCAGGGCTACCACTTCGGCCAGCCGCTCGCCGCCGAGGCGGCGGAAGCGCTGCTCGCGCGGGCGCAGCCGGGCGACGCGCCGCCCGCTGCCGCCGGGCCCGGCCCCACCCCGAGCACCGGCGAGCTGCGGCTGCGTCGCACCGCGCGCGACCGCCGGCTCCTCCCCACCGCGGCGAGCGAGCAGCGGTGAGCCGGCGCACGCCGGCCGGGCCCAGCCGGGGCGCGAGCTACGGCAT
>DASSSV010000674.1:0-7311 GCA_035708265.1 Thermomicrobiales bacterium | reverse complement strand
CGGCGTCATAGCGGCGCAGGAGACCCGCACCATCAGCACAGGGCGGGTCGGTCAGACCCGCCCGGTAGCCTCCGCGAGTAGCGGGGGAGTCACGCCGCCCCTTCGTGCCAGGCGTGCCACCCCTCCTTGACGCCGTAGTAGACGATGACGAGCCCGGCCAGCGGGTCGGCCCACCACCAGCCGACGAGCGCGTTCAGGACCAGCCCGACCAGGACGGCCGCGGCGAGCACCCCGTCGACGACGGTCACGCGCGCCTCGGTCGTCAGGACCGGGTTGCCGAGCCGGCGGCCGGTGGCGCGCTTGCCCCAGGCGAGGAGGAACATCGCGACGACGGTCGCCGCCAGCCAGGCGATCCCGCCCGGCGAGTGCCGCGGGCGCACGCCCGCCACGAGGGTGTAGGCCGCCTGCGCCAGCACGTAGAGCGCCAGGGCGACGAAGGCCCCGCCGATGAGCCGGAGCGCGGTGCGCTCCCGGTCGTGGCCGACGCCCGTGAGCTGCCAGACCACGACGACCGAGGCGAAGATCTCGATCAGCGAGTCGAGGCCGAAGCCGGCCAGCGCCACCGAGCGCGCCTTGAACGCCGCGACGAGGACGACGGCCGCGCCGACCACGTTCCAGCCGAGGGTCGTGTATTCCAGATAGAGCCCGCGCCGGAGCAACCTGTTTTCTGCACCTACCGCCGCCATGACTGCCCCGTCCCGTCGCCTTGTCCGGGTCGCCGCCCGAGGTCTTGTCCTCTCCCCTTCCATGTTCGCATAATCCCTGAGGGTGGTGAAAAAGCCGGTCTCCGCAGCCCCAAGCTGGCGGCCGGCGCCCGGGGGGACGATGCACAGCGCCGGGTATTGACACGCGTGTGTCGGTTGTGATACAACTGTGCCATGAACGCGACGCTCTTTACCACGTCCGCGTGTCTTCCGCCGCCGCGGGCGCGAGGGACAGAGGGACCGGCGGTCATGGGGGCGCGGGGGACGCGCGCGCGAAGGTGGGTGATCGGCATGGAGACGACGGCGCGGCGGGTGCTCGAGTTCATGGACAACCGGGTCGTGGTGCTCGTCGGCGGCGCGGAGACGGCGGGACAATACTGCCTCCTGCACGTCACGACGCCCCCGGGTGGCGGCGGCAACACGCTGCACACCGACGCGTTCAACGAGACCTTCTACATCCTCGACGGCGAGCACGAGTTCACCGTCGAGCGCGACGGGGCCCTCGCCACCTGGCGGCCGGCGCCCGGGGAGGCGGTGCACATCCCGCACACGGCGCGGCACAAGTTCACCTGCGTCGGGGCGCGGCCCGGCCACATGCTCGCCGCGGCCGCGCCGGCCTTCGAGGCCTTCTTCCGGGCGCTGGCCGCGGCGAATCCGGGCGGCTACGACCCGGCGACCACGCCGGGGCGGACGGGGCCGGTCTTCGCGCGCTTCGGGGTGCGCTTCTTCGCCTAGGCGTGCCACGCCGCCGGGCGGGACGAGGCCGCCCGGCGGCACCATGGCCGCCCCGCGCCAGCCGCGTCACTCGTCGCGCCTGGTGTCGACACACGTGCGGCGGGCGTGATACAACGGTGCCATGAACGCGGCTGTGCCTCCCCCCTCCCTCCGCGAGCGCAAGGCGGGCCTCGTCCGCGACGCCATCCTCGCCGCGCTCATCGCCCGCCTCGAGCGCCAGGCGCTGGAGGAGATCTCGATGGACGACATCGCGCGCGACGCCGGCATCTCCCGGCGCACGCTCTACCGCTACTTCCCCGACCGCGCCGCGCTCCTGGCCGCGGCCGAGGCGGCCATCGTCGAGCGCCTCGGGCTGGGGCTGGCGATCGCCGGCCCGGAGGGGATCAGCGCGCGGTTCCGCGACTCGGCGCACCGGCTCGAGCGGGCGCCGGGCCTCGCCCGGGCGCTGCGCCAGACCACCGCGGGGCCGGATCTGCGCCCGCCGCTGCGCGCCCGGCGGCTGGCGAGCATCGTCGCGGCCCTGGAGCCGCTGACCGCCGATCTCGACCCCGCCGAGGCGCGCCGGGTCGTGGCGGTGATCGCGTATCTCTGCAGCGCGAACGCCTGGGTCTCCATCGGCGACGAGAGCGGCCTGCCGGGTGCGGAGATCCGGGCCGCGGTGACCTGGGCCATCGAGACGCTGCTCGCGGACGTGCGGCGGCGCGGCGCGGCGCGGCCGGCGGCCGGCGGGGGCGGCGCGGACTAACGCGCGAGGAGGGGCCGATGTACGACGCGATCGTGATCGGCGCGCGCTGCGCCGGCGCGCCGACCGCGATGCTGCTCGCCCGCGGGGGCTACCGCGTCCTCCTGCTCGACCGCGCCTCCTTCCCGAGCGACACGATGCGCGGCCACTTCATCCACCACCCCGGCGTCGTCGCCCTCCACCGCTGGGGGCTCCTGCCCCGCGTCATCGCCTCCGGTTGCCCGCCGATTCGCGTGCGCCTCTCCGACCTCGGCGACTTCCCCCTCGCGATCCCCGCCGAGGTGGGCGACGGGGTGGATGCCAACTACGCGCCCCGACGCTTCGCCCTGGATGCGATCCTCGTGGAGGCGGCGGGCGCGGCGGGGGCCGAGGTGCGGGAGCATTTCACCGTCCATGACCTCGCCTGGGACGCGGGACGGGTCGTCGGCATCCGCGGGCGGGCGAGCGGCGGCGCGACGGTGCAGGAGCGCGCCCGCATCGTCGTCGGCGCGGACGGCGCGCACTCCGTCGTCGCGCGGGCGGTGCGCGCGCGGGAATACCGCGCGCGCCCGGCGCTCACCTTCGCCTACTACAGCTACTTCAGCGGCGTGCCGCTCGGAGGGATCGAGGTCTACCTGCGCCCCGAGGAATCCGTGCACATCACCTTCCCCACGAACCACGGCCTCGCCTGCATCGCCCTCCAGGCCCCGGTCGCCGGCTTCCACGCCTTCCGCGCGGACATCGGAGGGAACTTCTTCCGCGCGCTCGACCGCGTGCCGCACCTCGCCGAACGCGTGCGGGCGGGCAGACGCGAGGAGCGCTGGTACGGCACGGCGGATGTGGCGAACTTCGTCCGCACGCCGTACGGCCCCGGCTGGGCGCTCGTGGGCGACGCGGGCTACCACAAGGACCCGGTGACGGCGCAGGGGATCACGGACGCCTTCCGCGACGCGGCGTTGCTGGCGGAGGCGGTGGACGCCGGGTTCTCCGGGCGCGCGCCGCTGCAGGGCGCGCTGGCCGACTACGAGCGGCGCCGCAACGCCGCGGCGCTGCCCGCGTACGCGGAGGCGTGCCGGGCGGCGACGCTCGCCGCGGCCCCGCCGGACGTGCTCGCGCGCCGGGCGGCGCTGCGGCCGTTGGCCGCGGCGTCGGCGTGACGGGGGCGCGAGCGCGGCGGCGGGGGTGCTGCGCGGCAGGGCGCTCCTCGCCGACCGCGGCGGGTGTCGAGCCGGCCCCCGCCCGGTGAGGCGCAGGCCGCTCAGTAGATGGATCGCCGGAAACGAGGGGGTTCGGGACGGCCGGCGGGGGGCGATCCCCCCGCCGGTTGCGCCGCGCCACGCCGCTCGTTTACCCGTCCCGCTATCAACGTCCCGCCTCTTGCCTCGCCCGCCGATTTTTGAAACAAGCGCGCCTATCGCCCTGCTGGTGCCGGTGCAGCCCGTGCTGGAGCGGTTACCGCGGGGATGACGCGCTCGGCGAGCAGCCGGAGCGTCTCCGGCTCCGGCACCGCCAGGGTGAAGTACTGGCAGCCGGCCGCGACCAGCGGTCGCAACCGCTCCACCGCCTGCTCCGGGGTGCCGACAAGGGCCGCCGCGCCCGCCAGCGCCATGACCTCACGGGGCACGCGCTCGCATTTGGCCGCCAGCCCGGCCGGGCTGGCGGCCAGCAGCGCGGGGATGAGGTGGTAGGTGCGCAGCACCGCGGCGTAGGGACGCCCCGCCGCGGCGCAGTGCTCCCCCAGCACCGCGTATTTGTGCCGCACGTCGGCGCCCGTGGTCGCCGCGCCGCCCCACGCCCCCGCCCCGAGGCTTGAGGCGTCCGCGTACTGCGCCACGAGGCGCAGGGTCGTCCGCTCGCCCCCGCCGCCCACGAGCAGCGGGACGTGCGGCTGTTGCACCGGCGGGGGCCGCAGCGTCACCTCCTCCACCCGGCAGTGGGCGCCCCGGTACGTGACCGCTTCGCCGCGCAGCAGCCGGGGGACGACCGCCAGCGCCTCGGCGAGGGCCGCCCGACGCGCGCGGAGGGGCGGATAGGCGAGGCCCATCGCCCGGAACTCGGCCGCGATGTCCCCGGCCCCCAGCCCGAGGATGACGCGCCCCTGCGAGACGCGGTCCACGTCGGCCGCCATCCGGGCCAGCAGCACCGGGTTCCGGTAGCCAACGCAACTGACCAGCGAGCCGAGCCGCAGCCGGCGGGTGACGGCCGCGACGGCCGCGAGGCTGGCCCAGCAGTCCGGCAGGAGCAGGGGATGGTCCGGGCGCCAGTACGAGTCGAAGCCCAGGTCCTCCGCCGTCTGCACGAAGTCGCGCAGCGCCGGCCAGTCGCCGGCCGGCCCGCCCACGATGCCGAACCGGACCGTCTGCCGCCCGTCCGCCACCCAAGGGTGGATGCAGCCCGTGCGGACGGCGGGATCCGCGAGCGCTTCAGCCATGCCGCACCCCCGCCGCGCCGCCGGCACCGGCCGCCGCCTCCCGCGGCGGGAGGAAGACGATGCCATGCCGCCCGGCGATCGCCATGTGGCGGGCGACCTCCGCCTCGCTCGGGGGACCCGCCGGCGCGGCCGGCGCGGCTCGGTCGCTCACCGGCGTGCCCGCCTCGGCGAAGAAGCGCTCCATCGCGCCGCCCGGCGCCAGGACCGCGAGCGCCCTGGCCGGGGTCGCGCCGGCGTTCCGGTAGGTGTGGGGCGCGCCGCCCGGGATGTAGACGGTGTCGCCGGGGGTCGCCCGGATCGCGTACGGCTCCCCGTCATCGAGGCCGCTGAACTCCAGCTCCCCCTCGACGACGGTGAAGGTCTCCGCCGCCGCGTGGGTGTGCAGCGGCGGGCCGCCGCCGGGCGGCGAGGTGAGTGCCATCACGGAGAAGGTGTCCCCGGTCTCCGCGCCGGTGACCTTGAAGGTGATCACCTCGCCGATGATGCTGTAGGCGGGGCCGCCGCCCGCCGGGACGTGGGTGAAGCGCCGGTCGGTCGTCGCCATCGCGGGTCCTCCTTGTCACGCCGTGTCGCTGCTGTTCCGCCAGGTCCCTGGAGGTGTGCGTCCGCATCGTCGACTGTAGCGGCCGCGCGGGGGCTCGCCTATCCCAGAAACCTGTTAATTTGTCCCGGCGGCGGCGTATACTGGGGGACACTGGCGCGGTGAGCAAGCGGGCGTGCTCGGCAGAGCGGGGGGCGGCGATGGCGACCACCACGACCGCGGAGGAACGGGTCTTCGCCGAGGTGCAGCGACTGTGCTACGCCGGGCTCGACGCGCCGACGCTCCACCGCCGCGCCCTCGCCTGCCTCGGCCGTGTCGTGCCGTTCGACAGTTCCTGCACCCACGACGCCGACCCGGCGAGCGGGCTGATGATCCGCATGTACCTGGACCCGCCGAACGAGCCGGCCGCCCGCTTCTTCATCGAGCACGTCTACTTCGAGGATGCGATCAACGACTTCAACTGGATGATCCGCGCCCGCCAACCGGTCGCGCGGCTCTCCGAGACGACCGGCGGGCAGGTGGAGCGCTCGCTGCGCTACCGGGCGGCGATCGCGCCGCGCGGCTTCCACTTCGACCTGCGCGGCGTCTTCGCCGCTGGCCGGGAGCACTGGGGCGGGCTCACCCTCCTGCGCGAGCGGGGCCGGCGCGATTTCAGCGCGCGCGAGGGCGCCCTCATCGGCCGGGTGGGCCCCCATCTCGCCGCCGGCCTGAAGGCAGCCGTGCTGCGGGCGCAGGCCCCGCTAGCCGTGCCCGGCGAGGGGCCGGGGGTGCTGGTCCTCGACGCGCGCGGGCGGGTGGTCCAATACACGGCGAGCGCCGAGCGCTGGTTGCGGGAGCTGGGCGAGCTCGGGCCGGGCTGGCAGGAAGGCGACGGGCTGCCCGGCGCGGTCTGGCTCGCGGTCGGCGCGTTGCGGCACGCGCTCAGGTCGGCGACGGAGCGCGAGCGCGCGCGCCCCCCGCGGATCGCGACGCAGGCGCGCACGGGGCGCTGGCTCGCGCTGCAGGCGGCCTTGGCCGAAGGCCGGGACGGGCGGGCGGCGGAGACGGTGATCGTGCTCGAGCCCGTCGGCCCGCGGGAGCTCACCTGGCTGCGGACCACCGCCTACGACTTGAGCGCGCGCGAGCGGGAGGTGGTGGAGTTGGTGATGCGGGGCGCCTCCACCAGGCAGATCGCGGCGACGCTGTCCATCGCCGAATACACGGTGCAGGCGCACCTGTCGCACATCTTCGACAAGGTCGGGGTGCGCGGGCGGCGCGCGCTGGTCCAGCGGCTCTACCTCGACAGCCTGTACCCCGCGCCCTGAGGCGAGAGGGGGACGAGAACCGCGTGGGGGGCCGAGGGCTGCGCACCGGCCGCGGCGGACCGCGACCGAGCAATGCCAAGCGGATACCCTTTTTCACCACGCTGCCCTATTCCGCGAACCACCACCCTTCCCCGCCCGGCGGCGATCGCCGCCGGCCACCCCGAAACCGGCCTGTCATTTTCATCACGTAGTGGCGGGGAATCTTCAGCGCTCTGTGGCGTATTCCCGGCGGCTCACGCCCGATCGGCGTCGCGCTCCAGGCGGGCGACCGCCGCCACCAGGTCCTGGGCGGTGGGCTGGGTGTAGATCGCCGGCGTCTCCAGCCGTTCGTGCCCCAGCAGGCGGGAGACGGTCACCAGGTCCGTCCCGGCGTCGAGCAGGCCCTTGCCGAAGCTATGCCGTAGGGTGTGGGGCGTGACGCCCGCGAGCCCGGCGCTCGTCCGCGCGCGGGCGTCGCGCCGGCCACGCGCGGCGCCTACTCGGCCGCGCCCACCAGCTCCGCCCGCGGGTCGCGGTCCGGCACGATCAGCGACGTCGCCGGACGGTCGCCGCCGTCTGCCCGGCGCTCCCCCCGGCCGCCGCGCCGCTCGCCGCGCCCGGCGATCAACTGGTAGAGGACCGGCACGATGACGAGCGTCAGGAGGGTGGAGGTGAGCAGCCCGCCGATCACCACCACCGCGAGATCCGCGGCGATGATCGCCCCCGGCGACATCCTCGTCGTCGCCGGTACCGATGGCCAGCTCCGCGCCGTCGAGGCCGCCTGTACGCCGCCGTGACGACCCGCCGCGCGCCGCCCGGCGACTCCGGCGGCTCACCCATCACCCCTTCGCTCGTCGCCCGTGGCCGCGCGGCCGGAGTATCGCCGTGGGCCGGTG
>DASSSV010000673.1:0-3166 GCA_035708265.1 Thermomicrobiales bacterium | reverse complement strand
CTCGTAGCCCAGCGCCTTCAGCTTCCAGGCGAGATAATGCGGCACCACCGGGATGCAGTGCCCCCCGAGGCCCGGGCCGGGGTAGAAGGGCTGGAAGCCGAAGGGCTTGGTCGCCGCGGCGGCGATCACCTCCCAGACGTCCAGGCCCAGCCGCGCGCACATGAGGGCCATCTCGTTGGCCAGGGCCACGTTGACCGCGCGGTAGGTGTTCTCCAGCAGCTTGGCCGTCTCCGCCACCGTCGGCGAGGAGACGGGGACCACCTCGTCGACGATCGCCCCGTAGAGCGCCGCCGCCAGGTCGCGGCAGGCGGGCGTGCAGCCGCCGACGAGTTTGGGCGTGTTCTTCGTGCCGAAGACGGGGTCGCCCGGGTTGACCCGCTCGGGGGCGAAGGCGAGGAAGACGTCCTCGCCGACGACCAGGCCGCGGGCCTCCAGCGCCGGGCGCACCAGTTCCTCGGTCGTGCCCGGGTAGGAGGTGCTCTCCAGCACCACGAGCTGGCCGGGGCGCAGGCGCGGGGCCAGCGCCGCCAGCGCGGCGGCGATGTACGAGGGGTCGGGGGCCTTGGTCTTGGAGAGGGGCGTCGGCAGGCAGAGGGTGATCGCGTCGGCCTCGGCCAGCGCGGCGTAGTCGTCGGTGGCGACGAGCCGCCCGGCGTCGACCAGCGCGGCGACCGTCGCGTCGGAGATATCGCCGAGGTAGGACGTGCCGGCGCGGAGGGTCTCGACGCGGTCGGGGCGCAGGTCCACGCCGACGACGGGGAAGCCGGCCTCGGCGAAGGCGACGGCCAGCGGCAGCCCGGCGTAGCCCAGCCCGATGATGCCCACCGTCGCCCGCCGCGTCGCCAACCGCTCGCGCAGCCGCGCTGCCGCCTTCACCCGCTCGACCGTCGCCATGCCCCATCCCTTCGCGTCGCCGCGACCGCCCGACTGACGGGCCGGCCGCCGGTGTGTCCTCCGCAGATGAAACGTCGCCGCGCCGCGATGGTTGCCGGCGCGGCGCGCCCACGCGCCCGAATGGTAGTCGCGCGCGCGGGATCGTTCAAGTCCGGGCCCTCACCCCCGCCTCGCTCCGCTCGGCACCCCCTCTCCCAATCCTGGGCGAGGGGGACTCCGCCCGAACGCCATGCTGCTCTTCCCAAGCACCAGCCAAAGGAAGGAGGAAGCCCCACCTGGAGATCTCCCCTTCTCCCAGGATTGGGAGAGGGGGGCGGGGGGTGAGGGCAAACCGCCCTGGCGCCCGCCCGCGCCGTCTGCTACCATGCACGGTCGGGATCGGGACCTCGCGGCTTGCCGCGCCACGGCTTGTGGCCCACGGAGGATGAGCGTCCGCCTCAAGCGCCTCGAACTGCTCGGCTTCAAGAGTTTCGCCAGCCGCACGGTCTTCGACCTCGGCGGCGGGCTCACCGCGGTCGTCGGGCCCAACGGGAGCGGCAAGTCCAACCTCTCCGAGGCGGTGCGCTGGGCGCTTGGCGAGCAGAGCAACGTCGCGCTGCGCGGCCGGCGCGGCGAGGACGTGATCTTCGCCGGCAGCGGCAGCCGCGCGCCGCTCGGCATGGCCGAGGTCACCCTCACGCTCGACAACGCGAGCGGCGGCCTGCCGCTCGACTTCAGCGAGGTCACGATCGCCCGCCGCGCCTTCCGCGACGGCGAGACGCACTACCTCATCAACGGCAGCCGCGTCCGCCTGCGCGACGTCCTGGCGCTCACCGCGCCGCTGGGGCAGAGCTACACGGTCATCGGGCAGGGGCTGGTCGATGCCGCGCTCAGCGCCCGGCCGGAGGAACGCCGCGGCCTCTTCGAGCACGCGGCCGGCATCGCCCCGCTGCGCCTCAAGCGCGCCGAGGCCGAGCGCCGGCTGGCCGAGGCCGAGGCCAACCGCGCGCGGCTGGCGGACCTGCGCGCCGAGCTGGAGCCCCGTCTCCGCGCGCTCGAACGCGCCGCGAAGCACGCCCGCGAGCACGCCGAGGCCCGCGCGACGCTCGCCGGCCTCCAGCGCCGCCTCTTCGCCGACCTCTGGCGCGAGACCCGCTCGGCGCTCGCCGCCGCCGAGGGGGACGAGGCCGCGGCCCGCGCGGCGCGCGAGGCGGCCGGCGCCGAGGTCGCTCGCCTGACGGCGGCGGGCGAGGCCGCGCGCGCGACGCTGGCGGAACGGACGGCGGAGCGCCGCGCGCTGGCCGGCCGGGAGGCCGATCTCGCCCGCCGCGCCGACGCCCTCCGCCGCGACCTTGCCGTCGACGAGGCCCGCCTCGCCGCGACCCGTCGCCGCCTGGCCGACGCCCGCGAGGCGGCGCGCGCCCTCGATGAGCGCGAGGCGGCGCTGGCGCGCGAGCGGGAACGGCTCGCCGGGGAGGATGCGGCCGCCGAGTCGGCGTTGGCACAGGCCCGGCGCGCGGCGGCGGACCTGGAGCGGGATCGGGCCGAGGCCGAGGCCGGTCGCGCGACGGCCGCGCGGGCGCTGCGCGAGGCGGCGGAGGCCGTCGGTACCCAGGAGCGGGAGCGCACCGCGACCCACCGCCGCCGCGCGGCCGCCGAGGAGCGCCGGGCCGCGCTCGACCGCGACCGCGAGCGCGCCGCCGCCGAGCACGCCACGGCGCGCGACCGCCTCGCCGCGGCGGCGGCCGGCATCGCCGCGCTGGACGAGGAAGCCTGCCGGGCGGGGGAGGCGCGCGCCACGGCCGAGGCGGCCGCGCGGGACCTGCGCGCCCGCCTCGACGCGGCCGATGCCGCCGAGCGCGAGGCGGCGGCCGCGCTCGCCGCCCTGGAGCGCCGCGTAGTGGAGCTGCAGACCCGGCTCGACGGCCTGCGCGCGCTCGCCGCCAGCGGCGAAGGGCTCTACGGCGGCGTGCGCGCGGTGCTGTCGGCCGCGCGCGCGGGGCGACTCGCCGGCGTCGTCGGGACGGTCGCCGAGATCCTGCGGGTACCGTCCGACTTGGAGACGGCGATCGAGGTCGCGCTGGGCGGGCACCTGCAGGACGTGGTGGTCGAGCGCTGGGCCGACGCCGAGTCGGCGATCGCGCTCTTGAAGGAGCGCCGCGCCGGCCGCGCTACCTTCCAGCCGCTCGACACGATCCGTGTAGGCGCCGGGCGCGAGGCGCCACCGGCCGCGCGGCCGGGTGTCCTCGGCGTCGCGGCGGACCTCGTCGCCCACGAGCCCCGCTTCGCCACG
>DASSSV010000672.1:0-4965 GCA_035708265.1 Thermomicrobiales bacterium | reverse complement strand
CTCCCATGCCGCCGCCCACGCCGCCTCGTCGCCGCCGGCGCGGGCGGCGGCCAGGGCGCGCTCGTAGGCTGGGCCCGAGGGGTAGGTCTGCGTGCCGGCCGTCTCACAGAGGCGCTCCGCCGCGCCGAAGAGCTGTGCCGCCCGCCCGGCCTCGCCGCGTCGCGCGGCGACGGCCCCCAGCCCGCGCAGGCCCTCGACCACCCGCGCCCGGCTCCCCCGCTCGTGCGCCAGGGCCAGCCCCGCGCCAAACAGCTCCGCCGCCCACGCGGTCTCCCCCGCGTGCAGGCGCACCCAACCGAGACTCAGGCGGGCATCGAGTTCACCCTGATAGTGCCCGAGCGCCCCGAAGAGCCCCGCGGCCTCCTCCAGCAAGGCCGCACCCCGCGCGTCGCCGCCGTCGTAGTGGGCGGCCCAGCCCAGGCCCACGAGCGCGAGCGCAGTGATCTCCGGATTCCCCACCGCGCGGCCGAGCGCCAGACCCTCTTCCAGCAGCGCCATCGCGCGCGCGGTCGCCGCCGGCTCGCCCCGCTCCAGCAAGTGCCAGGCGAGGAGCGCCAGGGGAATGCCACGGACGGTGCCCCACGACTCGCCGCGGCCCCGAGACAGGGCCAGGCTCTCCTCGAACAGCAGGATGCCGCGCTCGCGGTCGCCGAGTTGCAGGTAGGCATTCCCCAGGATCGCCATCGTCCAGGCGGTCCAGCGGTCGTCGCCGAGGTCGCGGAAGAGCGCCAAGCCCGCCTGCAAGTTCGCCACGGCGCCGGCGCGGTCGGCCTGTTGGATCGCCAGGCGGCCCACGCACGCGAGCGCGCGGGCCCGCAGCATGGTCGGCCCGGCCGGGGTGGCGGCGAGCGCGCGCTCCAGGTGGCGGCGGCCCTCGGCCGCGTGGCCGGCGATGAGCCAGAACTCGCCGAGCGCGGCGACTAGGCGCAAGGCTAGCCCCGCGTCGCCGCGCCCCTCCGACCAGGTCAGCGCCGCGCGCAGGTTGTCGTGCTCGGCCGCCAGCCGGTCCAGCCAGGCCCGCTGGTCCGCCCCGCCCCACAGGTGCGGCTCCGCCCGCTCCGCCAGCGCCAGGTAGTAGGCGGCGTGCCGCGCTCGGACGTCTTCGGCCTCGCCGCTGTCCTCGAGTCGCTCCGCGGCGTACTCGCGGATCGTCTCCAGCATCATGAAGCGTGGCTCGTTGCCTTGTCCCACCCGGCGCAGCAGGCTGGCGCGCATGAGCCCGTCTACGCCGTCCAGCATATCGCCCGGCCCCGCGTCGGCGACCTCGCGGACCGCTGCGATGTCCTCCAGCGTCGCGCCCCCGGCAAAGACGGCCAGGCGCCGGAAGAGGGCCCGCTCGGGCTCGGTCAGCAGGGCGTGGCTCCAGTCGAGCGTCCGGCGCAGCGTCCGCTGCCGCGCGGGGGCGTCGCGCGGCCCGCCGGTCAGCAGGGCCAGGCTGTGCTCCAGCCGGGCCAGCAGCGCCGCCGGCGGCAGCAGCCGCGCCCGGGCCGCGGCCAGCTCGATCGCCAGCGGCAGCCCGTCCAGCCGCCGGCAGATCGCCGCCACCGCCGGCAGGTCGGCCTCGCCGGGCGCGTAGTCGGGCGCGACCGCGCGGGCGCGTTGCACGAAGAGCGCGGTCGCCGCGTAGTGGCCGAGGCCATTGGCCGACACGGGCTGGCCCGTGTCGGGCAGCGCGAGCGGGGGCGTGGGGTACTCCCGCTCGCCGGCGAGGCCGAGGGGCGCGCGGCTGGTCGCGAGTACCGCCAGCCCCGGGCAGGCCGCCAGCATCTCCGCCACCAGCGCCAGCCCGGATAACAGGTGCTCGCAGTTGTCCACGAGCAGGAGCAGGTGCCGGTGCCGCAGGTGGGCGGCGAGGCCGGCGAGCAGCGGCTGGCCCCCCGCCTCCACGACCCCCAGCGCCCCCGCCACCGCGGCGGGCACCAGCGCCGGGTCGGCCAGCGGCGCCAGGGCCACCAGCCAGGCGCCGTCGGGGTAGGCCGGCGCGAGCGCCCGCGCGACCGCCAGCCCCAGGCGGGTCTTGCCCACGCCGCCCGGCCCGGTCAGCGTCACCAGGCGCGCCTCGCCCTCGCGCAGCAGCGCGGCCACCTCGGCCACCGCCTCCTCCCGCCCCAGCAGCGGCGTCGGCGGCGTCGGGAGGGTGCCTGGGGAGGCCCCATGGGGCGCGAGCCCGGGCCCGGGCCCGGCGCCGACCGCACCGGGCAGGGCGGCGGTGCGCAGTTCGGCCGTCTGCTCGGGGCTGAGTTCGAGCGCGGCGGCCAGCAGTGCCACCGTCTCCAGGCGCGGCAGGCGCCCGCCGCCCCGCTCCAGGTCGCCCACCGCGCGCGCGGAGATGCCCGCCCGCTCGGCCAGGCCCTCCTGCGTGAGCCCGGCGGCCAGGCGGTGGCTCCTGAGCAGCACCCCGAAGGTGGCGGTCTCCGTCCCGGCCATGGCGCCCCCGCCGCCGCGGCCACGCCAACCCCGTTGCTCCGTCCCGATGACCGCAGCATAGCACCGGGCGGCGGCGGGGGGAAGTCCCTCGCCGGGCGAAATGGTGGGCGAACGGGAGGTGAACGGGAGGTCGCCGTCGTGGTGCGGGTGCCCGCGGGGGCGCAGACTGGGGCGTGAGGGCATCAGGACCGACGCCGCGGGACACCGTAGAGTAGGCGTCTTAGTCTGAGCCAACAAGACATCGATACGAGGAGGTCCGCGATGACTACGCCGTACCCCCGCGACTCGACGGCGGCGACGCTAGCCGCGGAGAAAACGACGAGGCCGGAGCTGGACTATGCCGGGCCCGCGCCGTCCGCCTCCGCGGCCGATCTGGCGGCGCTGCGCGCCCGGCTGCGCGAGGTCGAGGCGGTGCTCGGCCTGCCCCTCCGCCCGGGCCAGGCGGCCCCGCCCGACCTGCCCGACCTGCGGCGGCGCGTCGCCGCCCTGGAGCGCCGTGCGGGGATCGTCCCCGGCCTGGCCCCGCTGCCGGGGTGCGACGTGGACACCCCGCCGCCGCGCGCGACCGTCATCACGAGCGAGCCCGCGGGCCGGCGGCGCGACTGGCGCGAGCGGGTCCAGGCGGCGCTGGCAGCGGCGGCGCTGCTCGCGGCGCTGGCCTGGCTGCTCCACCCCTTGCCGGGTGGGCCGGGCGTCGCCCGGCCGGCAACTGCCCCCGCCACCGCACCGGCCGCGGTCTCCGCCGCCATCGCGGCAGTGCCGTCGTGCGCCTTCGCCGAGGGCTGCGCGCGGGAGGAGTCGGCCGCATCGTCGGCGCCGGCGACCGACGAGGACACCGCGAGCTCTCCCGCAGCATTCGGCACAGGCAACGCGGGTGATCTTGCGAACCACCGGTCGGATCGCCCAGCGGAGAGTGCGCCCCCAGCCGCCGGCCCGTGCCCCGGGCGCGACCTCGCCCTGGCGGGCGCGTGCGACCCGGCCGGAGGCGACACGCCTCGCGTCCCCGCGTCCGTGCCGCCGGGCATTCCCCCGCGCGACCGCTGACCACTGCAAGTGGGATCCGCGATGCAGCGGCCACGGGGCGGCGGTCACGTCGCGACCGGGGGCGCACCGCGCATCGTCTCTGCCCTTGCACCCCCCGGCGAAACGGTGCGTGAACGACGTGTCAACGGCGTGGCGCCCGCGGGGCGGGGGCGCAGATCACGCACAGGGTCATGCGTACCGGCTCCGGGTGGCTGAGGAACTGGTGGGGGCGGGGCCGTGTCCTGCCCCACGACTGGCGAGGACATCGCCAAGGAGGCAACCATGTCTCGCTTCACCGCGGCGTGCCTGTTCCTGATTATGCTGGCACTGGCGGCGTTCGCCAGCCCGGCCACCGCCGCGCGGGCGGCCGCCCCTCCTGGCGCGGAGCGGGTCGCCGACGCCGATGTCGCCTTCGCCGCGCCCGCCCTCGCGATCGCGCCGTCCTCGGTCCCGCGGGGCGGCAGCATCACGGTCACGGGGACCGGCTTCGCGCCCAAGGCCCCGCTCGCACTGTTCGCGTCGATCCCCGCCCGCAACTACGCGCGGGTAGAGCTGGCCGCGCTCACGGCCGGGGCCGACGGCGGCTTCACGCTGACCACGCGCGTGCCCGGCTTCTATCAGCCGGGCCCCTTCATCGTGGTCGCCGTCTCGAACGGCGCCGATCTGGCGCGGGCCAGCATCACGGTGACGACCGCGCCGTCGATCGCGCCGGAGACCCTGACGGTCACGCCGGGCGCGGGGCCGGCGGGGTCGCGCTTCACGGCGACCGGCGCGGGCCTGACGCCGGGGGTCGCCGCGGTCGCCTTCACCACGGAGTCCGCCAAGGGGCCGACCGGCCACTTCCGCCAGGTCGCCGCGTTCCAGATCCCGGCGGACGGGCGGGTGAGCTTCAGCTTCGACACGCCCGGTTATACCGCGCAGAGCTACGACGTGATCATCTTCGGCCCCGGCGGGCCGCAGATCGGCTTCCCGCTCGTGGTCGCCTCGTTCATGGTCAGCGCGCCGGGCACGACCCCGGGCCTGCCGAACACGGGGGGCGGCGGGACCTGGGCAGCGCCCGCTGCTTCGTGGTGGGGCCTCGCCGGCGGCGCCATCGCGCTCGTCGGGCTGGCCGGCTGGTCAGCGCGACGGCGTCGCGCGGCCTAACTCCAACCGGTTGCGCGCGGCGGCTGGACGGGGGCACACGGTCGTCGCCCGCCCAGCCCCGCGGGCTTATCGACGCCGACGAGCCCGGTGGCATGGCTCGGCCCCATTGACGCCCGCCTCCCGCGACAGGGTTCCATGGCGCACTCGCTATGGTGGCGCGCGCCCGTGCTCCGCGCGATGGCTCCTCTTCACGCTCACCGCTTCATGCAGGAATAGCCCCCGCTCTGCTACCATTACCACCTACGAGCGCGTCTGGCGCGACGCAGGGGGACTTGGCCCGCACGATCCCGGCCGGGAGGGGAGTGGACGCATGGCGACGACGAGCGAGACGGCGACGCGGACGACGAGCCGCTACCTGGAGGAGCTGGA
>DASSSV010000671.1:0-4502 GCA_035708265.1 Thermomicrobiales bacterium | reverse complement strand
CTCCCAGCATTGGGAGAGGGGGGACGGGGGGGTGAGGGCCACGCCGTTCAGAACGGCAGCCCCGGGAACCGGCCGCGGCCGCCGCCGAGGCCGGGGATGGCGCCGCGCCCGAGAGAGGCCATCATCTTCTGCATCTGCTTGAACTGGCTGAGCAACTCGTTGACTTCTTGCAGATCGGTGCCGCTCCCCTTCGCGATCCGGCGCTTGCGGCTCCCCTTGATGATCTGCGGGTTGCGCCGCTCCTGCGGGGTCATCGAGCGGATGATCGCCTCGATGTGCTTGAGGTCGTCCTCGTCGACCTGCACGTCCTGCTTGCGCGCCGCCGCGCCGAGGCCGGGGATCATCTCGAGGAGTTGGCCGAGCGGCCCCATCTGCTTGACCTGCTGGAGCTGGTTGAGGAAGTCCTCCAGATCGAAGGTCCCGCTGAGGACCTTCTTCTCCATCACCTTGGCCTGGTCGGCGTCGAACTGCGCCTGCGCCTTCTCGATCAGGCTGAGCACGTCGCCCATGCCGAGGATGCGCGAGGCCAGGCGGTCGGGGTAGAAGGGCTCGATCGCGTCGACCTTCTCGCCCGTGCCCATGTACTTGATCGGCACGCCGGTGACGCGGCGGATGGAGAGCGCCGCGCCGCCGCGCGCGTCGCCGTCCATCTTGGTCATGACGACGCCGGTCAGGCCGACGCGGGCGTTGAACTCGCCCGCGACGTTGACCGCCTCCTGGCCGGTCATGGCGTCGGCGACGAGGAGGATGTCGGCCGGTTTCGCCACCGCCTTGACGTCCTCCAGCTCTTGCATCAACTCCTCGTTGATCTGGAGCCGGCCGGCCGTGTCGATGATGACGATGCCGTTCCCCTTGTCGCGCGCCACCTTCAGCGCGTGCTCGACGATCTGCGGCGGCGCGGTAGTCACCCCCTCGTCGTAGACCGGCAGGTTGGTCTGCTTGCCGAGCGCCTGCAACTGCGTCACCGCGGCCGGGCGGTAGATGTCGGCCGCGACGAGGAGCGGCTGCTGCCCCTGCTTGCGCAGCAGGACGCCGAGCTTGGCGGCGTACGTCGTCTTGCCCGCGCCCTGGAGGCCGACGAGCATGACGACGGTCGGCGGCTGGCTGGCGCGGTTGAGCGGCACCTGCTCCTCGCCCAGGAGGGCGATCAGCTCCTCGTTGACGATCTTGACGACCTGCTGGCCGGGGCTGAGGCTGGCCAGCACCTCCGCGCCGAGCGCGCGCGCCTTGACCGCCGCGACGAACTCCTTGACGACGCCGAGGTTGACGTCGGCCTCGATCAGGGCGCGGCGCACCTCGCGCATCGCCTCGTCGATGTCTTTCTCCGTGAGCCGCCCGCGGTTCCCCAGCCGCTGGAAGAGCCCCTGCAGGCGGTCACTCAGGCTCTCGAACACCCCGCACCTCCGATGCGGAGGACTCAGGACTCAGGACTCAGGACTCAGGACTCAGTGTTGCTGTGCCGCGGACACAGGGATGGCTAACCGCCTCGGCTGGAGCCCGCTTAGTCCTTAGTCCTTAGTCCTTAGTCCTCCAGAATCTCCTCGAAGAAGAGCGCATCGACGAACGATTCCGCGTTGAACTCGGTCAGGTCGTCGAGCTTCTCGCCGGTGCCGACGTAGGAGATCGGCACGCCGAGGGCCTTGGTCACGGCGAAGGCGATGCCGCCCTTCGAGGTGCCGTCGAGCTTGGTCAGCGCGATGTCGGTGATCTCGACCGCCTTGGCGAACTCCTCGGCCTGCCGCAGCCCGTTCTGGCCGGTGTTGGCGTCGATGACGAGCAGCACTTCCTGCGGCGCGTTCGGCACCGTCTTCTGCATCACGCGCCGGATCTTGGTCAGCTCCTGCATCAGGTTGTACTTGGTGTGCAGGCGGCCGGCCGTGTCGACGATCAGGATGTCGGCCTCGCGGTTGTGCGCGGCCTGCATCGCGTCGAAGACGACCGCGCCGGGGTCGGCGCCGGGCTGGTGCGCGATCACCGGCACGCCGAGGCGCTGGCCCCAGACCTGCAACTGGTCGATCGCCGCCGCGCGGAAGGTGTCGCCCGCGGCGATGATGGCCGAGCGGCGGAACTTCTCGCGGTGGTAGTGCGCCAGCTTGGCGATCGTCGTCGTCTTGCCGACGCCGTTGACGCCGACGACCATGATGACGAAGGGGACGCCGCGCTGGAAGATTTTCACCTTGCGGTGGCGCGTCGCCTCTTTGAGCAGTTTGATCATCTCGGTGCGCAGGATCTCCTGCGCCTCGGCCGGCGTGCGCAGGCCGCGCGCGCGGATCTGCTCGCGCAGCTCGTCCATCAAGAGTTCGGTCGTCTCGACGCCGATGTCGGCGCCGATCAGCACCGCCTCCAGGTCGTCGTAGAAGTCCTCGTCGATCTCGCCGCGCTGGAAGATCTCGATGACCTGGCGGAAGACGCCGCGCCGGGTCTTCTCCAGGCCCTGCTCCAGCTTCTCGTCGCGCGGCCCGATGCGGAAGAGTTTCTTGAGTACCACCCTGTTCACCCCATCTCGCGCCGCCCCGCCGGCGCGGGCGGCGATGCTGTACCTGAAAGCGGCATACGGGCATACACCAGCGCAAGTGTAGCATAGCGCCCGCGCGGAAACCGCCGCGCGGCATGGGAAAGTCGGGCCAATTCGCGCGAGGAATACCGGGTGTCCGGCGGCCGGCGGTGGGGCTGTTTCGCGGCCCGCGGCCGCCACGAAACCCACGTCCCGCGCGTTGGGCTCTCGCGTGGACCCAGCCCGCGCAGGCGGGCTTTGTGCCGCGGAGCGGCCCCCGGCCGCGCCTTCAGGCGCCCGGCCCGTCCCCTCCCCACTCGTCACTCGTCATTCGTCACTCCCAGCCCACCCCTACCGCAGTCTGGACGCGAAACGGGACCTTGTTCCCATTCCATTGGTCACCCGCGCGCGGTACAAGTGATGGTGTGTCGCGCGCCCGCCGGGCGCCGCGCCGTGACCTGCCGTAGCGCGAGGGGAGTACCGACTGTGCGAGCGCCCGACAATAGCCAGCGCCGTGGCTTCGAGCGATTGGGGAATCTGCCGCCGTCGGCGCTGCTGTCCCTCGGCGGGGCGCTGGTGCTGCTGCTCGCCAGCATCGGGCTGATCATGTTCACGATCAGCGCGCGCCGGGGCGCCGCCCCCGCCGCGGCCGCGACGACCCCGACGCCGACCGCCTTCGTCGCCCTGGTCGAGACCCCGCAGCCGACGCCGACGACCGCGCAGCCGACCGACGTCCCGACGCCGGCCGCGACGGCCGCCGTGACCGCGACGGCGCGGCGCAGCACGCCGCACCCGACCGGCACGCCCGCGCCGCTGGGCAGCGCGCAGTCCCGCGCGGTGGACGGCCTGGCCGGCGCGATGCTGGCGGCGACCGGCGGCGCGGCCCTGCCGCCACCGCCCACGCCGACGCCGGCCGCCGTCGCGGCCGCGCCGACCAAGGCCCCGCCGACCCCGGCCCCGCCGCCGCCCGCCGCCAACCCGCCGGCGGCCGCGAACCCACCGGCCCCGGCGAATACCGGCACGGGCGGGGCCCCGCCGGCCGCGCCGCCAGCCGCGCCGACGGCGACGCCAGGCCCGCAAGCGGACACCCCGCCGACCCCGGTCCCGCCGACCGCCACGCCGATCCCGCCGACCCCGACGGCGATCCCGACGCCGGTGGTGCCCGCGGTCGCGCTGCCCGCGCCCGGCGCGCGGCCCTACCGCTACGCCCTGACCTACACGCAGTCGGCCAACCTCGCGGGCGCGCCGGTGTCGACCAACGCCTACGCCGTCACCTGGCCGGACTACACGTCGGCAGATGTCGCCGCGCTAGCGCAGTCGCTCGGCCTGCACGGCGCCGTGACCGCGCAGGGCGGCGGCTACCGCGTGAGCGCCCCGGAGGGGACGCTCACCGTGGCGGACGGGCTGATCACCTACACGGCCGCACAGGCGTCGGCGCAGGCGCCGGCCGAGCCGATGGGCGATGACGCCGCGCGCACCGCGGCGCGCCGCTGGCTTGCCGCGCACGGGCTCCTCCCGTCCGGCATCGACAACGGCACGGTGACCCATCCGAACCCCGGCCAGACCCTCGTGTCCTTCGAGTTGCAGACGCTCACCGGCCCCGTGCTGGGCGACGTCGGCATCGCCGTCGCGCTGGACGACGCCGGCACGGTGCGCGCGGCGGGCTATCGCTGGCCCGCGAACGCGACGCCGCGGCCGGTCGCGCTGCGGAGCGCGACGAGCGCCTGGGCCGACGTCCAGGCCGGCAAGGGCTACGTCGTGGTGGACTGGACGCTGCCCTGGCAGATCCAGCAGGGGACCGTCTACAGCGGCGCCGCGACGGTGACGCAGGTGACGGTCGGCTGGGCGGTCGCGGCCGCGTCCGACGGCACGCCCTACCTGGTGCCGGTCTACGTCTTCCAGGGCCAGGCGACGCTCGACGGCCAGCAGCAGCCCGCGCCCTTCCGCGTCTTCGTCCCGGCCGCGGCCGGGCAGTAGTCGTCGGTCGTCGGTCGCCGGCGGATAGTCG
>DASSSV010000670.1:0-6190 GCA_035708265.1 Thermomicrobiales bacterium | reverse complement strand
GGGAGCCGCTGGCGGCGTCGCTGGCGCGGCGCGAGCACGCCGCCTTCCTCCTCCACGGCGTCACCGGCAGCGGCAAGACCGAGATCTACCTGCGCGCGGCGGCGGCGGCGCTGCGCGACGGGCGGCAGGCGCTGGTGCTGGTGCCGGAGATCGCGCTGGCCTCGCAGGTCGTCGCGCGCTTCGCCAACCGCTTCCCCGGCCGGGTCGCGGTGCTCCACTCGGCGCTCCGGGACGCCGAGCGCCACGCCCAGTGGGAACTCGTGCGCGCGGGCGAGCGCCCGATCGTGATCGGCCCGCGCTCGGCCCTCTTCGCCCCGCTGCCCGACGTCGGCCTGATCGTGCTGGACGAGGAGCACGAGACGGCCTACAAGCAGGAGGCGCCCCCGCCGCGCTACGACGCGCGCGCGGTCGCGGGCGAGTTGGCGCGCCTGGCCGGCGCGACGCTCGTCCTCGGCTCGGCGACGCCCGACGTCGCCACGCGCCACGCGGCCGAGCGCGGCGAACTGCGCCTGCTGGAATTGCGCGCGCGGGTCGGCCCGGCGCGCGGCGGCGGGCCGGCGCCGCTGGCGCTGCCGACGGTCGAGGCGGTGGACATGCGCCAGGAGCTGCGCGGCGGTGGGTTGCCGGCCGGGCGCGGGCTCTTCAGCGGCGCGCTCGTCGCGCTGCTGCGCGACACCCTGGCGGCCGGCGAGCAGAGCATCCTCTTCCTCAACCGGCGTGGCACCGCCACCGTCGTCCAGTGCCGGCGCTGCGGCCACGTCCTGCATTGTCCCCGCTGCGAGATCCCGCTGGTCTTCCATGCCGACCGCGACGCGCTCCTCTGCCACCGCTGCAACGGGCGCGAGCCCCGCCCGCGCGCCTGCCCCGCCTGCGGCGCCGCGGCGGCGGACCTGAGTTACTTCGGCGCCGGCACCCAGCGGGTCGAGCGCGAGGTCCGCGCCCTCCTGCCGGGCGCGCGGGTGCTGCGCTGGGACCAGGACGCGCTCAGCGCGCGGGTGGACGCGACGGCGCTGCTGGCGAAGGTGCAGGCGCACGAGGTCGACATCGTCGTCGGCACGCAGATGGTCGCCAAGGGGCTGGACCTGCCGCTGGTGACGGCGATCGGCGTGATCAACGCCGACACGTTGCTCAACCTGCCCGACTTCCGGGCCGGCGAGCGCACCTTCCAACTGCTGACCCAGGTGGCCGGGCGGGCGGGGCGGCGCGGCCCCGGCAGCCGCGTGATCGTGCAGAGCTACACGCCGGAGCACTACGCGATCCAGGCGGCTCTCATGCACGACTACGCCGACTTCTACGCGGAAGAACTGGACTTCCGGCGGCGCCACCGCTACCCGCCCTTCAGCCGGCTGGCGCGCTTCGTCTTCCGCCACGCCGACGAGGCGGTCTGCGCGGTCGAGGGCGAGCGCTTCGCCCGCGCGGTCGCCGCCGCCGCGCTGGCGGCGGGCGTCGAGGACGTCGACATCATGGGGCCGACGCCCTGCTTCGCGGCGAAGGCGCGCGACCTCTACCAGTGGCAGCTCGTCGTCCGCAGCGGCGACCTCGACGCCGTCCTGCGCGACCTGCGCGTCCCGACCCCCTGGCAGGTCGACGTCGACCCGCTGAGCCTGCTCTGAGCCCCCGCTTTCCCGTCCCCGCTGCTCGACTGCCCGACCGCCCGACTACCCAGATTCCCCACCCCTACTCGTACCGCAGCACTTCCAGCGGGCGGACGCGCGCGGCGCCCCAGGCGACCAGCGCGGCGGTCAGCAGGGCGACGGCGGCGACGAGGAGGACCAGGCCGATCGCCAGCAGGGGGTTGACGCCGAAGTTGATGTCGCCCTGCCAGTTGAAGATCGCCGTCGCCAGCGCCACCAGCGCCATGCCGAGCAGCCCGCCGAGCCCGCCGACCAGGCCGTTCTCGATCAGGGTGATGCCGAGAACCCGCCGGCTGGTGTAGCCGACCGCCTTGAGGATGCCGAGCTCCCGCCGCCGCTCCAGCATCGCCAGCGCGACCGCGTTGGCGATGATGATGACGCCGGCGACGAGCGCCAGCGAGGCGATCGCGGTCAGCATCAGCAGCAGGTTGTTGAGCACCTGCCCGAACTGCGCCAGCAGGTCGGCGAAGTCGAGCACCTGCGCGCGCGGCACCGCCTGGGTGAGCTGGTCGGTCACGTCGCCGGTGCGCTTGGGGTCCACCGAGAGGTAGAAGACTGTCTGCGTCCCCTGGCCGCCGATCGCCTGCGCGAGCGCGGCCGGGCCGAGCATCGGCGCGGCGTTGAGGTTGAGGCTGATGCCGGTCGTGCTCATCTTGTAGAAGCCGACCGCCGTGAGCGTGCGGCGCTGGCCGGTGAACTGGTTGAGCACTTCGATCGTCGCGCCGGGCTGGAGGGCGAGCGGCTTCTTGCGCAGGTTGTCGTCGAGGAGGACGTTGCTCGTATCGGCGTCGGCCGCCATGAGCGCCCGCCCGGCGGTGATCTCGGCCACCTGCGGCGTCTGCCCATGCGCCAGGTCGTAGCCCTGCACGCCGCTGAGGAGGCGCGCGGCCAGCTCCGAGGAGATCTGGTCGTCGCTGAACTCGCGGCTGTGGCCGATCAGCGCGCCGATCGGCTGCCCGTCGATCGTGAGGGGCTGGATGCCGATCGCGACGTCGTTCGCCTCGCGCTGCCGGATGCCCGGCGCCTTGCCGAGCGCCTGGTTGAACGCGGCCGCCTCCGCCCGCGGCACCAGCGCGATCACGTTGTAGCGGGTCTGCTTCGCCAGGAAGGAACTCACCGTCTCGCGGATGCCCTGGCCGAGCACCAGCACCAGCCCGACCGCGAAGACGCCGATGAAGAGCGCTAAGAGGGTCGTCGTCGTGCGCGCGCGGGTCCGCCCGAGGTTGCGGAAGGCCATCTTGGCGCTGATCCGCCACTCGGGCGGCGCCAGCACGATCGCGTACCCGCAGAGGATCGCCGCCAGCGCCAGGAGCGCCACGCCGCGCAGGCTCGGCACGAAGTAGGCCACCGCGCCCGCCGCCGCGGCCGCCGCCGTCACCAGCGCGACGAAGGGGACGGTGTAGCGCTCCGGCACCGGCAGCCGGCCGACGACGTAGACGATCGCGCCGAAGACGAGGGCGAGGAGGGCCAGCACGGCGAAGGCGCCATAGACCGCCGCCACCCCCCAGACGACCGAGCCGATGATGACCGAGGCCAGGGCAGTGAAGAGGGCCGAGAGGAGCAGGATCAGCCCGGCCGCCTGCAGCGCCCCGCCCCGGCGCCCCCCTTCCGGCAATTCGCGCAAGACCGCCTGCGGGCGGATGCCGGCCGCCTGGACGATCGGCAGCAGACCGAAGATCAGCGCCGTCACCAGCCCGACCGCGACGCCGCCGGCGACGACGCCGGGGTCCACCCGGAACGTGAGCGCGAGCTGGAAGGCGCGCTCGAAGAGCGCCCGGATCGCCGCGGCGACGCCGATGCCGGCGATCGCGCCGAGCGCCCCGCCGGCGAGGCCGAGCAGCCCCGCCTCTAACCCGAAGAGGAGCGCGAGGTCGCGCCGCAGATAGCCGGTCGTCTTCAGCATCGCGATCTCGACGCGGCGGCGCGAGAGGAGCACCTGCATCGTGTTGACGATGCCGACCCCACCGATCAGGAGCGCCAGCAGCCCCACGATGACCAGGAAGCGGTTGAGCAACTTCACCTGGTCCGCGAGTTGCTTCAGCAGCGCGCTCGCCGTCTCGGTCGTCGCCAGGGGCAGGCGCTGGCGGATGAGCTGTTCGGCCCGGTCGGCGGCTGCCTGGTCCGCCGTCGTGGTGAAGACCGCGGTGTAGCCGAAGGGCGCGGGCGAGGCGCGGCGGAAGGTGTCGAGCGAGATGAAGAGCGTCCGCCCCTGCGCGATCGCGCTCTGCGAGTCGAGCACGCCGGCGATGCGGACGTCGAACTGCCGGCCGTCGGTCCCGGCGGTGATGCGCATCGTCCGGCCGAGGTCGCCGCCGAGCGCGTCGAAGAGCGACTGGCTGACGACCGCGCCGCCCGGCTGGTCGAGGATCGCGCGGAAGTCGCCGCCGGTCGAGCGCACCAGCGTCGGGGTGCCGACGAGCGGGAAGGCGGCGGGGTCGACGGCGCGGAGATCCACGATCGTCCGCCGGCCGTCCGGGCGCGGCAGTTGTGTCCCGACCTCGTAGGTCGCGGTGTAGGCATCGATAACGCCCTGGTGCTGGAGGTCGGCGAAGACCGCGAGGTCGCCCTGTGTCAGCGGGCTCGTCGTCGCGCGCACCGTCACGTCGCCGCCGTTGATCACCCGCGCGTTGCCGACGAGCGCATCCTGGATCATCCCGCCGACGAGCTGCAGCCCGACGATCGCCATCACGCCGACGGCGACGCAGAAGAGGGCCAGCAGCGTGCGCTGGCCGCCGCGCCGCAGCGAGCGGACGGCGTAGCGCGGGTAGAACGCGGCCTTCATCGCCCGCCGTCCTCGCGCGCGGAGGCCGCCAGCGCCTGCGCCTCGCGCGCCACCGCCGCGGCCTCGCTCACGCCGACCTCGGCCGGCGTGCCGTCGGCGACGACCCGGCCGTCGAAGAGGCGGATCACGCGCTCGGCCGCCGCGGCGACGGTGGGGTCGTGCGTGGCGATGATGAAAGTCGTGCCGGTGCGCGCGCGCAGGTCGCGGATCAGGCCGAGGATGTTGGCGGCGTTCCTGGCGTCGAGGTTGCCGGTCGGCTCGTCCATCACGACGATCGCCGGGTCGGTCGCCAGCGCCCGCGCGATCGCGACGCGCTGCTGCTCGCCGCCGGAGAGCTGGTTCGGCTTGTGGTCGAGGCGGTGACCGAGGCCGACCAGGTCGAGCATCGCCGCCGCGCGCTCGGCGGGCGAGCCGGGGTGCCGGCCGACGTGCAGCGGCACCTCGACGTTCTCGCGCGCGGTCAGCGTCGGGATCAGGTTGAACGCCTGGAAGACCATGCCGATCTTCTGGTTGCGGATGCCGGCGAGGCGCGCCTCGCTCATCCGCGTGATGTCGACGCCGTCGACGAGGACCTGCCCGCCGGTCGGCGCGTCGAGCCCGGCGATGATGCCGAGGAGGGTCGACTTGCCGGAGCCGGACGGGCCGATGATCGCGGCGAACTCGCCCGGCTCGATGCGGAAGGTGATGCCGTGCAGGATGTCGATGCGCTCGCGGCCGAGCGGCAGGCTGCGCGTGACCTCGCGCGCCTCCAACGCGGCCTGCCGGCCCCCGCCGCCGTCCGGTCCCGTCGTCGCCGCCATGCGCCCCTCTCTCGTCGTCAGTCGTCGGTCGTCAGTTGGGAGTTGATAGCTCGTAGTTGATAGCGGGCCGATGCCCCGCGGCCGGTCGCCGGCTACGCTCGTATCTACGGCGCGCGGGAAGGACCGTTTCAATGGCGCGCGGCGTCCGGCGACATCCCCGCGCCCGAGTCCGGTGGGGGCGACACGCGGCGTCGCCCGGTTGACGCGGGCGCCCGCTATCCGGGCGGCGCCCGCCGCGCGGCCGGCGTCCCCGCCGGGTACGGCAGAAGGCCGCACGCCGGATGCCACGCGGTCAGGCTTTGATCAGCACCGCGCCCGCGACGGTGACGGTGAGGAAGCCGGGCGGCGTGGCGCGGCGGAAGATGACCTCGACGCCGGGGACGAACTGCACCGCCTCGATCCCGGTGAAGACGGCGAAGGAGTCGCCCCAGGCGACGTCGACCCGGCGCAGCGCGGGCCAGAGGTCGAGCCGCAGCGGCCCGCCGACCGCGCGCTCCAGCGTGAGGCGGTGGACTGGCGTCCCGCGGTAGCGGAAGGGCGCCTCGCCGGCCGTCGCGCCGAGCAGCGCCGCGATGGCGGCGGGCGCCGCGGGGTCGTCCGGGGCGAGCTGGCGCAGCGGGGTCGCGTCCGCGCGGGCCGGCGTCGCCTCGCCCGCCGCCCGGTCACGCTCCACGCTCCACGCTCCACGCTCCACATCCGCCCGCCGGCCGGGGGCCGAGGACGACGTCGCCCGCGAGCAGGCGCTCGGCCCCCCGCGCGGTCTCCAGCACCAGCGCGCCGTCCTCGTCCACGCCGGCGAAGCGGCCGGTCAGCGCGCCGGCCTCCGTCTCGACGCGCACCGCCTCGCCGAGCCCCGCCGCGCGCTCCAGCCAGGCGCGCCGCACCGCCGCCGTGTCGCCGCGCCAGAGGTCGTCGTAGGCCGCGTCGATCCCCTCCAGCAGCGCGACGAGCAGCGCCAGGCGTTCGACCTCGTC
>DASSSV010000669.1:0-5726 GCA_035708265.1 Thermomicrobiales bacterium | reverse complement strand
GCTCTACTACGAAGCGGCGGGCGACGGGCCGCCGCTGCTCTTCATCCACGGGATGTGCGGGGACGCCGGCGTCTGGGCGGACCAGGTGCGGCGGCTCTCGCCCCGCTTCCGCTGCGTCGCCTACGACCGGCGCGGCCACTCGCGCAGCCCGCTCGGCCGGGTCGCGCAGCGCACGGTCGAGTTGCACGCCGACGACGCCGCGGGGCTCATCACGGCACTCGGGCTCGCCCCGTGCATCGTGGTCGGGTCGAGCGGCGGGGCGCGCGTCGCGACCGACGTCGTCCGGCGCTACCCGCACCTCGTCAAGGGCGCCGTCCTCTCGGAGCCGCCGCTGCTGGCGCTCGATCCCGAGGCGGGCGAGTCGTTCGTGGCGCGGCTGAAACCGGGGGTCGAGGCGGCGATGGCCCGCGGCGGGCCGCGCGCCGCGGTCGACGCCTTCTTCGCGTTCGTCTGCCCCGGCCTCTGGCGGGCGCTGCCCGAGGCGCGGCGCGATAACCCCTACCGCGCCAACGCCGCCGAGCTGCTGGGCGACCTGACGATGCCGCCGTACCAGATCTCGCCCGCGGACCTGGCGCGGATCCGCGTGCCCTGCCTGATCGTCCGCGGCGAGGAGAGCGACCCGGCGCTGCGCGCGATCGCCGGCATCCTCGCCGAGGCGATCCCCGGCGCGCGCCTGGTCGAGCTGGCGGGCTCCGGCCACGTCACCTACTTTGAGAAACCGGCCGAGTTCGCGGCCGCGGTGGCGGCGTTCGCCGAGCAGGTGTAGTCGGGCCGGCGCGGACACCTCGTCGGCTGCTCGGCCCTCAAGGGCTGTTCGTCGTTGCCGCCACGGCCCGGGAGAACGCGGCGCCGGACCCCGTGCATCCCCCTTGCGCGAGCCTGCGTCGCGCTTGCGATCGCGATGCGACAACGCGGGTCCGCCGGGTGGGGCGCGCCGCGGGGGCGTATACTGCCGGCAACTGCCGCCGGCCCGGTTCTCACGCCAGTGGGAAGGAACGTCGCCATGCGAACCGCCCTCTGCGACCTGCTCGGCATCCACCACCCGATCATCCAGGCCGGGATGGGCCCCTTCACCAACGCCGACCTCGTCGTCGCGGTGTCGGAGGACGGTGGTCTCGGTAGCCTCGGGGCCAGCCAGCGATCTCCCGACCAATTGCGCGAGGAGCTCGCGCGCATCCGCGCCCGGACCGCCCGGCCATTCGCGGTGAACTTCCTGGTGTCCGACTTCAGCGAGGAGAGCTTCGCGGTCGCCCTGGCGGCCGGGCCGCCGATCGTGTCCTTCGCCCTGGGCGACCCCGGGGACCTGGTGCGGCGCGCGCACGACGCCGGTGCCAAAGTCATCCATCAGGTGCGTACGGTGGCGCAAGCCGAGCAAGCGGCGGCGCGGGGCGTCGATGTGCTGATCGCTCAGGGCGGGGAGGCGAGCGGCCTTGGGCAGGACGTGGCGGCGTTGCCGCTGATCCCGCAGGTAGTGGACGCGGTGCGACGCCTGCCCGTGGTCGCCGCCGGCGGGATCGCCGACGGCCGCGGGCTCGCCGCGGCGCTGGTGCTGCGGGCGGTCGGCGTGAACCCGGGCACGCGCTTCCTTGCCTCCGTCGAGGCCCCGATCGCGGCGGCGTGGAAGGAGGCCATCGTGGCGGGGCACGCCGAGGCGGCCGTGAAGGTGGAGTTCTGGAACGACATCCTGCCCCGGCCAGGGCAACCGGGCTACGGCACGGTGCCGCGGGCGCTGCGGACGCCCTTCCAGGCGCGCTGGGCCGGGCGCCGCGCCGACGCCCGCGCGCAGGGAGGCGATCCGCGACGAGATGCTGCCGGCGCTGCAGGCCGGGCGGTTCCACGAGTTCGTGCCGTTCGCCGGGCAGACGGTCGGCCTCATCCCCGACATCCTGCCCGCGGCCGACATCGTGCGATGCCTCGTGGCGGAGGCGACGGCCGCCCTCCAGCGGGGGGCCGCGCTGGTAGCGCCACGCGCGCACCGGCTGATGCCGGCGCTAGCGTCCGACCGGGTGGCGGCCCCAAGCACGGCACCACCTGCGGAGGCGCCCGCCTGGCCCGCTCGCACGTTTCACGCGTTTCAGAGGAAGCTGATACCGGCTACACCGGCAGACGGGAGGACGCCATGTCGACCGAGGAGAACAAGCAGCTGGTGCGCCGCTTCATGGAGGGCGCCTTGAACCTCGACGCCGTGGACAAGTTCGCCGCCCCGGACATGATCGACCACAGCCGTGGGGGAGCCGGCCGGGAAGGACTGAGGCAGGCGCTGGGCCTCTTCGCCGCCGCCTTCCCCGACTGGCAGACGACGATCGAGGACTTGATCGCGGAAGGGGACAAGGTCGTCCTGCGCGGCGTCGGCCACGGCACGCATCGGGGGGCCTTCATGGGGATCGCGCCGACGGGCAAGCAGGTCGCCGTCCCGGGCATCCACATCATGCGCATCGCGGACGGCAAGATCGTGGAGCACTGGGCGCAGGCGGACGACCTGGGCATGATGCGGCAGCTCGGCGTGGTCCCCGCGCAGGGCGAATGAGGGATGTCCACTCGAGCGCGCCGCGCCAGTTCAGCGCCGAGTCGACGGAACCGTTGTTCGCGTAGGACGTGGACGTGAGAGTAAGACTGGCGGCGGGGTAGCCGGCCACTGCGGTCGCGGGGCGCACTGGCAGCACTTCCCGCTAGAGAAGGGCGGACATGGAGCGAGCGGACGTCGCCGGCATCGCGCTGGAGTACGAGGACGCGGGCGCCGGCGAGCCGGTGGTGTGCATCCGCGGCGGGCGCATCGCCGACACGTCCCGCCCGCTGCCCCGCACGCGCACCCGGCCGGTGTGCTCATCTCGCGAGCCGGGCGCGGCTCCGCCAGGACCCGATGCCGGGGGCCCGACGGCCAGGCGACCGGATCGGGCTCGACCCGGTGCGGCCGCGGCACCCCCGGTGGGCGCGGCGGCGAAAGTGGAGGTGGCAGCATGGCGACCTTCGTCCTGGTCCACGGCTCGAATGGCGGCGGCTGGGTCTGGCGCCAGGTGGCGCCGCTGCTGCGGGCGGCGGGGCATGCGGTCTACGCGCCGACGCTGACCGGTCTGTCCGACCGCGCCCATCTCCTCGGGTGTGGCGTGGACCTGACGACGCACATCGCCGATGTCGCCGGCCTCCTGTTCTACGAGGACCTCGCCGACGTGATCCTGGTCGGCAACAGCTACGCGGGCATGGTCATCACCGGCGTGGCGGCGCAGGTGGCCGGGCGCCTGAAACTGCTGGTCTACCTGGATGCCTACGTCCCCGAGGATGGCCAGAGCGAGGCCGACCTGTGGCCGCCGGAGCGGCGAGCCATCGCGGACGCCGCCTCAGCGGCGGCGAGCGGCCTGGCACAAGCCCCTCCGCCGGCCCTCTTCGGCGTCACCGATCCGGGGCTGGTTGCGTGGATCGCGGCGCGGTTGACGCCCCAGCCCGTGGCCACCTACACCGAGCCCGTGCCCCCGGGGAACGCCGCGAGCGCCGCCTTGCCGCGCGTGTTCATTCACTGCACGGCTAACCCACCCACGACCCCGGATGTCTTCGGGCCGTTCGCAGCGCGAGCGCGGGCCGAGGGCTGGGCGGTGCGCGAGATCGCGACCGGCCACCTGGCCATGCTCACCGCGCCCCGCGAACTGGCGGCGATCCTCCAGGAGCTTGCCGGGTAGCATCTACCGGGAGGAACAGCCCATGGCGCGAGCGGACGTCGCCGGCATCACCCTCGAGTATCAGGAATCGGGCGGCGGTGAGCCGGTCGTGTGCATCCACGGCGCGTTCATCGCCGACACCTTCCGCTCCCTGCTGGCCGAGCCCGATCTGGCCGGCCGCTACCGACTGATCGCCTATCGCCGGCGGGGCTATGGCGGCAGCAGCCACCCCCCGGACCGACGAGCGTGGAGCAGCAGGCGGCGGACTGCCGGGCGCTGCTGCGGCACCGCGGCGTCGCGCGGGCCCACCTCGTCGGGCACTCCTTCGGCGGCTGCGTCGCCTTGAAGTTGGCGCTGGAGGCGCCCGAGCTCGTCCACTCGCTGGCCTTGCTGGAGCCGGGGCTGATGGTGGGAGCCAGCGCCCAGGCGTACCGAGCGGCGCTGGAGCGCGGCAGGCAACGCTACCGGGAGGCGGGCGCGCCGGTCGCGGTGGACGAGTTCCTGGAGGCGCGCTGGCCGGGCTACCGTGCTCGCCTCGGGCAGGTGCGGCCGGGGGCCGTCGAGCAGGCCGTGGCCGACGCGGCGACGTGGTTCGAGCGCGAGGTGCCGGGAGCCCTGCGCTGGACATTCGGCGAGGCGGAGGCGCAGCGCGTCGCACAGCCGACACTGAGCGTGCTCGGCGAGCGGAGCGAGGCGCTATGGCCGCGCTTCGGCGAGACACACCGGCTGCTGCTGGCCTGGCTGCCGCGCGCCGAGGGCTACGTCCTCCCCGGCGCGATGCACTTCCTGCAGGTGGAGAACCCGCGCGACCTGGCCGGGGCGCTCGCCGCCTTCTTCGCGCGGCACCCGCTCGGCGGACGAGAGACTGAAGGAGGTGCATCGTGAGCGTACCTGCGGAGTCGACGGGGAAGGCGCCGGCTGGCTGGGCCCCAACCGGTGTCCTGCGCCAGGCGGGGGACGCGGAGGTGGCCGACCTGGGCCCGAATCGCGCCTCGTTCCCGCTGAGCGGGGCCGAGACGGGCGGCGCGTACTCGCTGACCGAGTTCACCATGGCGCCGCCCCCGGCGCCCGGCCCCCCGCCGCACGTCCACGAGGACGCCGACGAGGCGATCTACGTCCTGGACGGGACGCTGGAGCTGGGGCTCGGCGAGCGGACGCTGACCGGCGTGGCCGGGGCGGTGATGCTCGTGCCCCGGGGGATGCTCCATTCGCTCGCCAACCCCGGGCCCGGCCCGGCCCGGATGCTGATCATCCTCTCGCCGCCCGGCTACGAGGGCTTCTGGTGGGAGATGGCGGCGCTGCGGGCCAGGCTCGGCGGGCCGCCGGACGCGGAGACCGCGCTCGCGTTGCAGCGCAAGTACCATCTCAGCACGGGCGGCGAGGCGCGCCGCTTCGAGTAGGGACGAGCCGGGAGCGGCTCACATGGACGAAGTGACGCGGGGCATGCAGGAAGGAGACCGCGATGGTGATCAGCCTGACGAAGAGCCAGGTGACGGGTGAGCAGGCGCAGCGAGTTGAGGAGTTCTTGCAAGGGCTCTTGCCGCGGATGCAACGGCAGCCGGGCGTTGTCGCGATCTATCACTACCACGACGCGGGCCGCGGGGAATCCACAACAGCCGTCATCTGGGAGAGCGACGAGGCACGGCAAGCGTACCGCCAGAGCGAGCTCATCAAGGAGGCCATCGCCTTCGAGCAGAAGCTGGGCCTTGCCAGCACCCGCGAGGCTTATCCCCTTGCTTACGCCTCTACGAGGTAGGCACGCCCGTGCGCTACCTCTCGGGCCGGGCCGTGAACGGTCGACGGCGGCCGATTCCACACCGCAGAGGAGGTAGCGTGTTGCGAGTAGCCGTAACGCAAGCCGCGCCGGCCTGGCTCTGCCCGGCGTCAGCACGAATCTGGGCCCCGCGCCGACGAACTCGCGCTTGCGTAGCGGCTGGTGGCCCGTCCGCGCGTTTCACAGGAGCGCCGCCATTGGCTATCATGTCCGCCGCGGGGGTGGCGCGGCGCGCCCGGTCGGGCGCACCCTCTCGCAGCGGGAGCAAGGGATGGGCAACACCTTCGGGCGGCTATTTCGCG
>DASSSV010000668.1:0-15942 GCA_035708265.1 Thermomicrobiales bacterium | reverse complement strand
GCATTGGGAGAGGGGGTCGGGGGGTGAGGGCCGTACCAAACCCCTTCCTTTGCTATGCTAGCGAGCGACGACCGGGCTGTCATCGTCACCGGAGTCGAATTCGGCCGGTGAGGGCGGGGAGATGCGCGGGCGGGAATCGCGAGAGTCGCGGACGCCGGGCGGGGGGCGCCTCCGGGCGGCGCGCGAGGCGGCCGGGCGGACGCAACTGTGGGTCGAGGCCGAGGCCGACCTGGGGACCGGCTACCTCCAGCGGGTCGAGTCGGGCAAGGTCGCCCAGCCGGAGCGCGCGACGCTGGAGCGGGTCCTCGCCGCGCTGGGGGCGCGCTATAGCGAGCGGCGCGAGGTACTGGAGCTCTTCGGCTACGCCGTCGCGACCCCGCCGCCGACCGACGAGGACGTCGCCTGGGCCCGCGCCGCCTGCCACCGGGAACTGGACGAGGTCGCTTTCCCCGCTTACGTGCTCGACTGCACGCACCGGCTCGTCGCCTGGAACCGCCACGTCCCGCGCCTCTTCGGCGTCGCGCCGGGCGACCCGACGCTCGGGGGGCTGGCCGGCGCGTCGCTGCTGGCCGCCTGGTTCGACCCGGCCTCGCCGGTCGCGCCGCTCGTCGTCGAGCCGGACGTCTTCCTGCCCGCGATGATCCGCGCGCTGCGCTACGAGATGGAGCAGTTCCACGGCGAGCCCTGGTATGCGGCGGTGCTCGCGCGGCTCGACGAATTGCCGCGCTTCCGCCACTACTGGGGCGTGGTGCGGCGGGAGCCGGCGCCGGCCAGCGCGGCGCGCGGGCTGGTGCCGCTCAGGCTGGCCGTGCCGGGCGCGGGCGTGCTGCAGTTCCGGCTCGCGTCCGAGACCTTCGTCCGCGACGCCCGCTTCCGCCTGATCGACCTCTTCCCGGCCGACCCCGCGACGATGCGCCGCTGCGCGGCCTGGGCGACGGGCGGCGGGTAGCGCCCCGCTACGCCTCCCAGCCGGCCGCGTTGCGCATGCGGATCAGCGAGAAGTGGAGGCTGGCGCGGATGATCGCGCGCCCGAGCGGCACCAGCGAGCCGCAGATGCGCAACTCGACCCCCGCCTCGGTCAGCCGCGCCAGCAGGTCACCCAGCGGCTCGACGGCGAGCGGCACGACCGTCTCGCGGCTGACGTGCGCGCCGTAGTCGTGCAGGGAGACGAAGGTCTCGGGCGGCATGGTGTAGCGGTAGAGCGCGCAGGCGCGCAGGCGGGATAACCAGGCCGCCTCGATGGCGATGACCATGCGGTCGGCGACGCCGCCGAAGAAGCGCTCGCGATCCTCGGGCGTCGTCGTCGGGAGGGGCCAGAAGCAGACGCGCGGGCAGTCGCGCGGGACGTAGTAGAGCGGCGCGTGCCAGTCGTCGATCGCCCAGACCAGCGGCTCGACCTCAGGGCGGGCCAGCGGTGGGCGGGGGACGAAGCGCGCGATCGTCGGGTCTTCGCTGAAGTGGTAGAGTGGCATCCGAGGTGCCTTCGGCTCAGAAGATCTCGACGATCATCGGCTCGCGCGAGCGGAAGCGGTAGAGCCGGGCCGGGCGGTGCGCGCCCTCGCGCCGCTCGCCGCCGGTCGGCTCGACCAGGTCCAGCGAGCCGATCTTCTTGCGGAAGTTGCGCTTGTCGAGCGGCCGGCCCAGGATGATCTCGTAGACGCGCTGCAATTCGGTCAGGGTGAAAGTGTCGGGCAGGAGGCTGTAGACGACGTTGGTGTACTCGATCTTGTAGCGCAGCCGGACGCGCGCGTAGTCGAGGATCGCGGCGTGGTCGAACGCGAGGGGCGGCAGGGCGCCGAGCGGGAACCAGCGCGCATCCTCGGCGTCGTCGGCCCCGGCCACGGCGCGCGGCTTGCGCAGGAGCGCGAAGTAGGCGACCGAGATCACCCGGCCGCGCGGGTCGCGCCCCGGCTCCCCGAAGGTGTAGAGCTGCTCCAGGTAGACGTCGGCGACGCCGGTCTCCTCGCGCAGTTCGCGCCCGGCCGCGTCGTCGAGCGACTCGCCCTCCTCGACGAAGCCGCCGGGGATCGCCCAGCGGCCCCGATAAGGCTCGTTGCGGCGCCGGACGAGCAGGACCGCCAGGTCGTCGCCCGCCACCGCGAAGATCACCATGTCGACCGCGATGGCCGGGTAGCGGTGCCCGCCCCCGCCCTCGCCGGTCGTCCCCGCGCCCATCGCCCCTCACCCGTGCCCGGCCCGCGCGCGCGCCGCGCGCCCACCGCGAGCGTAGCGATGCCGGCCGCGGCTGTCAACGCGGCGCCGGGACGTGGGAGCGTGGGAGTGTGGGAGTGTGGGAGCGTGTCGTGTGGGGGCTAGGCTGGCGCCTGAAGGCGCGCCTGGAGACGGCTGCGCTGCCACGGAGCCCGCGCCCAGAAGGCACCCGGCGTCGGGCTGGGGCTATCCGAAAGCCCGGCGCAGGCCGGGCTTCATGGCGCCCGCAGGGCGTCTCCAGGCCCGGCTTCAGCCGCCCGTGTCCCCCGCCGCCTCAACCAAATCGGGACGAATCGGCTACCTGCGGGGTGAACCATAATGCGGCTCCCGGCGTTACAATACCGTATGCGCCGCGCGGCGCCGTGCGGACTGTCATGGGCAGGGCGGGGGAGCATGGTCCGGAACACGATCGCGACGCCGGAGGGGACGGCCGAACCGGGCGAGCCGGCGCGGACCGCCGCGGCCCGCGCGCGGCGGCCGCTGCCGCTGGCGATGCTGGCGGCGCTCCGGCCGCGCCAGTGGACCAAGAATGCGATCGTCTTCGCCGCGCTCGTCTTCGCCCGCCGTGTCTTCGACCCGCCCGCCCTCGCCGAGGCGGTCGCCGCCTTCGTCTTCTTCTGCGCGGTCAGCGGCGCGATCTACCTGGTCAACGACATCCTCGACGTCGAGCAGGACCGGATGCACCCGCGCAAGCGCTTCCGGCCGATCGCCGCGGGCGAGTTGCCGGTCGGCCTGGCCTGGGCGCTGGCCGGCGTGCTCGCGGGCGGCTCGCTGGCGCTGGCGGCGCTGCTGCGCCCGGCGCTGGCCGGCGTGATCGGGGTCTACGTCATCGTCCAGGTGGCCTACTCGCTGGTCCTCAAGCACCAGGTCATCCTCGACGTCTTCGCCATCGCGGCCGGCTTCGTCCTGCGCGCGGCGGCGGGCGCGGTGGCGATCGGCGTGCCGATCTCGCCCTGGCTCTACGTCTGCACCGTCCTGCTGGCGCTCTTCCTCGGGCTGGCCAAGCGCCGCGCCGAGATCATGCTGCTCAACGAGGAGGCCGGCCGCCACCGCCGCATCCTGGAGGAGTACTCGGCGACGCTCCTGGAGGAGATGATCGCCGTCGTCACCTCGGCGACGGTGATGGCCTACGCGCTCTACACCTTCTCGGCCGAGAACCTGCCGCGCGACCACTCGATGATGCTGACGATCCCCTTCGTCCTCTACGCGATCTTCCGCTACCTCTACCTGGTCTACCGCAAGAACGAGGGCGGCAGCCCCGAGCAACTGCTGCTCACCGACGTGCCGCTCCTCGCCTGCATCGTCCTCTGGGGCCTCGCCTCGATCGTGCTCCTCTACTCGCCCTGGCGGTGAGCCGGGCAGTCGGGCAGTCGGGCAGTCGGGTAGTTGAGCCCCGGTGATGGACGCGGGCGCGGGGCGATGGCAACCGCCGGCGCATCGCCCACCTTGCAGCCGGTCTTGCCGCCCTCCATCTTCCGCTCTCCGTCTCGTCTCTCTGCCCGACCGCCCGACCGCCCGACTTTCCGTCGCGGCCCGCGCCTTGCGACGCACCCCGCGCGGGCGCGGAATAGCCCGCGCCCGCCCGTCGTTATCGTCAACAAGCGCGCCGGGTGGGGAAACTTGCTAAGGCCCGTATCAAGAAGGCTGACCCGAGAGGCTTGAAAACGGCGCCCCGCGGGCCTATACTTACTGAGGCACTCCCCTGGCACCCCACTCGCTGCGATGCGCCGGGCCCGGCCCCGCGCGGCGGGCGCCGGGGGCTACGAGCGGGTGACGCCGGCAGGGTGCCTGGCGGCAAGGAGGAACGATGGACCGGCGCAAGCCCTACGGCCGCAAGGCCGAGCAGATTCAGACCGAGATGGAGGAACTGTTCCGCACGCTGGTCAACCGACAGCGAATCATGCACCACCAGGTCGCCGGCGGGTGGAGGCCGCACCTGGAGGTCTACGAGACCGCGGAGGCGCTGGTCGTGCGGGCCGAACTGGCGGGGATCGACGAGGGGTCGCTCGACGTGACGGTGGAGGAACAACTGCTGCACCTGCGCGGCGCGCGCAAGCGCGCGCCCGGCGAGGAGCGACGGGTCTTTCACCAGATGGAGATCAGTTACGGCCCCTTCGCGGCCGAGGTCTTCATCCCCTTCAGCATCGACCCCGAACGGGTCGAGGCGACGTTGAACGGCGGGATGCTCGAGGTCGTCCTGCCCAAATCCGCGCCGCGGCGGATCGTGCCGCGCGCCACCGAGGTGGCGCAGGCCGTGCGTGCGGGCGAGGAGTAAGAGGGAATGGCGGAACACGAACTGAACGAGGAACGGGAGGACGTCGCGACGACCGCCGGCGACCCGTCGGGCCCGGCCGAGGGGCAGGCGCCCCGGGACGAGGCCCCCGCGGAGCGGGCGGCGCGCGCCGGCCAGAAGGTGCCGGCCGAGCTGCCGATCCTGCCGCTGAAGGGCACGGTGGTCTTCCCGCTGACCGTCGTCCCGCTGGCCGCCGGGCAGGCGCGCTCGCTGCGGCTGATCGACGACGTGATCAACGGCGACCGCCTGGTCGGCCTGGTCATGCAGAAGGACGCCAACCAGGAGAGCGCCGGGCCGGGCGACACCTACGAGATCGGCTCGATGGGCGTGATCCACCAGATGATGCGCGTGCCGGACGGCACCGTGCGCCTGGCGATCCAGGGCCTCGAGCGGATCAAGATCGAGGAGTTCACGCAGACCGAGCCCTACCTGCGCGCGCGCGTCGCGCCCGCGCCGGAGGTCGTCGAGGACACGCTCGAGGTGCAGGCGCTGGTGCGCAACGCGCTCGAGCTCTTCCAGCGGCTCGTCTCGCTCGTCTCCAACCTGCCGGACGAACTGTTGACCGCGGCGATCAACGTCGAGGAGCCGCAGCACCTGGTCTACTTCATCGCCTCGAACCTGCGGCTCGACCCGGAGCACCGGCAGCAACTCCTGGAGCTCGACCACGTCAAGGCCAAGCTGGAGATGCTCAACGGCTTCATGAGCCGCGAGCTGGAGGTGCTGGAGCTCGGCAAGAAGATCCAGAGCGACGTGCAGGAGGAGGTCTCCAAGTCGCAGCGCGAGTACTTCCTGCGCGAGCAGCTCAAGGCGATCCAGAAGGAACTCGGCGAGACCAGCGAGCAGGAGGCCGAGGCCAACGAGTACCGCAAGAAGATCGACGAGTCCGGCATGCCGGAGGAGGCGCGCAAGGAGGCGGAGCGCGAGCTCGACCGCCTGACCAAGCTGCCGCCGGCCGCGGCCGAGTACGGCGTGATCAAGACGTACCTCGACTGGCTGACCTCGCTGCCCTGGAACGTCAGCACCGAGGGCGAGATCGACATCGCCAAGACGCGCCAGATTCTCGACGATGACCACTACGACCTGACCAAGGCCAAGGATCGCATCCTCGAGTACCTGGCCGTGCGCAAGCTGAAGGTCGAGCGCGGCGCGGAGGCGCAGGACGAGCCGAGCCACGAGCCGATCCTCTGCTTCGTCGGCCCGCCCGGCGTCGGCAAGACCAGCCTGGCGCAGTCGATCGCCCGCGCGCTCGGGCGGCACCTGACGCGGATGTCGCTCGGCGGCGTGCGCGACGAGGCCGAGATCCGCGGCCACCGGCGCACCTACATCGGCGCGCTGCCCGGCCGCATCATCCAGGCGATCCGGCGCGCCGGCTCGAACGACCCGGTCTTCGTCCTCGACGAGGTCGACAAGATCGGCAACGACTGGCGCGGCGACCCCTCGTCGGCGCTGCTGGAGGTGCTGGACCCGGAGCAGAACAACAACTTCCGCGACCACTACCTCGACGTCTCGTTCGACCTGTCGCGGGTGATGTTCATCTGCACGGCCAACCAGCTCGACACGATCCCCGGCCCGCTGCGCGACCGGATGGAGATCATCCAGGTGCCGGGCTACACCGACGAGGAGAAACGGCAGATCGCCGCGAAGTATCTGGTGCCGAAGCAGCGCAAGGCCAACGGGCTGCAGGAGGGCGAGCTGGCCTTCGACGAGGCGGCGCTGGAGGAGATCATCGCGGGCTACACCCGCGAGGCCGGCGTCCGCGGCCTCGAGCGCGAGATCGGGACGGTCTGCCGCAAGGTGGCCACCCAGATCGCGGCGGGCAAGGCCGCGCCGGGCACGGTGACGAAGGAACTCGTCCACGAGTACCTGGGGCGCCCGCGGTTCTTCTACGAGGAGATCGCCACGCGGACGGCGGTGCCGGGCGTGGCGACCGGGATGGTGGTGACCGCGGTCGGCGGCGACATCATCTTCATCGAGGCGACGAAGATGCCCGGCAAGGGCCAGCTCCTGATCACCGGGCAGCTCGGCGACGTGATGCGGGAGTCGGCGGAGGCGGCGCTCAGCTACGTGCGCTCGCGCGCCGCGCACCTCGGCATCGAGCCGAACTTCTTCAAGGACGCGGACATCCACGTCCACGTCCCGGCCGGCGCGATCCCGAAGGACGGCCCCTCGGCCGGCATCACGATCGCGACCGCGCTCGTCTCGCTCTTGACCGGCCGGCCGGTCAACGAGGACGTGGCGATGACCGGGGAGATCACGCTGCGCGGCCAGGTCCTGCCGATCGGCGGGCTGAAGGAGAAGTCGCTGGCGGCCTATCGGGCCGGCCTGCGGACGATCGTCTTCCCGCACCGCAACGAGGGCGACCTCGACGACCTGCCGGAGGACATGCGGCGCGAGGTGCGCTGGGTGCCGGCGACGACCGTGGACGACGTGCTGGCCGTGGCGCTGCCCGGCCTCCTCGGCGGGGCCGAGGACCACGCCGAGGACGGCACGCGCGGCCGCGAACTGCGGCCGGTCGCGGCGAGCGCCGCGCGCCAGTAGCCGCGCCACAACCGCAGAGCAACACGGCGGCGGGGAGCCGGGCGTTGTGCCCGGCTCCCCGCCTTTGCGATTCCCGCGGGCGGGCACGGGAGTTGCGTGCCGGGGGGGCGGGCGGCATTGCGCCCGGTGTGGATACGTGTGGAGTGTGGCGATGAGCGAGACCCACGAGCAGCCCACGCGCGACGCGGCGGACAAGGGCGAGGCCGTCTGGCCGGCCGCGGAGTCGCGCGACCTGACGCCCGACGAGGACAGCAAGGTCGCCCGCGCGGACGGCGAGACGCGCCAGGCCGAGGAGCGCTGGCTGGGCGAGGTCGGCCCGCGCAGCAAGCGCGCCGGGGAGATGGACAAGAAGACCCCGAACGAGGTGGAGGGATAGGCTGTCCGCCCTCACCCCCCACGCCCAGAGGGCACCCGCCTCGCCCAATCCCGGGCGAGGGGGAGATCGCCGTGTGCGCGCTTCCTCCGTCCTCATGAGCGAGGATCTGGAAGAGCGGCACCCCGTACACGGTGAGTCACCCCCTCGCCCAGGATTGGGAGAGGGGGGCGTGGGAGGTGAGGGCCGCCGGCCGACACGGAGGGGAGCACCATGGGCCCGTGGCTCGGCGAGGTCTTTTCGCACCCGGACCTGCCGGTCGTGCTCGGCATCGTCGCGAAGACGGCGATCATCTACGTCCTGCTGATCGCCGGCCTGCGGCTGCTCGGCACGCGCGAGCTGGGCCAGATGACGACCTACGACCTCGTCCTGATCGTCGTCATCGCCAACGCGGTGCAGAACGCGCTGGTCGGCGGGGACAACACCCTGGTCGGGGGGCTCGTCTCGGCCCTGACCCTGCTCGCGCTCAACCGCCTCTTCACCTGGCTCCTCGACCACTTCCCGGCGCTGGAGCGCCGCATGGTCGGGGAGCCGGTCGTCCTGGTCAGCGACGGGGTCCCGCGCTGGTCGCGGATGCGCCGCGAGGGGGTGACGCGCGAGGAGTTGATGGCCGGGCTGCGCGAGCATGGCGTCGCGAGCCTCGACGCGATCCGCCTGGCGGTGCTGGAGGTCGACGGGACGATCAGCGTCGTGCCGAAGGAGGCGCAGGTCCACCGCACGCACCGCCGCTTCCGCGGCCTGCGCACGACCTGACGCGCGATCGGCGGATGTTCGCGAGGGAGGGTGGCATGAACGAGGTGGGGGTCGTCGGGCTCACGGCGATCGCGGCGCGGACGGCGATCGTCCTGCTCGTCCTGATCGTCGGCGTGCGCGTCTCGGGGAAGCGGCACATCGGGGAACTGAACGTCTACGACCTGATGCTGGTCCTCGTCGCGGGCAACGCCGTGCAGAACGCGATGACCAAGGCGCACAGCGAGGTCACGGTCGCGCTGGTCTCGGCCGGGACGCTGATGCTGCTCGGCTGGCTCTTCGCCAAGGCCGACGCCTACTGGCCGGGGCTGGAGAGGCGCGCGGTGGGGACGCCGACGGTGGTCGCGCAGCACGGCGAACTCAACCGGCGCAACCTGCGGCGCGAAGGTGTCACCGAGGAGGAGGTGCTGGCGGCGGCGCGCGAGCAGGGCGTGGCCGACTTGGCCGGCGTCGAACTGGCCGTCCTGGAACTGGACGGCGAGATCAGCGTCGTGCCCGCCGGGCGCGGGCGGGAGGGCTGAGCGGCCGTGGCGCAGACCCTCGGCCTCATCCCCGTCGTCGTCTGGCACACCCTCGCCATCTACCTCTTCCTGATCCTCTGCCTGAGCCGGGTCGGCCGCCCGCTGATGGCCGAGCGGACGCTGCCCGCCTATCTGGTGATCGCCCTCCTCGGCAGCGCCGTCGAGACCGGGCTGTACGACGGGAGCGGCTCGCTGGCGGCCGGGCTCGCCGCCGCGGCCACGCTCCTCGTCGCCAACCGCGTCCTGACCGCCCTCCTGCCCCGCTCGCGGCGGCTGCGCCGGCTCCTGGTCGGCGCGCCGGTCGTCCTGGTCCACGACGGGCAGGCCATCCCCGCGCAGTTGCGCCGGGTCGGACTGACCGAGCCGGACTTGCTGGCGGCGCTCCGCGAGCGGGGCTACGCGCGGCTCGACGAGATCCGCTTCGCCGTGATGGAGGTCAACGGGGCGATCGGGATCGTGCCGCGGGAGCGGCCGGGGCCGGCGGCCGGGTGACACCGACGCTGGAGGGTCGCTGGCGCGCGCCGCGCAGCCGGTCCCCGATCCAACGCGCAACGATGACCGGCACCCGGTACTTTCTGGAGGGCTTGACCCCGACGGCTGTTGCTGCCATACTGCCCTCAATCTAACGTTTACGGAAGGGTTGAGGATTCCGCGGAGGGGACATGGCGAGCCAGGACAGCGAGCCCGTCAGCGGTGACGCGGCTCGGCCTCGACGGTGTGGCCGGTCCAGAGCGTCGCGCCCGTGCGCCGGGGAGCCCGGTGTAGCGCGGGCGCGAGTTGTCGCGTCCCACGGCCGGCCATGTGCCGGCCGGCGCGCCTCCGGGGAGGGTCGCCGATGACCATCGAACTCGACCGGGAGACGGCGCAGGCGGCGGGCGCGGCCGCGCCGATCGGCGCCCGCGCGCGCCTCGGGGCGGTCGCCCAGCGCACCTTCCAATCGCTCGAGGTCACCGACTTCCGCATCCTCTGGTTCGGCTTCATGGGCTCCTGGTTCGCCATGCAGATGCAGCAGGTGGCGCGGGGGTACCTGGCCTACGAACTCTCCGGCAACGCCTTCGCGCTCGGCCTGGTCACGCTGGCGATGGGCGCGCCCCGGATCGTCCTCTCGCCGATCGGCGGCGTCCTCGCCGACCGCTTCACCAAGCGGACCGTCCTCCTCTGGACCCAGGCGGCGCTGGGGTTGATCGCGCTCTTCCAGGCGGTACTGCTCAGCACCCACCTGATGACGATCCAGTGGCTGATCGTCGCGGGGTTCTTCCAGGGCGCGGCGTTCTCGTTCAACATGCCCGCCCGCCAGGCGTATCTGCCCGCGGTCGTCGGCAAGGGCGACATGCTCGCCAACGCGCTCGCGCTCAACAACGCCGGCATGAACATGACCCGCGTTCTCGGGCCGTCCATCGCCGGCCTGCTGATCGCCGTCCCCTTCATCGGCATCCCGGGCGTCTTCTACATCATCGCCGGCTGCTACATCTGGGTCTGGTGGTCGGTCTACCGCGTGCAGAACCCGGGCACGGCGGTCGGCGCGCGGCGCGGGGTGGCGCGCAGCGTCGGCGACGGCTTCGCCTACGTCTTCCGCCACCCGCAGTTGCTGGCCCTGATCGGGCTCGGCTTCGTCCCGCTGGCGATCGGCCTGCCCTACATCAGCCTGATGCCGGTCGTCGCGGTCCACGACCTCGACATCGGCTCGGTCGGGCTCGGCATCCTCCTCAGCGCGGGCGGCATCGGGTCGCTGTGCGGCACGCTGGCGGTCGCCTACCTCGCCAGTTACCCGCGCAAGGCGTTCTTGCAGCAGGTGCTCGGCATCACCTTCGGCGTCGGGCTGGTCTCTTTCGGCTTCTTCACCTATCACCGGCTCCTCCTGGCGGTGATCCCCTGCCTCTTCCTGATGGGCATGTGCAGCGACGCCTACCTCGCCCTGAACAGCACACTCATCATGATGAACACCGACGCGAGCGTCTACGGCCGGGTCATGGGTGTCTACATGATGGCGCAGTCGATCCGGCCGGTGACGGTCCTGCCGATCAGCGCCATCGCCGACCTCGCCGGCACGCCGCTGACGCTGCTCGGCTGCGGGGCCATCGTCACCGTCTTCATCTTCGGCGTGGTGACCCTCTACCCCGGCTACCGGCGCATCGGCGAGGGCGCCGGGTCGGCGGCGGCGATCTGACGGGGCGGCAGGCGGCAGTTGATGGTTGGTAGTTGACGGTTGATAGAGGGTGCGGCGGTCGTCGCCGCGCGCCCGCGGTTGAAACCGCGGCTGGAGGCTCGCTCACGCTCGCCGCGAAGCCCGCCTGCGCGGGTTGGACGTGGCCGCGTACCCAGGCCGCGCCGGCGGCCTTCGTGCGCGGGGTGCCCGCTTGCGGGCCTCGCCCCCAGCCGCGGCTTCAGCCGCCCCGCCCCCCGCCACGACCGCAGCGCGCAAGCTCCTTGAGCCGCCGCCCCGCCGCGGGGTAGACTTACCTGGCGGGGGCGGCGTTTTGCCGCGTCCCGCGTGACCGCCCGGATGACAGACCGAAGGACGCCTAATGCTCTTCCAGACGAGCCGGCCCGACCGCGCGCTGTGGGACTGCTGGCTCTTCCCGCACGAGGATCGCTACCACCTCTTCTACCAGCAGAAACGGGCCGGCGAGCGCGACACCACCGCCGTCGGCCACGCCGTCTCGACCGACCTGGTCCGTTGGGCCGACGTCGAGCCCGCCTACGTCAAGGGCGAGGGCGACGCCTGGGACGCCGGCCCGCTGCGCACCGGGACGACGGTGCGGCGTGGCGACCGCTTCTACCTCGTCAACGGCGCGGCGCAGGGCGGCGTCGACAAACTCGGCGTCTCGGTCTCCGACGACCTGCTGCACTGGACGAAGTACCCCGGCAACCCGGTCTCCGCGCCCGACCCGCGCTGGTACGAGGCCGACCCTGCCACCGGCCCGCTCGACAACGTCGCCTGGCGCGACCCCTGCATCCTGCCCGACGGCGATGGCTACATCGCCTATCTCTGCGCGCGGCGGGCGACCGGGCCGGTCAGCGGCCGGGGGACGGTCGCGACGCTGCGCTCGCCCGACCTCCTGCGCTGGGAGGCGGGCCCGCCGCTGGACGTACCCGCCTGCTTCGTCATGCTCGAAGTCCCCGACGTTTTCGAGCTGGACGGCCGCTGGTTCCTGCTGCACTCGACCACGCCGCGCTTCGGCGGGCGGCTCCAGACCAGCGACCCCGACCTCGTCGCCGGGACGCACGTCCTCTGGGCCGAGCGGCGCGACGGGCCCTACACGCGCCCGCCGCGCGACGTGCTGATCGGCAGCCGGATGGAACTGACGAGCGCCTGGGTCTGCCGCACCGTCGCGACGCCGTTCGGCCGACTGGCCTACTACCTCAACGCCTATCCCCAGCCGTTCGGCGTCGGCGCGCCGCGCGGCAGCCTCGGCCTGCCGAAACTGGTCGCGGCCGACGACCGGGGTCTCCGCCTGCGCTATCTGCCGCTCCTCGACCCGTTCCGCGGCGACCCGCTGGTCCCGCCGCTGGCGGCCGCGCCGTGCGACCCGCGCCGGGAGCGGCCGGGGGTGTGGGCGATCGGCGACGGCGCGGCCGAGGGGCGCGTCGCGATCGGCACCGACGCGCTGGCGCTCCGCGGCGAGGCGCCCGACTTCATGCTCATCGCGACGGTGACGGTCCTGGCCGGGCGGGGCGCGGGCCTCGGCTTCCGGCTGGACGACCGCGGCATCGGCCTCGGCGTCATCCTCGACGTCGAGGCGGGCAGCGTCGGCGTGGTCGAGTTAGCCCGGGTCGCCTGCGGCGTGGCCTGGCGGCCGCTCGCGCAGCGGCAAGTCCCGCTCCGACCGGATACTCCACTCTCCCTCCGCGTGATCGCCCTGCGCGACGTCGTCGAGGTGCTGCTGGACGACGACCTGCTGCTCTCGGTCGTGGCCGAGGGCCGCGCGGGCGGCGGCCTCGCGCTCGTCGCGGACGATGCCCACGTCCGCGTGGCGGACCTGCGCGTCTGGCCGCTGCGGGTGGCCTGAGATGGTGACGGAGACGCGCGACCGCGCCGCCCGCCTGTGCGCCCTGCAGGCCGACCTGCTGCGCTGCCGCGCCTGCGAGGAGGAGGGGCTGCTGGCGCGCGCCAACCCGATCGCCGGTGAGCAGGGGCTCTGCAAGATCCTCCTGCTCGGTCAGGCCCCCGGCGCGCGCTCCGACGTCGCCGGCGTGCCGTTCGCCGGGCCGAGCGGTCGGGTGCTCGAAGGCTGGCTGCGGCAGGCCGGCTTCGCGCCGGGGGCGCTGCGCCGCGACGTCTACCTCACCTCGGTGACGCGCTGCGACCCCGGTCGCAGCCGCTCGGGCGCGGGCGACCGACCGCCGAGCCCGGCCGAGCGCGCCCTCTGCGCGCGCTGGTGGCGCGCCGAACTGGCGCTGCTGCGGCCCGCGGTCGTCCTCCTCGCCGGCAAGATGGCGATCGCGGAATACTATCCGCCCGCCCCGCTGGAGGCGGTCGTCGGCACCTGGCGGCGCGAGGGGGAGTTCCGGTTGCTGCCCCTGCCGCACCCCTCCGGCGTCAGCCGCTGGCTCAACGACCCGGCGCACCGCGCGCTGGTAGACCGGGCGCTCGCCCAGCTCGCCCGCTGGCGCGTCGAACTGGCGCTGGAGCGGCCGGCGGGGTGAGTCGTCAGTCGTCGGTCGCCAGTGGAGAGCGGCGGCGCTGGCTGGATGCTGATTCGGATACCAGAGGACACCGGGAACTGAGCGGGAGGAGAGGAGCGCGCATGGGCGACACGGTGCCGGAGGCGACGCTGGCGGAGATGGCCGAGTATTACCGGCAGCGCGCGGCGGAGTACGACGAGTGGTTCTACCGCCAGGGGCGCTACGACAAGGGCCCAGAGGCGAACGCGCGCTGGTTCGCCGAGGCCGAGACGGTCTTCGCCGCGCTCGGCGCGCTGGGGATCACCGGCGACGTGCTCGAGCTGGCGCCCGGCACCGGCATCTGGACCGACCGGCTGGCGCGCACCGCCCGCACGATCACCGCGGTCGACGCCTCGCCGGAGATGGTGGCGATCAACCGGGCGAAGGTGGGGAGCGAGCGCGTCAGCTACGTCCTGGTCGACCTCTTCGCCTGGCGGCCGGAGCGCCGCTACGACGCCGTCTGCTTCGGCTTCTGGCTCTCCCACGTCCCGCTGGAGCGCCTCGACGCCTTCCTCGGCACGGTCGCGGACGCGCTCAAACCGGGCGGCGCGCTATTCTTCGTCGACAACCGGCGCGAGCCGGACTCCACCGCGCGCGACCAGACGCTCCCCGAGACGGGCGAGCAACTGATGACGCGCAAGCTCAACGACGGCCGCACCTACCAGATCGTCAAGAACTTCTACGAGCCGGCCGCGCTGGCGGCGCGCTGCGCGGCGCACGGCCTCGATGTCGCCGTCCACGAGACGCCGACCTTCTTCATCTACGGCGCCGGGACGCGCCGCGGCGATTGAGGCACGGCGGCGTCGCCGGCAAGCGCGACCTATCAGGGCGACTTCGTCGCGGCGACGCCGCGGTTACCGCAGCGCGAGTGCCGGGAGGTCGCCCATCGGGGGATCGAACAGGCCCCAGAACCGCGCCGCCTCCTCGGCGGTGCCCCTGGTGAGCGTCGCCGCGCCGTCCTCGACGGCACGCGGCCAGGCGAGCCGCCCTGTCAGGAGGCCGCGCAGCGTCGGCTCGGTGGTCTCGACGGCGAGCGTCGCGTCGGGTGGCGCGCCCGCGAGCGGCTCCGCCACCTCCGAGCGGATGGCGAGGCCGTAGCCGGCGCCGGTGTCGGTGCAGCGCAAGCCCACCCGGAGCCGGACCCCTTCGCTGTGCGCCGGGTTCAGCCGGGTCGCGAGTGCGCGGAGGAGCAGCGGGATCGGCGTGGTCGCGGCGATGTCCGGGTTGCCCATGGCGCGCAGCGTGGCGAGGAGCCCGGGGCGATCCAGCGTCCCGTCAAGCTCCCCGGCCCCCATCAGGTAGTTGTTGCGCCAGATGGGGTTGACCGCCCGATAGCCGAGCCGGCGCAGCGCGTCCGCCTTGAGCCGGCGCGCGTCCCGATCGTCGGGGTCCAGCCGGAGCACGTGGGTCAGGATCTCCGCCGCCCAGCGGTAGTCGCCGTCGGCGTGCGCCCGCGCGGCCGCGGCGACGACGGCGTCGCGACCACCCATCGCCGCGACGTAGCGGGCGGCGCGCTCGCGCCGCGGCAGCGGGTCGATGGTGGCGGGGTCCCCCTCCCACCACCCGAAGGCGTTGTGGTAGAGCTGCCGCACCGTCTGGACGACGGTGCCGTAGAACTCCCCGAGCCAGGGGTGCTCGCGCAGGCGGGGCGGCAGCGCGTCGACGACCTCGACCAGCTCGTCGGGCGTGAGGCCGCGCGCCAGCAGCCGGACGGTCCGGTCGTGGATATACTGGATCGCGTCGCGGTAGGCGGTGAGCAGCTCCCGGGCCTCGTCCCGCCCGACGAGCGGGCGACCGTGGCCGAAGATCAGCGCCTCCGGCTCGTAGGCCCGCAGCAGGTCGACCGCGCCGATCCACTGCCAGAGGTCGCGGACGGCGCCGCGCAGGGCGTAGAGGTTCGGCAGCGATTCGCCCTGGACGACGTCCGCCACGTACGCGACGCGCCGGTCCGGGAACCAGACCACGAGCTCGTCGTCCGACTCGCTCGGCGCCTCGCGCAGTTGCACTCTGATGCCGGCCACCTCGATATCGAGCGACCCCCGGAAGAGGGTCGTCGGCGGCAGGAAGCCGGTGGTGCCGGGCCAGAATTGGGTCCCCAGGCCGGTCTCGACCCAGCCCTCCGGGCCGCGCTCGAGGCCGAGCCCGAACGTGTAGGCCAGCCGCAGCGGGGGCACGAGCCCGAGGCTCGGGTTGCCCCGGATCCCGGTCGGCAGCCGCTCGTGCGCGTAGATCGCCACCCGTCCCCGTTCGACGTCGGCCGGGTCGAGGAGCGCGCGCACCCCCGAGATGTGGTCGGGGTGGCTGTGGCTGTAGATCAGCGCCCTGATCGGCCGGTCGCTGAACCGGCGCAGGTCGGCCAGCGCCTGACGGGCGACCTCCTCGTTCTCCAGGCAGTCGATGATCAGCACCCCATCGGTCCCGACCACCATCGTCATATTGGCCTGCCCGTAGCCGACCGCGACGTAGAACTGCTCGGCGACCCGATAGACGCCCTGCGCCATCGTCCGCGCGTGGGCGGTCAGGCGCGCGGGGACCGTGGCGGCGTCCTGCGTGAAGGCCAGATTCTGGCCGGTCAGGAAGAGCGGGTCCGG
>DASSSV010000667.1:0-9218 GCA_035708265.1 Thermomicrobiales bacterium | reverse complement strand
GAGCGACGAGCGAGTGACGAGTGACGAGTGACGAGTGACGAGTGACGGCGCCTGCCGCAGCGGGCTGAGGTGGGAGGTTGAAGCGGCGCCTCAGTGGGAGGCGCACACAGGGTACTCGCCGCGATGTCCGCATGTGCGGGCTGGGCTCCGCCCAACCCGCGGAGGCGGACTTCGCGGCCGCAGGCCATTCAGCCGCGGCTCCAACCGCCCGGTCCCCGCCAGGCCGTCTACGGCACGGCCGGCGCCTCGGCGAAACTGAACGGGAGGCGCACCTCGCGCAGCCGTGCGGGGTTGGGCGCGGGCCGGCCGAGTTCGAGCGCGTTGACCCGCTCGAACTCGTCGACCATGTCGCGCAGCAGCCGGATCTGCATCGGCGAGGGGTCCTCCTCGAAGACCGCCATCGTCACCGTCCAGCGCGCGTGGACGAAGGAGAGCACCTGGCCCTCCGCCAGCTCGGTTTTGTGGACCTCCGCGCCGAAGACCTCCTCCGAGATGCTGTTGAAGGCCGCGAGGATGCCGGTGACGAGCGCCTCGTCGAGGCGGAAGTTGCCGTAGGTGAAGAGGGGGACGCCGCTCCTGGCGGTGATCGCCAGCGTCTGCAAGGGCGCGTGGACGAGGATGTCGGTCGGCAATTCGCGCCGGCGGCGGCCGTCGATCTCCGCGAGGGGCATCCGCCGCGCGCCGAGGACGGCGATCTGCGTGGCGAGCTCGCTGAGTCGGGCGTCGAGCTGCGCGGCCTGCTCGCCGTAGCGGCGCTCGCTGATCTCGCCGAGCCGCAGCAGTTCGGTCAGGTGCGCGCGGCGGGCGCTCGCGTCGGCGAACTCGGCGCGCAGGCCCTCGACGGTACCGTGCCGCTGGCGCTCGCGCGCGGCGACGCTGTCGGCCTGGCGGACGCGCGCCAGCCGGCCCTCGCGCAACTGCGCCAGCTGCTCCTTCTCGCGCAGGATCTCCGCGGGGTCGCGCTGGCGGCGGGCGAAACGGCTCTGGTTGACGTTGGGCCAGTCGGCGTGGAAGAAGGCGTGCCAGTCGGCGGTGAGGCCGCCGAGCGCGATGACGAAGCCGAAGATGTCGAGCGCCCAGGTCGCGGTCAGCACGCCGACGACCCAGGGGCCGAGGCCGGCCGGCGTGAGCGGCAGGGCCACGCCGAGGACCGCCAGCAGGCTCAGGCTGGCCGCGAGGGTCGGGACGGCGTCGAGGCGGGCCGGGTCGGACAGGGCGGCGAGCGGCCAGAGGAGCGCGGGGATGACCAGGGCGACGCGCAGCAGGTGGAGGAGGAGCGCCACGCGGGCGTGGCGCACGACGAAGCGGTTATCGGGTTGTGCCAGAGGTGCCAGCGCGCCGGTCAGCCCGACGTAGCTGAGGGCCGCCAGCAGTCGCCCCACCATCTGCCCATCCTCCGGCCCGCGTCGCGGCGCGCGGGCCAGTGTCGTCTGCCGATCAAGGATAGCGAGTTCCGCCAGCGAACACAAGGCAATTCGGCCCGCCTGGTAGTACCAGGCGCGAAGTCCTACGCGCGGGCCGGGCAAGCGAGTGACGAGTGACGAGTGACGAGGGGGCCAGTCGGCCGAGGCCGCGGCTGGGGGGCGCCTGCGGCGCAAGAAGCCGGCCCGCGCCGGCTGGCCCCGGTCAGGCCGCGCCCGCGACCTCACGCTCTCACGCTCCACGCTCCACGCCGCCCCGGTCGCTCTGGTACACTCGCGCCGTCGCGCGGGTCGGTCGGCGCGACGCGGCGGGCGCGGCAGCCCGCGCAGGCCAGCGAAGGGAGGCAGAACAGCCGTGATCGTCGTCGCCAGCAGCAACGGGCGGGTCGGGATCCGCCAGGCCGTCGAGGTGCTCCGCCGGGGCGGCAGCGCGCTCGACGCCGTCGTCGCCGGCATCGAGCCGGTCGAGAGCAACCCCGAGGACCACAGCGTCGGCTACTCCGGCCTGCCGAACCTGATCGGCGAGGTCGAGCTCGACGCCTCGCTCATGGACGGCCGCACGCTCGCCGCGGGCGCGGTCGGCGCCATCCGCAACTACGAGCACCCGATCGCCATCGCCCGCAAGGTGATGGAGGAACTGCCCCACGTCCTGATCGTCGGGGCCGGCGCCGAGCGCTTCGCCAAAGAGATGGGCTTCCCCGAGAAGGATCTGCTCACGCCCGAGGCCCAAGCGATCTGGAGCAAGCGCCTGGAGGACCGCGCCGGGACCGACCCGAACATGGTCAAGTACATGGAGACCATGTCGCACTTCGCCAAACTCGCCGCCGACCCGGAGAAGCCCAACGAGACGGTCAACTTCATCGCGCAGGACCGCGAGGGCAACATCGCCTGCGGCGTCAGCACCAGCGGCTGGTCCTGGAAGTACCCCGGCCGCCTCGGCGACTCCCCGATCATCGCGGCCGGCAACTACGCCGACAACCGCTACGGTGCCGCCGCCTGCACCGGCCGCGGCGAGATGGCGATCCGCGCCGCCACCGCCCGCAGCGTCGTCCTCTACCTGAAGATGGGCCTCAACCTCAATGATGCCCTCGCCGAGGCGATGCGCGACCTGCACGCGGTCGACGACGCCTATGCCGGCGGCATGAATATCATCGCGCTCGACAAGGAGGGCACGCCCAACGCGGCGACCAACCGCCAGGGCGCGACCTTCATCTTCATGCGCGACGACATGGAGGACTACGAGGAGCGCGAGCGGCTGTATGTGCCCTGAGAGTCGCGTGGTCGGGTAGTCGGATAGACGGGGCGCCTGTCTGGCAATACGGAGCCCCCGGCGGCGCGCCGCCGGGGGCTCCTGTGTGTTGCTCTGTCGGGGCGATCGAGGGCGGAGCCGGGCGCCTAGTCGATCTCCTGGCGGGGCAGCGTGATCGGGCCCTCGTGGCGCGGCTCCGGCTGGCTCGGCAGCGGTGCCGGCTCGGGCGCGACGGCCACCGGGCGGCTCGCGACGTGGACCGGCTCCAGCGCGACGGCCGAGGTCACCGAATGCGTGACCGAATCGACCGAGTGCTTCACCGTGTCGACCGAGCCCTTCACCGATTGCTTGATCTCGTCGATGTCTTCCTGGCTGCGCTTGAACTCGCGGATGCTCTTCCCCAGCGACGAACCGAGCTCCGGCAGCTTGCTCGGGCCGAAGAAGACCAGCGCGAGGATCAGGATGATGATGAGATGCGTCGGCTGCAACAGACCCTCGAACATGCCCCGTCTCCTTAATCCTACGCGCGGCTCTCCTACCAGTATAGCACCCCGGCACGCTGCTCACCAACGCGCGGCGCGGCCCCCCGATCCCCCCCAATGCTGGGGGAACCAGGCGTCAACACCGTGGCGAGGGGACGCCGGTGCCCGACCTCCCGCGCCCCGGATGGCCGCGATGCGCGAGGCGGGTTCCCCCCAGCGATGGGGGGATCGGGGGGCCGCCTCCCCGCCGCGATCCATTGCATCAGGGACGACGCTGGCTCCGCAAAGGTTCCCCGCGTGCGGTTCGCCCTTCCAGGTCTACGCGCGATGTTCGCATACGGATCACGCGCCGCGCTTGACGATACGCGGCGCTGGCCCGACGATAGCGCCTGGCCGGCGGCGATGGCGCCGGCGCGTCCGGGCGCGAGGGGCGCCCCGGCCGATGCGGGGACTGGAGGGGGGGCATGACGGGGGGACGGCCGGCGGCGGGGCGACCGCGGATGCGCCTCGGGCTCTGCACGGCGCAGGCGGCGGACTGGGACACTCTGGTCGAGCGCTGGCGGCGGATCGAGGCGTTCGGCTTCGACAGCGCCTGGCTCTTCGACCACTTCATGGGCGGCGCCGACCGCGCCGGCAACCAGTGGTATTTCGAGGGCTGGACCGCGCTGGCCGGGCTGGCGATGGCCACCTCGCGCGTCGACATCGGCGTCCTGGTGAGCGGCAACACCTACCGCCCGCCCGCCCTGCTCGCCAAAGAGGCGATCACCGTCGACCACATCTCCAACGGCCGCCTGATCCTCGGTCTCGGCGCCGGCTGGTACGCGGCCGAGCACGAAGCGTACGGCTTCGCCTTCCCCTCGGCCGGCGAGCGCGTCGCGCGCTTCCGCGAGGCGGTCGAGGTCGTCGAGGCGCTGCTGACCGAGCACCGGGCCACCTACGAGGGCCGCTTCTACCAACTGCGCGACGCGCCCTCGGAGCCGAAGGCGCTCCGCGGTCCCGGCATCCCGCTCCTCTTCGGCACCAGCGGCCCGAAGATGCTGCGCATCGCCGCCGCCCACGCCGACGTCTGGAACATGGTCGGCAGCCCCGACGAGATCCGCGAGCGCGGCAAGGTGCTCTTGGAGGCGTGCGCGCAGGTCGGGCGCGACCCGGCGACGATCCGCTGGTCGGCCTCGGCCTGGCCCGGCCGGGTCGGCTTCGACCCGCTCACCTCGCCCGAGGGCTACCGCGACCTCGTCGAGCGCTACCGCGAGGTCGGCGTCACCGAAGTCCTCTGCTCGTGGAGCAAGGACACCCCCATCGCCGCCATCGAGCGCATCGCCGCCGAACTCCCCGCCCTCCAGGCCGCGCGCTGAGGACGGAACCGCAGAGGCACAGAGGCACAGAGAACGAAGGAGAGGGCGAGAAGAAGTACGAGGGACGAAGGACGAAGCGTCGTTCGTCGTTCGTCGTTCGTCTTTCCTCCGTCCTCTCTCCTCGTCTCTCCGTGCCTCTGTGCCTCTGCGGTTCCGTCCTTCCCCCGCCCTCTTGAGTAGCCTTTTGGTAAGATACTTGCTAGGGAAGCCACGCGGCCCGCGGTAGAGACGGGCCGGAACGAGGGATACGATGACTACGTGGGATGCCTTCTACGGCCCGAACGCGGGCTACGCTCTCGAACTCTACGAGCGCTACCGGCGCGACCCGAACTCGGTCGACGAGGCGACGCGCGCCTTCTTCGCCAGGCTGACGCCGCCGGCCGAGGCCGCATCGCCCGGCCCGGACGGCGCGGGCGCGGCCACGGCGGTCGCCGCGGCGCCGGCCGCCGCCCCGGCGGCGGGGCGCGACGTGATCAAGGTCGTGCTGGCCGCGCGGCTGGCGCGCAGCATCCGCGAGTACGGCCACCTCGCCGCCGACGTCGACCCGCTCGGCGCGCCGCGCCCCGGCGACCCGATGCTCGACCCGGCGACGCACGGCATCACCGACGCCGACCTGGCCGCGCTGCCGCCGACGATCGTCTGGCCGCAGGCCGGCCCCGAGTTCGGCGCCTGCCTCGACGCGATCGAGCGCCTGCGCGCGATCTACTCCGGCCACATCGGCTACGACCTCGACCACGTCCAGGACTACACCGAGCGGACCTGGCTGCACGAGGCGGTCGAGGCCGGCACCTTCCGGGGGCCGCTGTCGGCGGACGAGGCGCGCGCGTTGCTGGCGCGGCTGACCGAGGTCGAGGTCTTCGAGCGCTTCCTGCACACGACCTTCCAGGGGCAGAAGCGCTTCTCGATCGAGGGCTGCGACACCCTCGTGCCGATGCTCGACGAGCTGATCGCCGCCGCGGCCGAGGCCGGCACGCGCGAGGTCGTCGTCGGCATGGCCCACCGCGGGCGCCTCAACGTCCTGGCGCATGTCCTCGGCAAGCCCTACGCCAAGATCTTCTCCGAGTTCCACGCCGCGCCCAACAAGGACCTCGTCCCCTCGGAGGGCTCGACCGGCATCAACTACGGGTGGACCGGCGACGTGAAGTACCACCTCGGCGCGCGCAAGGCGCTCCGCGAGGGCGATCTGGTCCAGGTGCTGCTGACGCTGGCCGACAACCCCAGCCACCTCGAGTTCGTCAACCCGGTCATCGAGGGCTCCGCGCGCGCGGCGCAGGAGCGGCGCGGCGAGCGCGGCGCGCCCCGGCAGGACGTACAGCGCGCGCTGGCCGTCGCCATCCACGGCGACGCCGCCTTCCCGGGCGAGGGCGTGGTCGCCGAGACGCTCAACCTCTCGCGGCTGGCCGGCTACCAGACCGGCGGCACGGCCCACGTCATCGTCAACAACCAGATCGGCTTCACCACCGAGCCGAGCGACGCCCGCTCGACCCTCTACGCCAGCGACCTCGCCAAGGGCTTCGAGATCCCGATCGTCCACGTCAACGCCGACGACCCCGCCGCCTGCCTGGCGACGATCCGGCTGGCGCACGCCTACCGCGAGCGCTTCCACAAGGACTTCCTGATCGACCTGATCGGCTACCGGCGCTGGGGCCACAACGAGGGCGACGAGCCCTCCTTCACCCAGCCGCTCCTCTACGCCCAGATCGCCGAGCACCCGACCGTCCGCGCCCTCTACGCGGAGCAACTGGAGGCCGCGGGCGTCGTCACGGCAGACGAGGCCGAGCGGCTGGCGCGCGAGGCGCGCGAGCGGCTCCAGGCCGCCCACGAGGAGCTGGCCGCGGGGCACGTCGAGGACGAGGCCGAGCCGCTACCGGTCGCGCCCGCGCTCGACGGCATCGCCACCGCCGTCCTGGCCGAGACGCTGCGCGAACTCAACGACGCGCTGCTGGCCCGCCCGGGGGGCTTCGGCGCCAACCCGCGGCTGGAGCGCGTGCTCGGGCGCCGCCGCCAGCCCTTCGAAGGGCAGGGGAACGTCGACTGGGGCCAGGCCGAGGCGCTGGCCTTCGCCTCGATCCTGGCCGACGGCACGCCGATCCGCCTGACCGGCCAGGACGCCGAGCGCGGCACCTTCGCCCACCGGAACCTGGTGCTGCACGACCCGAAGACCGGTCGAACCTACGACCCCCTCCAGGCGCTGCCGCAGGCGCGCGCCTCCTTCGCCGTCTACAACAGCCCGCTCTCCGAGGCGGCGCCGCTCGGCTTCGAGTACGGCTACTCGATCCACGCGCCGAGCACGCTGGTCTTGTGGGAGGCGCAGTTCGGCGACTTCGCCAACGCCGGCCAGGTGCTGATCGACCAGTTCATCGTCGCCGCGCGCGCCAAGTGGCGCCAGCAGCCCTCGCTGGTCCTCCTCCTGCCGCACGGCTACGAGGGGCAGGGGCCGGAGCATTCGAGCGGCCGACTGGAGCGCTACCTGCAACTCGCCGCGGAGGACAACCTGCGCATCGCCAACTGCACGACCTCGGCGCAGTATTTCCACCTGCTGCGCCTCCAGGCCGCCACGCTCGACAGCGCGCCGCGCCCGCTCGTCGTGATGACGCCGAAGAGCCTCCTGCGCCACCCGCGCGCCGCCGCGCCGCTCGCCGCGCTGGCCGAGGGGCGTTTCGAGCCGGTGCTGGACGACGAAGCCGCGCGCGGGCGCGAGGGCGAGATCGAGCGGCTGATCTTCTGCTCCGGCAAGGTCGCGGTGGACCTCGCCACGGCCGGGCAGCGCGAGGCGGCGGGCCGGGTCGCGGTCGTGCGGGTCGAACTCCTCTACCCCTTCCCAGTCTCGCAGGTGGAGGCGGTCATCGCCCGCTACCCGCGGCTGCGCGAGGCCGCCTGGCTCCAGGAGGAGCCGCGCAACATGGGCGCCTGGCGCTACATCCGGCCGCGATTGCAGCGGCTCCTGCCCGACGGGGTGGCGCTGCGCTACATCGGCCGCCCGGAGCGCGCCAGCCCAGCCGAGGGCGCGGCGGAGATCCACGCGACCGAGCAGGCGCGCATCGTCGCGGCGGCGTTCGGCGCGTTCGACGGCCTGAATGGGGATGGGATGCGGGGGGCGTTCGCCACACGCGAGGGGCAAGTGCAACATGCCGACTGAGATCCGGGTGCCGCAACTGGGCGAATCGATCGTCGAGGCGACGGTCGGCCAGTGGCTGAAGGGCGAGGGCGACGCCGTCGCCGCCGGCGAGCCGCTGGTCGAGTTGGAGACCGACAAGGTCAACATGGAGGTCGCCGCTCCGGAGGACGGCGTATTGCAGGCGATCTCCCGGCACGAGGGGGACACTGTCGGCATCGGTGACGTCCTCGGCGTCGTCGGCGACGGCGCGACCGCGGCGGCCGGCGCACCGGCGCAGCAAGCGCAGCCGGCCGAGGCCCCGCCCGCGGCGCCCGCGCCGCCTCCCACCCAGCCCGCCGCCTCGCCGCCGGCCGCGCCGGCCCACGCCGAGGCCGAGGTCGGCGCCGAGGCCGGGCGCGTGACACCACTGGCCCGCCGCATCGCCGCCGAGCACGGCGTCGACATCACGGCGGTGCCGGGGACCGGCCCGGGCGGGCGCGTGACGAAGGACGACATCGCGGCCTACGTGGATCGCCAGCGCGCGGCGCCCGCCGCCCCGCCGGCGCAGGCCCCGCCGCCCTCCGTCGTCCCGGCGCCCCGCCCGGCGGCTCCGGCCGCGCCCACCGGCCCGACGCCGAGCGCCGTCGGCCGGCCCGAGGAGCGCGTGCGGATGTCCCGCCGCCGCCTGACGATCGCGCGGCGGCTGGTCGAGGCGCAGCAGACCGCGGCGATGCTGACGACCTTCAACGAGGTCGACATGAGCGCCGTGATGGACGTGCGCAAGCGGCGGCGCGACGCTTTCCGCGAGCGCCACAACATCGGCCTCGGCTTCATGTCCTTCTTCACCAAGGCGTGCGTCGGCGCTCTCAAGGCATTCCCCCACCTCAACGCCGAGATGCAGGGTGAGGAGATCGTCGTCAAGCGCTACTACGACATCGGCATCGCGGTCGGGGTCGAGGAGGGGTTAGTCGTGCCGGTCGTGCGCGATGCCGACCGCCTGACCTTCGCGGAGATCGAGCAGCGTATCGCCGACCTGGCGAAGAAGGCGCGCGAGAACAAACTCAGCCTGGCCGACCTCCAGGGCGGCACCTTCACGATCACCAACGGCGGCGTCTATGGCTCGCTCCTCTCCACGCCGATCCTCAACGCGCCGCAGGTCGGCATCCTCGGCATGCACAAGATCGAGGACCGCCCGGTCGTCGCGGGCGGCGAGGTGGTCATCCGCCCGATGATGTACCTGGCCCTCTCCTACGACCACCGCATCGTCGACGGCAGCGAAGCCGTCCGCTTCCTCGTGCGCGTCAAGGAGTTGATCGAGGACCCCGAGACGCTGCTGCTGGAGGGCTGAGACGAAGTACGAATGACGAATGACGAGTGCGGAGAACTCGCGGGGCGTTGAGGCCGCACCGGCGCGGGGCTGGCGGTTGCAACCGCGCCTGGATGGCCTGCGGGCCGCTGAATCTGGCTCCACGTTCTAAACTGAGGCGCTGATGAAACCCGCATGTGCCACGGTATACTCCGTGCCATTGGCACATGGCGTGCGGGAGTGGGAACATGGCCGAGATGGCGGCGGACTTGGCGCGCTGGGGGCTGGACCTGCGACAGGTCCGGGAC
>DASSSV010000666.1:0-2981 GCA_035708265.1 Thermomicrobiales bacterium | reverse complement strand
CAGCGGAGCGTAGCCCTGCGTCCGCTGGTAGAGCGAGACGCCCGGCAGTGAGTGGCGGGCATGCCGCGCCACGAGCCGCGCCCAGGTCGCGTACGGAACGTGGGCGACGTCGGGCTGGCTGATGCGGAAAGGGTGCCCCGCGACGCCGCCCTCCTGCACCGCGACTTCCTCCGGATAGGGCAGGTCAGCCAGCGCGCGGCCTCGCCGCGACAACGGGACGCCGCCTTGGCGCGGAGGCGGCGCGGTCGGTGGCGCCAGCGCGGACGCTGGCTCCCGCGGCGCCGCGTGCAGGCGCGCCACGCGCGTGCCGTCCCCAACGCGGCTCTCGAGATAGCCTTCCTGGAGCAGGAGGTCATACGCGAGCGCGGTGGTGGTGCGCGAGACGCCCAGCGTCCCGGCCAGCACGCGCGTCGAGGGCAGGCGGGCGCCCGCGTCCAGGCGTCTGTCAAGGGCCAATCGAAAGTCCCCGCTGGTGGCCACCAAAAGTCCCCACCCCGGGGCTAGTTAGGCCGAAACTAACGCCGCACCTCCTCCGCGTGTGCGCGCCTCGCGCATCCGGTACGACTCGCCGGACGTAACTACGACCGTCGCATGGTGCAGCAGGCGATCGAGGAGGGCGACGGCCGTGGCCTGCTCCGGTAGGAAGTGGCCCCACTGGTCGAAGGGCCAGTGGCTGGCGATGGCCAGGCTGCGCCGCTCGTAGGCGGCGGCCACTAGGCGGAAGAGGAGTTGGGTGCCCACCGGGTCCAGAGGCGCGAAGCCCAGTTCGTCGATGATGAGCAGGTCGTGGCGCAGCAACTGGTCGACGAGGCGGCCGACCGAGTTGTCGGCGAGGCCGCGGTAGAGCGTCTCGACCAGGGTGGCGGCCACGAAATAGCGCACGCGCTTGCCCGCAGCCACGGCGGCCGCCCCCAAGGCCAGCAGGAGGTGCGACTTGCCCGTGCCTGCGGGGCCGACCAGGCACAGGTTCTCCGCCGCGCGCAGCCATTCCATAGAAGAGAGGTACGCGAACGTGGCCGGCGGCACGGCGGACTGGGCCAGTTGGAACTCGGCGAGCGTCTTGGCCACGGGGAAGTGGGCCGCGCGCAGGCGGGCCTGCTCGTTGGCGGCGTCGCGGGCGGCGACCTCGGCCTCGACCAGGGTGCGCAGCACCTCCTCGGGCGTCCAGCGCTGGGTCTTGGCCGCCTGCAAGACCTCGGGGGCGAGGCCGCGTATGCGCGCGAGCTTGAGCCGGCGCAGGCCAGCCTCCAGGTCAGGGGCAAGCGGGAGTGGGGTTGATGCGCTCATCGCAGCGCCTCCAGGGCATAGGCGCTCAACGCCCGCGTGGGCACCTCCGGCACCGGCACCGGCAGGTGTGCCACGGCTGCGGCCAGGCTCCCGCCGGACGGCGTGGGCGTGGGGACGCCCGGCCCCGCCTCCAGGATCGACCGCACGGCGGTCGCCGTGAAGCGGTGGAAGGTGACGGCCCGCTCGAGCGCCGGGATCAGGGCCGCGCGCCCCCACGCCGGCTCCAAGGCAACGATGGCCCGCAGTTCGGTGTCCAGGCGGGCGGTCCCCGCCGCGGCCGCAGCGCGCAGGAAGCGTTCGGCCGCCGGCCCCAGGGCGAGGAAGGTCACCTCGGCGGCGCTGCGTGGGCGCACCGCGCGCGCCGGCCGTCGTGCGGGGCCACCATAATGACGGTCGTCGAGGGCGACCTCGCCCGGCGCCACCGTCCGATGGCGGGCCACCTCCTGGGCCTCGTGCGCGATGACCACCGCCCCCTCGTGGGCCAGCACGCGCACCGTCGCGCCGACCAGCGCATGGGGCACCGAGTAGCGCGCCGCCCCGAAGCGGATGGTGGCGAGTTTGTCCACTTTGCGCGCCTCCCCCTGGCGCAACGGCGCGCGCAGCGCGGGCAGGGGGCGCAGCACGCCCCGCTCCGTGGCCAGCCGCTCGGCCGGGATCGCCGCGATCTCTGTATGCACCCGCCCGTTGACCTCGGCACACCACACCCGCGCCGCCGCGTTGGCCGTGGCGAGATCCTCCCAGCCGCCGGCCGGGAGCACCAGGTCGGTCTGGGCGTAGCCCACCAGCGCCTCGACCACGCCCTTCGACTCGGGATCCCGCGCCTCGCAGAAGTCAGGGCGGAACCCGTAGTGGGCGGCCAGGCGGACGTAGTCGGGGTGCGGCACCACCACATTGGCGACCGTCCCTGCGCGCAGGCCAGCCATGCGATCGGCCAGGACCACCGCCGGCACCCCGCCCAGCTCCTCGAAGCAGTCCGTGAGTAGCCGCAGCGTCGTCTCCCGCCGCTCATCGGTGGCGACGCGCACGAAGCGATAGCGGCTCCAGGGCAGGACAGCGCAGAAGAGGTGCAAGCCGCGCTCCGTGCCCCAATCGATCACCAGGTGCTCTCCCGGCACGGGCACCCACGGCCGGTAGACACGCCGCTGCTGGCGCCACGCGGCTTTGGCCTCGGCCACGGCCCGCCGGAAGCTACGCGCCGAGCCGGCGTAGCCCGCCGCCTGCGCCACCGGCAACAGCCGCTTAGCCGTGATCCGCCCGTCGGTGGACTGCACCCGCTCCGCGATCAACTCGCGCACTCCCTCGGTGTTCCGTGGCCGCGGCAGGCGCCGGGAGGTTGTCCCCTCTGCCCGCGCCCGCCGCTCCACCACGCGTTTGACCGTCTTGTGTGTGGTGCGGCAGAGCGCGGCCGCGGCCCGGTAGCTGCCCAGTTCGGCATAGGCATTGACAATGTCCATCTCATCCCTCGTAGACTTCATGCGGTGTCCCTGTCGTGTTGGTTTGGCTCAGGTTGGCACCTTCACCATCGCCAACCGCAGGGACACCGGCAAGCTCATTCACACGAGGGGTGGGGACTTTCCTTGGCCACCACTGGGGACTGTATCATGGCCACGGACAGCGTCCCGCCAGGATCTGCCCCCGCAACCGCGCATAGAGCTGGCGGTACAGCGGCGCCGCGGCGTGCGGATCGAGTGTGA
>DASSSV010000665.1:0-6406 GCA_035708265.1 Thermomicrobiales bacterium | reverse complement strand
ATGCAATCGGCAGCCCGCTGTCGGGCTGCTCGCGTTTCGCCATGGTGGTTCGACCCCTTTCCGTGTCGCGTGCTCCGGTGTCCCGTGATCGGCCGCTCGGGCCGTCCGAGGTCTATTACACCGGGCTGGGCGACTTGGATTGGGGCTTTCGGGGGCGGATGGTGGGAATCCGTTGGGGGGGTGGAGGCTGGCGGCTGAAGCCGTGCCTGAAGACGGCTATCGCCGCCACGAAGGCCGCCGCGGCCTGGGCTCCATGCTATCCCGCGCCGGCCAGGTTCGTGGCCGCGGGCCATTGCGGCTCGTCACTCGTCACTCGTCACTCGTTACTCATCACTCAATCGCCCGGGACGGGGCCGGTGGGGGCTACGCAGCCGGCCGGGGCGGGCGGCGGGGCGTAGCGGTAGACGGCGTAGTAGCTGGGGAGTTCCCAGTAGAGTTCGCGCAGCAAGAGGTGGCCGGAGACGCGCTGCAAGGGCACCGCGCCGCGCAGCGGGAAGCAGCGGTCGCGCATCATCACGACGAGGGGTAACGCCTCGGTGTCGTGCGGGTCGAGCGTCGGGCCGAGGCGCCGCAACTCGGCGCCGGGGTCGTCGACGACGCGGTGGGGGATGCCGTCGAGCGTGAAGAGCGTGTCGAGCACGTCGCGCGCGTCCACGCCGTCCTGCAAGTCGATCTTGTCCAGGTAGCCGTCGATCCAAACGGGGGTGCGCGGGCCGCGTAGTTGGTTCACGAGTTGAACGGTCGACAGGAAGGTGGCGTTGTCGGGGTCGAGCGCCGCCTCGTGCGTGTAGTAGCGTTCGAGCGGTTGCAGCGGGTAGAGCACCAGGAAGCCGGCCAGCACGAGCGGCACGGCGACCGCGACATCGCGCCAGCGCCGGGGCGCGCGCCGCACCAGCAGCGCGCCGAGCCACCAGATGGCCGCCGCGCTGGCGAGGTAGGCCAGCGGCAGCAGGTAGGCGACGTAGCGCCCGGTGACGAGGTAGCGGTCGCTCTCGACGCCGTAGGCGTGGTTGAAGCGCGGCATCAGCGCGAAGGTGGCGGCGAAGACGGCGAGCGGCAGAACCCGCCCGCGCCGCGCCAGCAGCAGCAGGCCGAGCCCGCAGAGCAACACCGCCGCGAGCATGTAGGGCGAGGTGAGGTAGTCCAGCCGCCGCGCCGGGATGCGGAACGGGTTGCTGACCATCCGCGCGACCTCGAACGCGAGGTTCTGGAGGTTGTGCAGGTAACTCGCCACGGACGGGTGCTGCTCGTAGGCGTAGTTGCGCCCCTGCATCCGCCAGTAGCCCTCGAAGCCGTTGGCGGCGTTGTAGAGCAGCACCGGCGCATACCCGACGAGCGCGGCGACGGCGGCCGCGTAGGGCCAGGGCTGGCGAAAGGCCCGCCAGGCGCGGTGCCGCGCCAGCGCGACGAGCGCCGTGGCCGCGATGGCGGGTGCGAGGACGAGGGTGCCGAAGTGCGTCTGCACGACGAGGCCGTAGACGAAGCCGCTGGCGACGAGCAGCCAGCCGGCCCGCGCCGTGAAGCCGCGCGGGCCCGCGCCCCCGAGCGCCAGGACCAGCAGCCAGAGGCAAAGGGTCGCGAAGAAGGGCGTGGTGGAGTTCTCCCAGGCGACGTGGCTGTTGACGACGATGTGCTGCGGCGAGGTCGCCAGCAGCGCCGCGCCGAGGAAGGCCACGCCGCGCCCGGCCAGTGCGCGCCCCAGGAGATAGGTGACGACGACGGTTAGCGCGCCGAAGGTCATCACCAGCAGGCGTGGCAGGATGATGTGCGGTCCGAAGACGACCAGGCAGGCCGCCTCGATGTAGTGCCAGAGCGGCCCGGCGTAGGGCACCTGGGCGACGAGGGGGAACACCTCGCCCGAGGCGATGCGCAGCGCCCAGCGGGTCTCGCCGATCTCGTCGGTGAAGTGGGGCAGGCGCAGCAGATAGGGCCAGCGCGCGGCGACCGCGCCGGCGAAGAGGAGAAACACCAGCGCCGCCTCGCCGCGCGGCGTCCGCAGCCACCCGAGCCCGCCCGTGCCATGCCGTGTCTCGCGACGCGCCGGTCGCGCGGTGCGCGGCGCCTTCGCCAGCGCCGGGCCGGTCACCCCGTCACCTCACCTGCCTTCGTCAGTCGGTCAACACCCCCCGCGGCCGGGGCGCGCCGCTCGGGGGATGGTAGCCGACGGGCGGCGGCGGGCGCAATCGCGGCGGGGGCTAACACGCCGCGGGGCCGCCGGGCAATCCCGGCGGCCCCGTCGCTTCGGCCCGCGCCCCGGCTCAGGTGCGCGCGCGGTGCGGGAAGACGAGGCGGACCTTGAGTACCTGCTCGCGGCGGCGCTCCTCCTGCAGGTTGTGCTCGCGGGCGCGCAGGAGGTCGTTGAGCGCGACCATCCCGGCCAGCCGGTCGCCGTCCTTGCGATCGAGCACCGGGAAGCGGGTCAGCCCCGTCTCGGCCATGCGGTAGACGACCTTGCGCAGGGGCTCGTCGGTGTAGGCGACCACGGACTCCGGTTTGATCAGGTCGGCGAGCTCGCGGCTGTAGCCGTCGGGCGACACCCCGCCCCGGTCTTCGAGGTAGTCCTGCAAGTCGGCGCGGGTGACGACGCCCTTCAGCCGGCGATCGGGGCCGACGACCGGGTAGAGGTACTGGCCGTGCCCGCCGTGGTTGGCGCGGAAGGACTGCGCCAGCTCGGTCGGCGTGGCCGACTCCGGCAGCGCGACGATGTTGGTGCGCATGACCTCGCGCACGAAGAGGATCTCCAGCGGGTCGACCGAATACTCGCGGCTGAGGTGGTAGCCGCGGCGCGCGACCTTCTCCGTCAGGATCGAGCGCTTGAGCACCAGGACGGTGAAGAGGTGCGAGATGAACGCGGCGATGGCGAGCGGCAGCAGCATGTTGACGTCGTGCGTCAGCTCGACCGAGAAGATGATGCCGGTGAAGGGCGAGCGCATCGTGCCGCCGAGGATCGCGCCCATGCCGACGAGCGCCCAGAAGCCGGGGCCCTGGTGCGGCAGGAAGGTGGCCAGCAGGCCGCCGAGCGCGCCGCCCATCATCAGGAGCGGCGCCAGCACGCCGCCCGACGTGCCCGAGCCGAGCGAGACCGACCAGATGATCGACTTGACGATCAAGAGGCCGATCAGGAACTTGACCGTCAGGTGGAGGGCGGTGCTGCTGAGGGGGTTGACCATCACGCCGATCGTGTCGTAGCCGACGCCGAGCGCGCGCGGGAAGATGAAGCCGCCGACGCCGACGACCAGGCCGCCGAGCATCGGCCACCACATCCAGTGGATCGGCAGCTTGGTGAAGGTGTCCTCGGCGGCGTAGACCATCGTCGTCAGCAGGGTCGAGAGCGCGCCGGCCAGGATGCCGACGACGATGCAGCCGCCGACCACGCTGAGCCCGATGATGACCGGGGTCGGCTCGGCGAGCGGGAAGAGCGGGCCGGGGCCGAGGATGTAGCGGCGCACGATCGTGGCGGCCACGCTGGCGAGCGCGACCGGCACCAGGCTGCGCGGCTTCAGCTCGAAGAGCAGCAACTCCGCCGCCAGCAGGATCGCGGCGATCGGCGAGGCGAAGGTCGCGGCCATGCCGCCGGCCGCGCCGGCGACCAGGAGGGTCTTGCGCTCGGCCGAGGTCAGGCGGAAGAACTGCGCGATCATCGAGCCGAACGCGCCGCCGGTCATGATGATCGGCCCCTCGGCGCCGAACGGGCCGCCGGAGCCGATCGAGATCGCCGAGGAGAGCGGCTTGAGGATCGCGACGCGCGGCTCGATGCGGCTGCCGTTGATCAGGATCGCCTCGAGCGCCTCGGGGATGCCGTGCCCGCGGATGCGCTCGGAGCCGTACCGCGCCATCAGGCCGATGATGAAGGAGCCGATGATCGGGACGATGATGACCGCCGCGCCGAGGGTGTTGCCCGACGGCGAGACGAGTGAGGTGTCCCACCAGTGGTCGAGCCGCTGGTAGAAGAAGAGGTAGGTGAAGAGGTTGATCAGCCGGAGGAGCGCCAGGGCGATGAAGGCGCTGAGGATGCCGATCCCGACCGCCAGGAGGCAGATCGGGAGGACGCGGGCGGTCGTCTCGAAGTCGCCGAGTTCCTCCCGCGGTTCGTCGCTCATCAACCGGCCGACGAACCGCCGCAGCGTTGATTGCGCGCCATCTTGTGAGGCTGTCACCCCATCCCCCTTCTGCTTCCCCTAGGTCCGCGTCGACGCCCCCGACACCCTCAGCCGCGTTGACCAGACGACTCGCGCTCGTCGCGCGCGGCCGGCACGAGCGCGTTGAGGGCCCGGACCAGCTCCGGGCCGGCGACCCGCAATTCCCCGCGGTGGTGCAGCGACAGCTCGCTGAGCACCTGCTCGCCGGCGTCGGTCAGATGGATGAAGACCTGCCGGCGGTCGGCCTCGCCGCGGCTGCGCTTGACCAGGCCGCGCCCCTCGGCGCGGTTGACCAGCTCGACGACGCTGTGGTGCTGCAACTGGAGCCGCTCGGCCAGGTCGGTGATCGTCGCCGGCTCGGCGTTGGGGAACCCCTTGATCGCCAGCATCAACTGGTGCTGCTGCGGCTCGATCCCGGCCGCGCGCGCGACCTGCTCGCTGAAGTGCAGGAAGTGGCGGATGCGAAAGCGGAACTCGGCCAGCGCCTGGTACTCGGTCATGCTGATGTCCGTGTCCTCTGGTCTTTGTCCCATCACTCCGTCCCTCGTGTCGCGACACGATAGTATCGTATCAGCAAAAGGCCGCGCCGTCAACCGGGCCCGGCCACCTCGCCGCGCCGACCTGCGCACGCAGCATCGCGCGATGTTGATACTACAGGATTGGGCAATGCGCAAGGCGAAGTACGAAGTACGAGGTACGAAGTACGAATGACGAATGACGAATGACGAGTGACGAAGGGTGGAGAGGGGGTATGGTCGGGGAAGCGTAGTCTGCCGGACGCGGCGGCTCTCCGCCGCGCGCGTCAGTGTCGTACTTCGTACTTCGTACCTCGTACTTCACCCCGCCTCCTTCTCGCCCCGGCCACCGTGTACCCGCAGAGCCCGACGGCGAGCCAGCCGGCGCCGCCGAGGACGCCGGCCGGGCCGGCGGCGACCAGGAGGGCGACGCAGCCGGCGAAGGCCAGCGGCACGACGACGGCCGGGAGCGGCGTGCGGAAGGCCGGCCGGCCGACGCCGCGGCGGCGCAGGACGACGAGCGCGGCCAGCGGGAAGACGAAGTGCAGCACGTAGAGGAAGCCGCCGACCGCCGCGGCCAGCGTCACCGAACCGGCCAGCGCGACCAGCCCCAGCAGTGCGCCGTTGAGCAGCACCGACACCCACGGCACGCCGGTGGCGGGCTGCACGCGCGCGACCGCGCCGGGCAGCAGGCCGTCGCGCGCCATGGCGAAGGCGATGCGCGAGGTGACGACGAGCACCGCGTTCCCCGTTGCCGCCGTCGTCAGGACCGCGGCGACGGCGATGGCGCGCCGCCCGAGCGGCCCGAAGGCCGCCGCGGCGGCGTCGGCCAGCGGCGCGGGCGACGCGCCGAGTGCCGGCGCGCCCAGGAGCCCGATGGCGACGGCGGTCACCAGCAGGTAGAGGCCGAGCACGATCGTCAGGGTCAGCAGGATCGCGCGGGGCAGCGTGCGGTCGGGGTCGCGCACCTCCTCGCCGGCCGCGGCGATCATGTCGAAGCCGCCGAAGGCGAGGAAGGCGAGCAGGCTGGCGGCGAGGACGCCACCCGCGCCGCGCGGCAGGAAGGGCGCAAAATGCGCGGTCGCGACGTGCGGCAGGCCGAGGAGCCCGAAGCCGGCGAGCGCGGCGATCGCCAGGACGACGAAGGCGGTCTGCGCGCCGCCCGAGAGGCGCACGCCGCCCAGGTTGAGCGCCGCGCTGGCGGCCACCAGCGCCAGCGCGCCGGCGACGGTCGGCAGCCCGGTCAGGCCGTGCAGGTAGCCGCCGAAACCGAGCGTGACGTAGCCGCTGACGAAGACGTAGGCGCCCCAGTAGCCCCAGCCCATCAGGAAACCCCAGTGCGGGCCGAGCGCCGCGCGGGCGAAGGCGTAGCCGCCGCCGGCCAGGGGGTAGCGGCAGGCCAGCTCGGCGTAGGGCAGGGCGATCAGGGCCGCGGCGAGGAAGGCGAGGCCGAAGGCGACCAGCGCGCCCGGCCCGGCCCGCCCGGCCGCGACCCCGACCAGCACGAAAATCCCGCCGCCGATCGTCCCCCCGACCCCCAGCGCGACCGCCGCGCGCAGGTCGAGCGCCCGGCGCAACTCCGCCCGCGGCGCGGTCTCCGCCGCCATGTGCGTCCTCCGTGTCGGCCGGCGGCCCTCACCCCCCGGCCCCCCTCTCCCAATCCTGGGCGAGGGGGGTGACTCCACTCCATCAGCGCGCTGCTCTTCCAGAGCACCGGCCGGGAGGGATAGTGGAAGGCCCCGCGTGGAGATC
>DASSSV010000664.1:0-15339 GCA_035708265.1 Thermomicrobiales bacterium | reverse complement strand
GAAGCAGTAGATGTGGGTCGTGTCGCTGCCGTAGTAGCGTACGCCCGCGCTCGCCAGCGCCTCCAGGTCCTCCGGCGCGACGCCCTCCGCCGCCAGGACGGCGCGCTTGGCCTCGCCGCCGAAGGCGTAGTCGCCGGGGCGGCCGTCGCTGCGCACGACGCGATGGCAGGGGATCAAGAGCGGGATCGGGTTGTGGCCGAGCGCCGTCCCGACCGCGCGCACCGCGCCGGGGCGGCCGATCTCCCGCGCAACCCAGGCGTAGGGGCGCACCTGCCCGCGCGGGATGTCGAGCGCCTTCAGCAGCACCGCCCGCTCGAACTCCGACAGGCCGCGCAGGTCGAACTCGAGGTCCGCCCGCTGCTCGCCGTTCAGCCGCGCGACGACGGCGCGGGCGAGCGCGGCCGGTGGAGCGGCCACCGGGTAGGCCGGCCGGCCGAAGCGCGCCCGGAAGTCCGCCTCGAACGCCGCGGCGTCCGCCGCGCGCGATACCGCCGCCACGCCGCGCGCGTTGTAGGCCACGTAGACCGGCCCGAGCGGCGAGTCGAGCCGCCAGTAGCAGTCGGCCAGGTCCACCCCGGCCAGCACATTCGGCAGCAGCCCGGCCGGCGGCATGGCCGCGCCCAGCCGCCGCAGCCCGCGCGCGAGCCCCCGCGCCTCCGCCAGCGCGTCCCGTTCGTCCCGTTCCATCGCCGTCACCTCGCTCCCTGTGTCTCGTAGAGATCACGCCGCGCGGCCAGCGCCGCGCGCAACAGCCGCGTGCCGCGATGGACGTTCGCCTTGACCGTCCCGACCGGCTGGCCGAGCACGGCCGCGGCCTCGGCGTAGCCCAGCCCGGCGACGTGACGCAGGATCACCGCGCCGCGGTAGCGTGCCGGCAGCGCCGCCACCAGCGCCCCGAGTTCGTCGCCCTGCTCGGCCAGTTCGACCTGCGCCTCCGGCAATCGCCGCGCGTCCTCGGCCGGCTCCGGCGCCGCGCCGTCGCCCGGCCGGTCCAATGAGACCATCGGGGCCCGCCGCCTGCGCCGCCGGTTGTGCGCCACGTTGAGCGCGATCCGGTAGAGCCAGGGCCGCAGCGCCAGCGCCCGCACCCGCTCGGCCGGGTAGCCGGCCAGCGCGCGATAGGCGCGGACGAAGGCATCCTGCGCGATCTCCTCGGCGTCGCGCGGGTCGCGCGCCCAGCCGAGCGCGAAGGCGTAGAGCCGGCCCTGGTAGGCCCGTACCAGCCGCTCGAAACTGCCGGGCAGGTCGGCAGCGAGCGCCGCCGCCAGTTCCTCGTCGCACAAACCGCCGCCCTCCTTCCGCCATCCCTGTGCCATCCCGGCGCGCCCGGTCTGCGCCGGCTCTACGGGATGAAACACGGGCGGCACGGATTCCGTTGCAGGCGGGCGGCGCCGGCGGGAGTTATCAACACCGTCCCCAGAGTTATCCACCGTCTGGAGAACCGCGCGCTGGCTGTTCTACTCCATCCGGCGGCGTGCCGGACGATTTCCGCGCGGCGGGACGCCGCCCGCACAATCCCCATGCCGGCGAGTCGAACAGGAACAGACATAACGCGCTGTGGATAACCGCCGGCCCGGCGGGGGATAACCCGGCCGGATTGGGGATAACGCTGTGTACGGCCGGTGGTCGGCGTGGGCATAAGTCGGGGGCGGGCGCGGGGCTGTCCACGGCGTCCCGCGCCTGTGGATCGGTTATCCCCGGACCCCGCTGGCGCGTTTTCCCAGCCGTGGCGGCGCAACGCGGGCTTATCCCCACTATCCACCGCCCCTACTGGTACTACGGTCTTTAATCCTCATCTCAAATGAGTTAAGATGAACCTACGGTGGAGCGGGCGTGCGGACCATATCGCTGGCATCCGGCGCGATCGCGCTCACCGCTGCTCATGCGCCGCGCGCACGCGCCGCTGCGACGCCGCGGCGACCGAGCGCACGTCTGCGTCGTCGCCGGCGGCGAGCGCCCGTAGGGTGGCGGCGGCTTCCTCATCCGGGTAGACGATCTCGCCGAGGCGCCCGGCGGCCTCGGCCGCGCCGGCGCCGCCCTCGCGGCAGCGCACCAGCAACTCATCGCGATAGAGGCGGAGGTAGCGGTTCACGAACGCCGGCATCGGCGCGCAGAGGTCGCGCAGGAGCCGCCGGTCGGCCGGCGCCGCCGGGACGAGATGGCCCCAGCGCCGGTTGCCGTGCTCGTAGAGCGCTTCCAGCCAGGGCGTCCAGTCGTCGGCGATTGTCTCCCGATAGAGTCGGACGCTCTGGCCCTTCGCCGCCACCGTCCTGCCGGCTTCCACCGCGACGATCGCCGTGGCGATCCAGCAGGCGGTGTTCACGAGGGCCTGGACATTCGGGGCGGGCTCGTCCCTGTGGGCGAGGCGCGGCCGGTCGTAGCCGTAGAACTCCCCGCCGGGGTCGGGGTAGTCGAGCGGGTAGACCAGGTAGCCGGCGGCCTGGTAGGCGGGCGCGTGGAGGACCTGGGCGATGTAGTCCCACGGCGCGTGGACGTTGCGCCGGAGATAGCGGTCGAACGACTGGCGGGGCATCCGGTCGCGGAGGTCGTCGCCGTAGAGCAGGCGGCTGTTCGCCTCGATGCGGAAGTGGCCGTCCCGCAGGAGGTCTTCTTCGCTCAGCGCAACGACGTCCAGCGCGGGCCCGCTGGGCGGTGCGCAGGCGCGCACAGTTTGCCGCCATCGCGCCTTCTCCGAGGCGGAGAACGCTCCGCGCGACACCAGGCAGAGGTCGATGTCGCTCGTCGCGACGGGGCTCTCGTCGGCGTGGCTGCCGAAGAGGTAGGAGCCGCTGATACGTCCGGGGAAGGCGTCCTCCAGGGTGGCGATCACGTCGCGCAGGATCGCGTCAACCCGGCCGTTGCCGGAGCCGTCGAGCAGTCTGATCTCGTCCATCGGCTGACGAGACGGCAGACGGCAGACGGCAGTACCGGTCGGTCCATCGTTGGCCACGTCGGTCCACCGAAGCCGACTCTGCCGACTGCCGTCTCACCCTGCCGCCTCGCCGAGCGCGAGCAGGCGCGGCAGGTAGACGTCGAGCCGCCGCCAGGTGTCGCCGGCGTCGTCGGTCGCGTAGATCTCGCCGTTCTGCATCCCGGCGAGGAGCAGATTCGGCCGGCCGCGCAGCGTCAGCAGCGCATAGGGCATGTAGGCCAGGGGGCGGGCCAGCCCATCGCCGTTGCCGCCGAGTGGCTGCCAGGGGGCGTCGCCGCGCTTGCGGTAGAGGACGCCCTGGGCGTTACCGTCGAAGTGGTGGGCGTAGCGCGCGCTGTGGCTGGCCGAGACGTACCAGAGGTCCGGGTCGGCCGGGTCCACCGCCAGGCCCCAGACGTAGTGGCGGTCCATGCCGTCGTCCACCGGCGTCCAGGTCTCGCCGGCGTCGCCGGATCGCGCCACGCCGCCGCCCGCGGCCTCGTAGACGCGGCCGGGGTCGGCGGGGTGGGTGGCGATGGCGTGCGAGTCGTGGTAGGAGCCGGATTTGCGGTCCTCCCAGGTCTGGCCGCCATCGCGCGAGCGCATCACGCCGCCGAGTTCGATGCCGACGAAGAGGAGGTTGGGGTCGGTGTGGTGCGGCGTGATCCAGCGGACGTGGTGGGTCCAGGGGCGCGGCGGGAAGGACCAGGTGGAGGAACTGGGCAGCTCCGGCAGGCGCGGGAAGGTCTGCCAGGTCGCGCCGTCGTCCTCCGAGCGATAGAGGTTGCTCGGCTCGGTGCCGGCGAAGACGGCCGAGCGGCCGCCAGCGCGGTCGGACGGCGAGATGGCGATCGAGAGGACGCGCTTGTGCGGGATGCCCTCGCTCACCTGCGTCCAGGTCGCGCCGCCGTCGAGCGTGCGGTAGACGCCGTCGTCGAAGGTGCCGACGTAGACGCGGTCGGGGTCGTGGGGGTCCACGGCGACGCACTGGGCGCCGCTGCCCTCCAGGCTGAAGGCCGTCTCGATGGTCTGGCCGTCGCGGGAATCGAGGCGGGCGACGGCGTCGCCGGTGGCGGCGAAGAGGCGGATCGGCTGCATCGCTGGCGCTCCTCTCTGCCGGGGAAGGCGGCCCCGGCCGTGCGGATCGTGGGTGGGGCTATTGTAGCACCGGCGAGGCGGCCCCCCCGTCCCCCCAATCCTGGGGGAACTCGCTCCACTCGCCGTGGCGATGGGGGCGTGCCTGGTCTGGGCGGGCCGGTGCAACCGCGCTCCTGCTCAGCACCGCGTTTGGAATGGGTTCCCCCAGGATTGGCGGGACAGGGGGGCCGCCACCTAAACGCGACGGGCAGCCGGGGAAAACCCCCGGCTGCCCGCCATTCTCCTTGCGTGCCCTCGGGTCAGTCGCCCATCGTGGCGCTCGGTTGCGCCGAGCTGCGCGCCGAGTCGTGCGGGCCCGTCGGGGCGGTGCCACCCGGCCGACGCTCGCGGCGGAAGCAGTCGCTGCAGTAGAGTGGCCTGCCCGTGCGCGGGACGAAGGGGACGGTCGTCTCCCGCCCGCAGGCGGCGCAGGTGACCGCGTGGCGCACGCGGCTGGTCTCCGGGGCGGCTTGCGCCGGCCGCGAGGGCTGCGTGTGTGCGGGCCGGGGGGACGCGGCGCGCGGCATGGCGTCCGGGCGCGATGGTGCGGCCGGGCGCGCGGCGGGCTGCGGCGGATGCGGCGCGGCGATGTCGGGCGGGATGGCGGCGTACTCGTCGCGCCAGCCGAAGCGCGGCAGGCCGCGGCCGAGCGCGCGCTCCAGTTGCCGCCATTTCGGCCCATCCTCCGGCGCGAGCAGCGTGATCGCCCGGCCCTGGCGCCCCATCCGGCCGGTGCGCCCGACGCGGTGGGTCAAGAGTTCGGCCGACTCCGGCAGGTCGAAGTTGATGACCTGCTCGATCGCGGCGACGTCGATGCCGCGCGCGGCCACGTTGGTCGCCAGCAGGATCTCGGTCGCGCCGGAGCGGAAGTCGGCCATCACGCGGTCGCGCGCGTTCTGGCTGAGGTTACCCTGGAGCGCGGCCACCGGGTAGCCGAGCTGGGCGAGCTGCTTGCCGAGCTTCTTGACGCCGTGCTTGGTGCGGCCGAAGACGATCGTCGCGCCGTCGCCGCGCGCGTCGAGCAACTTCTTGAGCACGTCGAGCTTGGCGCCGGCGGGCACGTCGTAGACGGTGTGCTCGATCGCCGGGACGTCCTCGGGCGCGGGGTCGACGCGGACCGTCACCGGGCGGCGCAGGTGCTTCGCGCCGGTCTCCAGCACCCAGGGCGGCACGGTGGCCGAGAAGAGCGCGGTCTGCCGGTCGCGCGCCACGTGGGCGAGGATGCGCTCGACGTCGGGGGCGAAGCCGCGGTCGAGCATCTCGTCGGCCTCGTCGAGCACGAGGAAGCGGACGCGGTCGAGCGCGAGCACGCCGCGACGGATGAGGTCGAGCACGCGGCCCGGCGTGCCGACGACGACCTGGGCGCCGCGGCGCAGCGCGGTCTCCTGGGGGCCGAAGCCGACGCCGCCGTAGATCAATGTCGTGGCGATGCGACGGCCGCGGCCGAGTTGCTCGACGACCGCGCCGACCTGGGTCGCCAGCTCGCGCGTGGGGGTCAGGACGAGGGCCTGGACGGCGCGCTCGCGCGGGTCGACGCGCTCGACCAGCGGGATGCCGAAGGCCAGCGTCTTGCCCGAGCCGGTGCGCGCCTGGCCGACGAGGTCGCGGCCGGCGAGGAGGTGCGGGAGCGCGGCGTCCTGGATCGGGGTGGGGGTGTCGATCGCCATCGCCGCCAGCGCGGCCTGCGTGGCGGGATGCAGGGGGAAATCGGTGAACCGGGTCAAGAGGGGGAAAATCCTTCCACCGCGCCCGTCAGGCGGGGCGCGGATAGGTGTGGCGCAGGTGCCGCCGCGGTCTCCTGACACGGGGCAACCACCAGGCACGCGCCGACCGGCGCGCACCCCAGGTGACGGACCCGTTCCCGCAGCCGCAGACGTCCAGCATCCTGGCGGCTGCGTCGTTGTCCGGCACGTCGCCGTGACACACTGCACGACAAGTATAGCCGATCGGGACGGGGATGACCAACGGAGTGACGAGTGGCGAGTGACGAGTGACGAGGGGACGGGTGGCCGAGGGCAGGGCTGGGCACCGCGTTGGTCCTCGTTCCAACCCGCGGGGGCGGGTTTCGCGGCGAGCGCGAGCGAGCCCGTAGCCGCGGTTTCAACCGCGGGCGCGCGACCCCGCCCGATTGTTTTACGTGAAACATCGCCCGGCAGTCGCCCTCACTCCAGCACGAAGCGGGCCGCGCCGGCCGGCCGGTAGCCGTAGAGGAGACGGTCGCTGGCGAGGATGCGCGCGACGACGGCCGGGTCGTCGACCAGGTCCACGCGCGCCAGGTCGGCGACCGGGATCCACTCGGGGACGCCCTCGGCGGAGGGGGCGACGGCGCGCGTGGGGGCCGCGCCGGTGAAGACGCACAGGAGGACGCCGTGCGGCTCGCCCGCGAGGTTGACCAGCGCACGCAACGCCAGATCCGTGATCTCGGCGATCCCGGCCTCCTCCCGCACCTCGCGCCGCGCCGCCGCCTCGATCGTCTCGCCCGGCTCGACTTGCCCGCCCAGGCCGTTGTAGCGGTTGGCCCAGAGCCGCTTCGTCGGCGCGCCCTTGAGGAGGAGCACGTCGCCGCCGTGGCGCAGGAAGACCAGTGTCCGCGGGATCACCGTATAGCGCCCGCGCGCCTCGAATTGCTCGCCCTCGTCGGGTCGTCGCCCCTCCGCCATCGCCCGCATCCCTCCCGCTGCAACGCTGTCGCGCCGGCGATTCTCGCCGCCCCGGCGCGCGCCGGCAAGAGCCGGGGCACGACACTTGCGGCCGCGCCCGACACTGTGCGGGAGGACGCCTCCCGGGGGCCGGTGGACACCGTGAGATGGGGCCGGGAGGCCGGCGCGTCAGGGGCCGGGTCGGGGGTCAGCCCGGCCCCCGCACGGCGCGTTGCGGCGGGGAGTATAGCCTCATTGCGGCGCAACCACACAGGCACCGGAGCGTTCTACCTGCCAGACGGGTTCCTGTTCCGGCGCCGGGACCGCAGTACCCGTAGCGAGCAGACGTGCGGAACCGAAGAGAGGAGAGACACCGTCATGATACGCCACAAGGCTTGGCGTGCCGTGGTGGGGCTGCTGTCGGCGGCCTTGCTGGTGGGCGCGCTCGTGCCGACGGTCGCGGCGGACAACCCCCACCCCAACATCACCTACCCGACGTTCGCCGACCCCGCCTTCCAGCGGGTCTGGGAGCGCTACGACCGGCCGGTCTTCTACGGCCAGGCCACCCGCTCCTACACCTGGGGCGCGGCCATCACCGAGGGCATGACCGAGCCCTTCAAGGAGGGCGCCGACGGCAAGCACTTCGTCCAGTACTACGAGAAGAGCCGGATGGAGATCAACGATCGGTCCGCGGACCAGAACAACCCCTTCTTCGTGACGCAGGGGCTCCTGGCCGAGGACATGATCTACGGGCGCATCCAGGTCGGCACGACCGAGTTCCAGCCGGCCTCCCCCGCCCAGATCCCCTTCGGCGACCCGAATGACACCACCGGGCCGACCTACGCCTCCTTCAACGGCGTGATCAACGCCCCGGCGGTGCCGGCCGGCCAGCCGATCACCGCGGCGATCGACCGCGCGGGCAACGTCAACAACTCGGCCGACAGCCACGGGGTCACCTCGATGGGCATCGTGCCGGGCACGACGACCCCGCACAGCATCGCCTCGGTCTTCTACCAGTACCTGACGCAGTCCGGGCTGGTCTACGAGGGCGGCCAGAACGTCAACGCCGCGCTCTACAACCCCTTCTTCTACGTCATGGGCATGCCGATCACCGAGGCGTACTGGGCGCAGGTGACGGCGGCGGGGCAGCCGCGCACGGTGCTGATCCAGTGCTTCGAGCGCCGCTGCCTGACCTACGCGCCGACCAACCCGCAGGGCTTCCAGGTCGAGATGGCCAACACCGGCCTCCAGTACTACAACTGGCGCTACCCCAAGACCCCGGCCGACACGACCCCGCCGGTGCTGTCCAACCTCCAGGCGACCGACACGACCGCGACGAGCATCACGATCTCCTGGACGACCGATGAGCCGGCCACCAGCGAGGTGCGCTACGGCAAGACCGCGGGCGACTACCCGAACCTGGTCGGCAACACGACGCTGGGGACCAACCACTCGATCACGCTGACGGGCCTGCAGCCGGACAACCGCTACCACTTCATCTTCGCCTCGACCGACGCGGCCGGCAACCGGGCGCAGAGCGGCGACAACGTCTTCCAGACGAAGGCGCAGACCCAGGCGCCGCAGATCACCGACATCAAGGCGACGCCCGCCGACACGTCGGCGACGATCACCTTCACCACCGACCAGGCGGCCACGGCGGCGATCGCCTACTACACCGACCCAGCGGTGAAGACGGTGGTGACGAGCAGCGAGGCGGCGGGCACGTCGCACTCGATCACGCTCAACGGCCTGGCGCCGAACACGACCTACAAGTACGTGATCATCGCCAGCAGCGCCAGCGGGCAGACGACCTCGCCCGAGCAGACCTTCACGACGACCGCGGCGAGCCCAAGCCCGAGCCCCTCGGCGAGCCCGAGCCCGTCGCCGTCCCCGTCGCCGTCCCCGTCGCCCGCGCCGTGAGGCCGCTGACGACCACCCGGCGACCCGAGCACAGGTAACCCGTCTCGCGCGGCGCCCCGACCGGGGGCGCCGCGCGCCTCTCTCGTCAGCGCGCGGCGATGAAAGGTGGGCCGGGCGCCTGAACGCGCGGCTGGGGGCGGCTGCGGGCGTACGAAGGCCGCCGGCGCGGCGCGGGACGAGATGCAAGCTCGTGGCAGCCCCGGCCGTTTGGCAGCACGGCTTCAGTCGCCGGCCCCGTCTCTTTCATACTTCATACTTCTCACTTCTCACTTCGTCTCGCCCTTGCCGCGCCGCGCGCGACCTGCTACACCTGCGCAGATTCACCGGGAGCGACGGCGGCGAAAGGGGGGACGATGGCGGCGACGGCGACCTACGGCGAGTACCTGCGGGGGCGCTACGGCGACCGGATCGGGCCGGGCGGGCGGCTGAACGACTACCTCGGCGTGCGCGATGGCCGGCTCCACTTCGAGGATCTTGACCTCTACGCCACGGTCCGGCAGTACGGCTCGCCGCTGGAACTGGTCTACACCCCGCTGATCGAGCGGCGCGTGCGCGAGATGATCGCCCTCTTCGCCGACGCCCGCGCGGCGACCGGCTACCGCGGCGGCTTCGTCTACGCCAACGCCACCAAGGCCAACGTCGCCGAGGAGGTCGTCCGCCACGCGCTGCTGGCCGGCGCGCACCAGGAGACCTCCTCGACCTACGACGTCGACATCGCCCGCCTCCTCTGGCGCGCCGGCGTCCTGCCGCCCGACCGCCTGGTCATCTGCAACGGCTTCAAGGTGCCGTCCTACGCCGACAACATCATGGCGCTGCGCCGCGAGGGCTACGCCAACGTCCTCCCGGTGCTCGACAGCCCGGCCGAGGTCGACGCCTTCGCGACGCTGGTACTGCCCCTCATGGTCGGCCTGCGCCAGCGCATCGAGGCGGGCGTGACGACCCGCGCGGCGCTGGACCGCGTGGAGTCGCGCTTCGGCATGGGCTTCGACGAGCTGGCGGCGCAGGCCGACCGGCTGGCCGGGCAGCCGCACCTGACGCTTCGCCTCTACCACGCGATGCTCGGCTCCCAGCTCGACCGCGAGGAGGATTGGCTGGCCTCGCTGTTCTTCGCCGTGGAGTGCTACTGCACGCTGAGGGAGCGCCACCCCTCGCTGGAGTACTTCGACTTCGGCGGCGGGATGCCGGTCGCCTACAGCCTCGACTTCTCCTTCGACTACGCCGGTTTCGCGCGGCGGCTGCTGGCCGGCGTGAAGGGCGTCTGTGCGCGGCGCGGCGTGCCCGAGCCGACGATCGTCGGCGAGTTCGGGCGCTACACCACCGCAGAGCACGGTGCGCACCTCTTCCGCGTGGTCGAGGAGAAGCCGGCCGGTGACGGCGCGGCGTGGTACCTGGTCGACAGCAGCCTGATGGTGGCGCTGCCCGACAGTTGGGGCATCGGGCAGAAGTTCATCGTCCTGCCGCTCAACGGCTACGACCGCCCGACGCGCCAGGTCTGGCTCGGCGGCCTGACCTGCGACTCCGACGACGTCTACCGCGAGGCGGGCGAGCCGGGCTACCTGACGCTGCCGGCCGCCGACGGCGAACTCTACCTCGGCTTCTTCGGCACCGGGGCCTACCAGGAGATGCTCTCCGGCGTTCGCGGCGTCCACCATTGCCTCTTGCCAGAGGCGAAGGAGTTGATCGTCGAGCGCGACGCCGCGGGCGAGCACCGCCGCGTGATGCACGGGCAGACGAGCCGCAACGTCCTCTCCGTCCTCGGCTACGGGCGCTACCTGGGCGAGCACGAGCGCCTGCACGCGCCCGGCGGCCTCGCGCGCAGCACCCGCATCGGCGGCGAGGACGTTCACCGCAGAGGCGCAGAGGGCGCGGAGAACGAAGGAGAGGACGGAAGAAGGATAGAGGACGAAGGACGAAGGACGAATTAATAACGCCCTTCTCTCTCCTCGCCCTCTGCGCCCTCTGCGCCTCTGCGGTGAACGTCCCGTTCCCTTAGCGCCGCTCCAACTCGGGGAGGGCGGCTTCCTCGCCGGCGGCGAGGGGGGCGCGGTCGCGGGACGGGGTGGGCGGGGACGTGTCGTCGTCGGGCGGCTCGCGACGTCCGCCGCGGCGGCGCAGCAGCCAGCGGACCAGTAGCACGACGGCGACGACGGCGACGACGATGCCGATGCCCCAGCGGCCGGCGCGCTCGAAGACGCGCGCGCCCTGCTCCCAGTTCTCGCCCAGGAAGTAGCCCAGGTGGACCCAGAAAAAGGACCAGACCAGCGACGCGCCGACGACCGCGGCGATCACGATGCGGTAGGGCACGCGCAGGAGGCCGGCGATGATCGTCGTGTAGATGCGCAGGCCGGGGGTCAGCCGGGCGAGCGGGACGGAGATCATGCCGAAGCGGTCCACCCAATGCTCGGCCCGGTCGATCTTCTCTTCGTCCAGGTGGATAAAGCGCCCGAAGCGGCGCAGCAGCGGCCGGCCGCCGCGTCGCGCGACGGCGTAGAGCAGCGCCGAGCCGCCGGCCGCGCCGAGCGTCGCGACGACGCTCACCCACAGCGCGTTGAGGTCACCGCGCGAGGCGAGGTAGCCGGCGTACATCAGCGCCACCTCGTTCGGCAGCGGCAGCGGCACGCCGGCCTCCTCCACGAACATCATCACGAAGATGGCGATGTAGCCGTAGTTCGTGAGGAAGTGTTCGAGGGCCAGGGCCAGTTGATTCAGCATCCGCGCCCCCCGATCCGGCCGGGCGGCGGGGTGCGGCGGTCACGGCCGGGCGCCGGCCCGCGCCGGGCGTCGCCGCTTCGTCTCGGTCGCGGTGGGGTGCGCCACGTCAACGGCAGGTGCCTCTCGTTGGTGCGTTCTCGGCCCGGCGGGGCGGGCGCGGCCAGTCTGGCCTTAGTATAGCCGATTGGCGGTCGGCGGGCCGAGCCCGCGGTGGACAACGCGCCGAGCCGGCCCTACAATGCTCCGGCGGCGTGCCGCGGTGGCGCGGCGGCGATGGGGGAGAGGGGGCATGGGTCAGACGAACGAGACGAACCTCTGGCTGGCGCAGACGCTCTTCGAGCTGGGGGGTATCACCTTCGGCGACTTCACGCTCGGCCGGACGACCGTCAACTCGCCGGTCTACGTCAACCCGCGCCTGCTCGTCAGCAACCCCGAGGCCCTCCGGCGCGTCGCCCGGCTGATCGACCGCGAGATCCAGGCCGGGATGTCGCGCAAGAACCACGCGATCGAGCCGTTCGACCGGGTCGCGGGCGTGCCCTTCGGCGGCCTGCACCTGGCCACCGCCTACTCCCTCGCCACCAACACGCCGATGCTCTACCTGCGCGCGCCGGGCGGCAGCGGCGCGGTCGTCGGCGATGGCCACGGCATCGAGGGCCGCTTCGCGCCCGGCGAGCGCGTCCTCTTGATCGACGACCTGATCACCAGCGGCGGCAGCGTGCTGGAGACGAGCGCGGCGCTGGAGCGCGCCGGCCTGGTCGTCAAGGACGTCGTCGTGCTGATCGACCGCGAGCAGGGCGCGACCGAGCGCCTGCGCCACCAGGGCTACAACCTGCTGCCGATCGTGACGCTGCGGGCGATGCTGACCTACTACCTGAACACCAAGCGCATCGGCGAGGCCCAGTACGACCGCTGCATGCTCTACCTCGACCGCGTCCACCGCTCCTGAGCGAAGTACGAAGTACGAAGTACGAATGACGAATAAGGTGGGTGGGGCGGCGGGTTGCCGGGCGGGCGCGCCGGCGGTTGCAATCGCCGCTAACGGTTCGTTCGCGCTCGCCGCCAAGCCCGCCTGCGCGGGCTGATCTTGCCCGATGGTTTAGCCCGGCCAAGCCGGGCTTTTTCGTGCCCCGGGCTCCCCCACTCGCGGCCCGCAAGCCTCGCCTTCCCATCCCGCGCCCCTCGTCGCTCATCACTCGTCACTCGTCACTCGCCGTTACCTCCGACGTAATCGACTGGGGGCCGGGCGGTCGCTACGATGGCCGCGTGGTTCGGACGCTTCGATTCAACGAAGGAGGGTAGCGTGAACGAGACGAGCACCGCGACGACGACCGGCGAGGTGGTGGACGGCTACTTCGCGATGTGGAACGAGACGGACGGCGCGCGGCGGCGGGCGGCGATCGCGGTGGCGTGGGCACCGGACGGCGAGTACGTCGACCCCATGTTCGCCGCGGCGGGGTATGACGGGCTCGATGCGCTGGTGGCCGGCGTGCAGGCGCAGTTCCCCGGGCACCGCTTCCGGCTGGTCGGCGCGGTGGACGCGCACCACGACCGGGCGCGGTGGGATTGGGAACTCGTCGGGCCGGACGGCGCGCCGGTCGCGGCCGGCGTCGACTTCGCCGTGCTCGCGCCCGACGGCCGACTGCGCGCGGTCCCCGGCTTCTGCGCGGCGCCGGCCGGCGCCTGACCCGGGGGAGGGACTGGCGATGACGATCCGCATCGCCGAATCGGGCCTCCCGGAGGCGCTGGGCGAGGACCGCGAGGGGCTGCTGCGCCTGTCGCTGAAACTGGACGCCGCCGCCACCGGCGCGTCCGGCGTCCTCCTGCTGGCCGGCGGGCCGGCGCTCGCCGGCGCGCTGGGCGCCCCGGCCGGGCTGCCGCGGCCGGTCGGGGCCTTCCTGGCCGCCTACGCGGCGGCGATCTGGCTCGCGGGGTCGCGCCCGCGCGCGGTCCGGCCGGCGGCGCGGGCCGCGGTTGCGCTCAACCTGCTCTGGGTGGCCGACAGCATCGCGCTCCTGGCCGCCGGCTGGTTCCCGCTGACCGGCCCGGGCGTCGCGTTCGTCGTCGCCCAGGCCGTCGCGGTCGCGCTCTTCGCCGACCTGCAGCTCCTCGGCCTGCGCCGCGCCCGGCCGGCGATCGGCTAGCCGTAGGTGTGATCGACCGGGCGGGCCGCGCCGGCGCGGCCCGCCCGGTTACTCGAACGATGAGGTGAACCGATGCCCTACGTCGAGACCGGTGACGGCACGAGCCTCTTCTACGGCGATTGGGGGGCGGGCCCGCCCGCCGTCTTCGTCCACGGCTGGAGCCTGCACTCCGGCATGTGGGAGTACCAACTGCCCTCCCTGACCGACCACGGCCTGCGCTGCGTCGCCTACGACCGGCGCGGGCACGGCCGCTCCGACCAGCCCGGGCGGGGCTACGACAGCGACACGCTGGCCGACGACCTCGCCACGCTGCTCGACCACCTCGACCTGCGCGGGGTCACGCTGGTCGCCCACTCGACGGGGGCCGGCGAGGTCGTACGCTATCTGGCGCGCCACGGTGCTGGCCGGGTCGCGTGCATCGCGCTCATCGCCGCGACCACGCCCTGCCTCATGACGTCGGCAGACAACCCCGAGGCGGCGGACCGCGCCGTCTTCGACGCCACCGCCGTCGCGCTCCGCCGGGACCGCCCCGGCTGGTTCGCGGCCGGCGCCGGGGCGTACTTCGCGCTGGGCCGGCCCGACTGTCGGGTGCCGCCCGCGCTCGTCGAGGACGCGATCCGCATGTGCCTGGCGACGCCGCTGATGGTGCAACTGGCCTGCTTCCGGGCCTTCACTGAGACCGACTTCTGCCCCGACCTGCGCGCCGTCAATGTGCCGGCGCTCGTCATCCACGGCGACGCGGATCAGTCCGCGCCACTCGACCGCACCGGGCGCCGGACGGCGGCGGGGCTCGCGCATGGCCGGCTCGTGGTCTACGAGGGCGCGCCGCACGGCCTCTACGTCACCGAGCAGAACCGCCTCAACGACGACCTCCTCGCGTTCGTCCGCGGCTGATCGCGCCTGGGCACGGGCGATGCTAGACTCGGCGGAGCCCGCCGCAGCCGCGCTCGCGCACGATGGGCGGCATCGAGAGGGGGAGATGACGGCGACAGCGCAACGCCAGCGGCCGGTCGGGGAGTTGCTGCGCCAGTGGCGCGAGCGGCGAAGGCTGAGCCAGCTCGACCTCGCGCTCCAGACGGAGATCTCCACGCGGCACCTGAGTTTCGTGGAGACTGGACGGTCCCGGCCGAGCCGCGAGATGATCCTCCGCCTCGCCGAGCAACTCGACTTGCCGCTCCGCGAGCGGAACCACCTGCTGCTCGCCGCCGGCTACACGCCCGTCTACGGCGAGACCGCGCTGGAGGCGGCGCCGATGGCGGCCGTGCGGGAGGCGGTGCGGCAGGTGCTCGCCGCGCACGAGCCCTACCCGGCCGTCGTGGTGGACCGCGGCTGGCAGCTCGTCGAGGCCAACGCCAGCGTCGCGCTCTTCACGGCCGGCGTCGCGCCGGACCTGCTCGCGCCGCCGGCCAACGTGCTGCGGGCGACCCTGCACCCGGCCGGCCTGGCGCCGCGGATCGTCAACCTGGGCGAGTGGCGCGCCCACCTGCTCGGCCGGCTGCGCCGCCAGGTCGCCCTCACCGCCGACCCCGCGCTCGCCCGGCTCTACGACGAACTGCGCGCCTATCCCTGCGACCAGCCCGAGCCCGCGGTCGAACTGCCCGGCCCCGGCGAGATCGTCGTGCCGCTGCGGATCCGCCACGGTGGCCGCGAACTCGCCTTCTTCAGCACCATCGCCACCTTCGGCACGCCGCTCGACGTCACCGTCGCCGACCTCGCCATCGAGTCCTTCTTCCCCGCCGACCCCGCCACCGCCGCCGCCCTCCGCGACCGAGGCGCGAGGGCCGGCGGTTGAACCGCGCTTGCATGGCACCCTGCCACGATCCTCGCCCGCGCGGGTTGCTGGCGCGGAGCCGGGCGACGACCGTGCCCCGGCCGGGCG
>DASSSV010000663.1:0-15952 GCA_035708265.1 Thermomicrobiales bacterium | reverse complement strand
CAGGGCGCTCTCCATCAGGGCGGTGCCGTATTCGAGCGAGGCGTTGCGGGCGTCGCCGAGCGCGCCGTTGCGGGTGTACTGGTCGAAGCGGTAGGGCACGGTCACGTTGTAGCGGCGCATCTGCTGGCGGAAGCCGTAGGTCAACTCGGTCATGTCGCCGGCGGCGAGTTGATCGCGCTTGACGATACGCGGGGCGAGGTACATCGCGGCCGAGACCTCCATCTCGCAGGCGTGGCCGGTGATCCCCGTGATCCCGAATTGCTCGTTGATGCCCGGGTCGGCGAAAGAGAAGTAGGTCGCCGCGCCGATGAAGGCGACGTCGAGTTCTTCGTGGACGCGGGCGCAGGCGGTGGCCATGGCGTTGGTGTTGCCGCCGTGGCCGTTGACGATCAGGAAGCGTCGGAAGCCGTGCTCGCGGAGGGAGGCGATGATCTCGACCAGCACCTGGGTGAAGGTATCGCTGGAGAGCGTGATCGTGCCGGGGAAGTTCATGTGGTGGAACGACACGCCCCAGGGCGGACCGGGGGCCACGAGCAGGCGCGGGTAGGCCAGCGCGCTGGCGCGGCGGCAGAACTCGGAGGCGCCGGTGATATCCATGCTGAGGGCCAGATTGGGGCCGTGCTGCTCGTTCGAACCGACCGGCAGGAGCACGACCTCGACCCGGTCGCGGATCTCGCGCACCTCCGGCCAGGACAGGTTCGCGAGGACGAGATCACGCCCCGCGTCGGGGCGTGCATCGGCGCCGTCAATCATGGTGGCCTCCCTTTCCCCTGAGCGTTGCGCGTCCCTCTTGCCCCGCGATCGGGTGCCCGCGGTCGTGGAGAACGCCGGGGCGATCGCCAGCGCAGTATACCCGACCTCGCCCGCCTGTCGGCCCCGCGTAGCCAGGTCCGTGACGAGCCCCGCCGCACCGCCCGCGGGGTCGCGGGCGAGCGCGCACGACGCGCACAGACGCTCCAGGGGCGGCCCGGTCAGGCGTCGCGGGCGGCCAGCATGTCGTCGTCGGTGATCGTGTCGCCGCGGCGCTGGGCGGCGGTGTAGAGGCGGTGGTAGATGCCGCGCTGGGCCAGCAGCTCGGCGTGCGTGCCGCGCTCGACGATGCGCCCGGCGTCGACCACGACGATCTGGTCGGACTCCACCACCGTCGAGAGGCGGTGGGCGATCACCAGCGAGGTCCGCCCGCGCAGCACCCGCTTGAGCGCCGCCTGGATGATGTGCTCGGTCTCGGTGTCGACGCTACTGGTCGCCTCGTCGAGGATCATGATCCGCGGGTTCGCCAGCACTACGCGGGCGAAGGCGATCAGTTGCCGCTGGCCGACCGAGAGGCCGCTGCCGCGCTCGCCGACGACCGTCTGGTAGCCGTGCGCCAGTTTGGCGATGTAGTCGTGGACGCCGACGGCACGCGCCGCCGCCTCGACCTCCTCGGCGGTCGCGTCGAGTTTGCCGTAGCGTATGTTCTCGGCGATCGTGGTGGAGAAGAGGAAGGTGTCCTGCAGCACGATCCCGAACTGGCTCCTGAGCGAGGCCAGCGTGACGTCGCGGACGTCGTGGCCGTCCACGGTCACCCGGCCGTCCCAGACGTCGTAGAAGCGCGGCACCAGGTTGATGATGCTCGACTTCCCCGCGCCGGTCGCGCCGACGAAGGCCACGGTCGAGCCGGCCGGGATCGTCAGCGTCAGGTCGTGCAGGACCGGGCGGTCGGTGTAGCCGAAGGTGACGTGCTCGAACGCGATCGCGCCGCGCGCCGGCGGCAGCGGGCGGGCGTCGGGCGCGTCGGTGATGTCGAGCGGCGTGTCGAGCACCTCGAAGACGCGCTCGGCGGCGACGCTGGCCGACTGCAGCGTGTTGTAGCGGTCGGAGAGGGTGCGCACCGGCTGGAAGAAGCGCGCCACGTAACTGATGAACGCCGTCAGCGCGCCGATGCTCAGCACGCCGTCGATCACCTGGTTGCCGCCGACGACCAGCACGATCACCGTCGCCAGCCCGCTGATGATTTCCACGCCGGGGCCGAGGACGGCGTTGAGGCGGATCGACTGGGTGGTACGGTCGTAGACGTTGCGGTTGAGGCGGTCGAAGCGGCGGAAGTTGTCGTCCTCGCGGCGGAAGGACTGGATAACGCGCATCCCGCTGATCCCCTCCGCCGAGTAGCCGGTCAGCGTGCTGTTGGCGACGCGCACGGCGCGGTAGACCGGGATGGCGAAGCGCCGCCAGATCAGCACGATCGCGATCATCAGCGGCAGGACGAGGTAGGAGAGGAGCGCCAGTTCGAGGTTGATCGTCAGCATGGCGAAGACGATCCCGACCAGCACCATCAGGTCGGCGAAGAGGCCGATCACGCCGTTGGTCAGGAGGTCCTGGAGGACCGAGACGTCGTTCTGGATGCGCGAGATCAGCCGCCCGACCCCCATGCGGTCGAACGTCTTCATGTCGAGGACCTGCATGTGCCGGAAGAGGGCGTAGCGCAGGTCGAAGATCACGCGCTGGCCGACGCGCGTGGTCAGGTAGCCCTGCGTCCAGCGCGCGCCGAAGACGAAGACGACGCAGCCGAGGAAGGCGGCGACCGCGTAGGCGAGCGTGCGGGTGTCGGCGGAGACGTCGCCGGCGTTGGCATTGGTCGCGGCGTCCTTGGCCGCGTCGATCGCCACGCCGAGGAGGCGCGGCAGCGCCAGCTCGCCGAGCGTCTGGATGGTGATCGCGACGAGGGCGAGCGCGGCGAGCCCGCGGTAGGGCCGCAGGTAGCGGAGCAGCCGCAGCATGCTCCCGCGGTTCAGCCGGCGCCCGAGGTCGTTCTCGCGGTCGTCGAGCGAGGTGTAGGCCCGCGCCGCCTTCGCGGTGCTCCCCAAGACCCGGCTTGGGGCAGGCGCGCCGCTCATGCCTCCCGCTCCACCGGCTCCCCGGCCGCGTAGTCGCGCGTCTGCGCCTCGTAGAGCCGCCGGTACCGGCCGCCGAGCAGCAGCAGTTCCTCGTGCGTGCCGCGCTCGACGATCCGGCCGTCCTCGATCACGCAGATCTGGTCGGCCGCCTGCACGCTGCTGAGGCGCTGGGCGATGATGAAAGTCGTGCGCCCTTCCATCAGGCGCTTGAGCGCCCGCTGGATCAGCCGCTCGGTCTGGAGGTCGACACTCGACGTCGCCTCGTCGAGGACGAGGATCGCCGGGTCCATCAGCAGCGCGCGGGCGATGGCGAGGCGCTGCTTCTGGCCGCCGGAGAGGTTGACGCCGCGCTCGCCGAGCGGCGTGTCGTAGCCCTCCGGCAGCCGCGCGATGAAGTCGTGCGCCTGGGCGGCCTGCGCCGCGGCGATCACCGCCTCCAGCGGCGCGCCGGGGCGGCCGTAGGCGATGTTCTCGCGGATCGTGTCGGAGAAGAGGAAGGTCTCCTGCAGGACGAAGCCGACGTTGGCGCGCAGCCGGCCGAGATCCCACCGACGCACGTCCACGCCGTCCACCGTCACGCGCCCGCCGGTGACGTCGTAGAAGCGGGCCAGGAGTTGGACGATGCTGCTCTTGCCGCTGCCGGTCGCGCCGACGAGGCCGACGACCGTGCCGGGCGGCGCGGCGATGTCGATGCCGCGCAGCACCTCGGGGCTGTGGCGGTTGTAGGCGAAGTGGACGCCCTCGAAGACGACGTGGCCGCGGACGGTCTCGGGCGCGTAGGCGTCGGGCGGCGAGGCGATCCGCGGGCGGCGCTCCAGCACCTCGTAGACGCGCTCGGTGCTGGCGAGCGCCAGCGCGACGTTGTTGATGATCGTGCTCATCTGGCGGATCGGGTCGGTGAGCTGGTTGAGGTAGAGGTAGAAGGCGAGCAGCGTGCCGACCTCGAGGGTGTGGTGGATCACCTGCCAGCCGCCGACGCCGATGACGAAGGCGGTGCCGACACCGGTGATCAGCGGCAGGTTGGCGTTGTTGAGCACCGAGAGTTTGGCCGCGTCCATCTGCCGGTCGTAGAGCCCCAGCCCCTCGCGCTCGAACTTGCCCGACTCGTGCGCCTCGCGTGCGAAGGCGCGCACCAGGCGCATCCCGGCCAGGTTCTCCTGCAACACCGTCATCGTGCGCCCGAACTGCCGCTGCACCCGCAGGTAGCGCGGGCGGACGCGCGCGCCGAAGACGAGGGTCACGGCCAGCAGGACCGGCACGATCGCCAGCGCCAGCAGCGCGAGCTGCCAGTCGAGCCAGAACATGATGGCGACGCTGCCGACGACCAGGACGACGGTCTGGACCAGGGTGCGCAGGGCGGGGGAGTAGAAGCGGCGGATGTTGCGCACGTCCTCGGTGATGCGCGAGAGGAGCTGGCCGGTCTGCTCGGCGTCGTAGAAGGAGAAGGAGAGCGCTTCGAGGTGGCGGAAGAGGCGGTTGCGCAGGTCGTAGGCGACGCGCTCGCCGATCCACTGGGTCGTCCAGGAGCGGACGTAGACCGTCACCGCCGAGAGGAGCGCCACGCCCATGATCGCGGCGGCGACTTCGACCAGGAGGCGACGGTCGCGCCCGGCGATGCCGACGTTGATCAGCGCGCGGATCAGGAGGGGCTGGACGAGCGAAGCGCCGATGCTGAGGAGGATGCTGACGCCGGCGCCGGTCGCGATGCCGGGGTTGGCGGCGAGATGCCCGAAGAGGCGGCGCAGCAGATAGCGCGCGCTGTGCTGCTCGAGCATGACCCCTCCCCGCGTCGGCCCCGGCGGCGCGACTTTGCGCCGTCCGGCAGCCAATGATACACCATATCGCGGCGCGAGGGCGGGCGCGCGGGCGCGTGGAGCGTGAGACGTGGGGTACGGACGGTTGAAACCGCCGCCGAATGGTCTCACGGCCACGAAGCCCGCCCGCGCGGGTTAGGGGACTAGACCGGCGTAGCGGACGTTATAGCGCGACCAGCACCGACTCCGACTGGCGCGAGGCCCCGGTCGCGGCATGAAAGCCCCGGGCACCCGCCCACCGCACGCGAGAGACAGGAGACTGACTATGATGACCGACCCCGATGACCGGAGCGAAGCCGGCAGCGGCAACGTCTTCGCCGACCTGGGCTTTCCCACCCCGGAGGAGCATCTACGCAAGGCGGAGTTCGTCTATCTCATCAGCGGGATCATCGCGGAGCGCGGGCTGACCCAGGCGCAGGCGGCCGCGATGCTGGGCCTGGACCAGCCGAAGGTTTCGGCGCTCGTCCGGGGCCAGTTCCGCGGGTTCTCGACCGGCCGGCTGCTGCGACTCCTCAACCGGCTCGGCCAGGACGTGGCGATCCCCCTGGCGCCGGCCGCGACGCCCGAAGGGCAGACCCAGCTCGTCGTCGCCGGCCGTCCCTGAACGGCGGCGCGGCGGGCGGGGCGCACAGGCCCCGCCCGCCGCGCTTCGCGACCTCGCCGGCGTGCGGCGCTCAGTGGCCGCCGTACTTGGCCGTGTAGATCTGCCGGCCGAGCTGGCCGAGTTCGACGACGTAGATCGTGCCGGCCAGGTCCGGGTGATATTCGAGCCGGTGGCGCTCGAAATACTGCACCTGGTAGGTCTTGCCGTCGTAGCCCTTCTCGGTGAAGACCTCGCTGATCGGGTAGCCGTAGATCAGCAGGCCGCCCTTGCTGACCCATTGCTTAGCGATCGCCGCCGGGCCCTCGCCGCCGATGCCGAGCGTGTGGCCGGTCGCGGCATACCAGGCGCCGTTGTCGGAGACGCAGGCCGAGGCGACCTGCTGGCAATCGGCCGGGCGGGGCAGCGGCTTGAACGGCTGCTCTCCGTGGCGGGTGGCGGTGATCTCGTCGCCCAGGAGGCCGAGCAGCACGTCGTAGGGCGGCTGGTTCTCCGGGTGGTACTCGAAGCGCGCGCGCTCGAAGTACTGCACGAAGTAGGTCTTCCCGTCGATCTCGCGCTCCATCAGGCCGGGCGCCAGCGGGTAGCCGAACTGGTAGAGCCCGCCGTTGTTGATCCAGTAGGCGCGGAACTTGCCGTCGATGCAGACGCCGCCGACCTGGCTGAAGCACAAAGGCGCGTTGCCGGCCAGCAGGTGCACCGGCACCTGCACGATGTTGATCGCGCTACCGTCGGCGCCGCTGGTGTTGTAGAGCCAGAGGCAGCCGTCCTGCTCGGTCGAGATGGTGTAGGGGACGCTCGCGCTGAAGGCGGAGAGGGTCTGCCCCTCGGCCGTGTGCGCCTGCACCAGCGCGAGCCGCTGGCCGTCCTGTCCGTAGAGCGCGATCGTGAATTGGGCCTCGAACGCCACCGCGAGCCCCGTCACGGTGAGCGGGCTGGCGACGACCTGCCCCGGCTCCGGCAGGACGACCTGGATGGTCGGCGTGCCGGACGGCGGGCTCGGGTTCGGCTGGCAGGCGTTCCCGGTCGCCGCCGCGGTCACCCCGGCGGGCGTCGGCGCCGCGGGGGCGGCCAGCGCGCCGCCGAGCGGCGCGACCAGCATCGTTATTAGGACGCCGACGAAGATCGCGACCTTCCTCCATGTACGCCACATGTTCTGCGCCTTTCTCCTCATGCGCCCCGCTTCCCGGCGAAGCGGGTATATCCGATACAACGGGGCGCACCGGCGAAGTATCACGCCTCCCGGTGCGGCATCTCCCGCGACACCGCGGCGTTCGGAGGCGGGTTGTGGGACGATGGCGGGGCGAGTACTGCGGGCCGCGTCAGGCGCCGTCACCGGCCGCGGCGAAGGCCGCGCGAACCGTGTCGCGCAGGGCGGCGGGGGCGACGGCGGCGAGGTCGACCTCGCGCGCGGCCAGGAAAGATGCCAGGCGCGCCAGGCCACGCCCGAGCGCCGCGGCGAAGGCCGGGTCGTCCCCGGTCGCCGCCTCTTCCAGCCAGAAGCCGTTGATGCGCAGCGTCCCGGCCGCGCGATCGAGTTTGGGGTCGAGGCGACCGACGAGCCGGTCGCCGTACAGGATCGGCAACGTGTAGGCGCCCCAGCGGCGGCGCTCGGCCGGCTTGTAGATCTCCCAGACGTACTCGAAGTCGAAGAGCGCCAGCGTCCTGGCACGATCCCAGATCAGGTTGTCGAGCGGCGACAGCAGCACCACTTCCTCGCCGGTGGTGGATGCGAGTGGGCGCCAGGCTCCCGGCGTCCGCCGCGCCGCGAGGTCGGCCAGCAGGGGCGCGTCGGCGGCCGGCAAGTAATAGGGCTCCCGCTGGCCCTCGACGCGGACGCACAGCGCCTCGCCCGCCGCGACCAGTTCGTCCAGCCGCCGCCGCGCCTCGTCCCGGTCGAGCCGGCGTTGCAGCGGGTAGGCGAGTTCCCGCGCCCAGGCCCGCGCGGTGCCGAGCCCCAACTGGTGCAGGGCCTTCGCCGCGAAGTGGCGCTCCGCCTCCTGCTCGGCCGCCTCGTGCCGCAGGGCCGGCGGGGCGATGCGTTCGAGGAGGTCGTATCGCCGCTCGAAGCCCCGGCGGCTGTGGGTCATCAGTTCGCCGGTGAGCCAGAGGTGGTAGAGCGCGAGCGCGGTGTCCTTGCGGCCCCGGTAGCTGGCGACCCGCATGGTGCCCTCCAGGTCGCGGTTGCCCAGCGGGCCGCGGTCGCGCACAGCCGCCCGGACCTGGTCGACGAGGTCCGGGTGCTCGGCCGCGAAGGTGGCCTGGCGCGGCTGCGCGCCGCGCCGACGCATATGCAGCCGCCAGTAGGGCAACTCGTCGATCGGGTAGACGTCGAGGTGGCCGCCGTAATCGAAGAACGCGCGGTCCTCGTAGAGCAGGGCGTCGAGGTCCGCTGGCCGGTACCCCCCCACGCGGCCCCAGAGGACGAGGTCGTGGCTGCGCGCGACCACGGTCAGCGGGTCGAGCTGGACCGACCCGAGGTCACGCAGGGCCCGGGCCGCCCCCTCCTTGCCCGCCCGGCGCCGCCCGGGCCAGAGGCCCTGCCGGCCGAGGAGGTAGCGGCGGGCCACGTCCGGGGCGATCGTCTCCGCTGCCATGATGCGACAGGCACTCCTTCCGATATCGGCCGCGACGCGCGAGCGAGCGCATCCCGGCAGGGTATACCACGGCGCGGCGGCGGTGCGGGCGCGGGGCGCAGGCCGTGGACCACAGCGGCACGGTACGCGATCGGGCCGCCACGCCTTCGTCGGGGCCGGCCCTCGCCCCCATCCGCGTCACCGATTAGACTTGTGTCGAGGACGGCTCCCGTACAGCCCGGAGGGGATGGGCGCGGCATGGCGAATCAGGCGCGGTATCAGCAACTCGCGGCGCTGCTGCGGGGACGGATCGTCGCGGGCGACCTGCGGGTCGGGGCGCGGCTGCCGGCCGTCCGCGCGCTGGCGGCCGAACTGGGCGTCGGGCGGCACACGGTCGAGGCGGCCTACAGCGAGTTGCTGGCCGCGGGGCTGCTGGAGGCGCGCGTCGGGCAGGGCACCTTCGTCGCCGCCCCGCCGCCCGAGCCGGCCGGCGAGCCGCCGCGGCCGGGCGCGCCGTGGGTCTCCGGCCACCGCGAGCCGATCGTCACGCGCGGCGCGCTCTCGGCGCAGCAGGCGCTCCGCGAGGCGCTCAGGCCGGCGCGCGAGCCCGACGCGATCTCCTTCGTCGTCGGCGCGCCCGCGGCCGACCTCTTCCCGGTCGGCGAGTTGCAGCGCGCGCTCAACGCCACGCTCCGCGAGGAGGGCGCAGAGGCGCTGGGCTACGAGGCGCCGGAGGGGTACGGCCCGCTGCGCGCCGCGCTGGCCCGCCACCTCCTCGGCCTCGGCATCGCGGTCAGCCCCGGCGAAGTGCTGATGACCTCCGGCGCGCAGCAGGCGATCGACCTGACGCTGCGCGCGCTGACGAGCCCCGGCGATTACGTCGTCACCGAGAGCCCGACCTACCTCGGCATCCTCGACGCCTGCGAGGCCAACGGCGTGCGCGTGATCGGCGTGCCGCTCGACGACGAGGGGATGGACATCGCGCGCCTCGCGCCGCTCCTGGCCGAGTATCATCCCCGCCTGCTGCTGACCGTCGCGAACGTCCACAACCCGACCGGCATCACCATGAGCCTCGACCGCCGCCGGCAACTCCTGGCGCTGGCCGGCGAGCACGACCTGCCGGTGCTGGAGGAGGACGCCTACGGCGAGCTGCGCTACGGCGGCTCGCCGGTGCCCCGCCTCAAGGCGCTCGACACCGGCGACCGCCCGCGCGTGATCTACGTCAGCAGTTTCTCCAAGGTGATGGTGCCCGGCCTGCGCCTCGGCTACCTCGTCGCGGGCGGCGAGGCGCACCGGCGCATCCTCTTCGCCAAGCAAGCCAGCGACCGCGCCTCCAACTCGCTCGTCCAGCGGGCGATCTATCGGTGTCTGGAGAGCCGGCAGTTGCGCTCCTACGTCCACGGCGTCAGCCGCCGCTGCCGCGAGCGCCGCGACGCGATGCTCGCCGCGCTGGCGCGTCACTTCCCGCCCGGCGCGCGCTGGACCGTCCCGGAGGGCGGGCTCTACCTCTGGGTGCGGCTGCCGGACGGCGCTTCGGCGATGGCGCTCTACGCGGCGGCGCTGGCGCGCGGCGTGATCGTCGCGCCCGGCGGCGCCTACTTCCCCGACGGCGCGGACGAGCCCTACATCTGCCTCAACTTCGCCGCCCAGCCGCCACCGCTGATCGAGGAGGGCGTGCGCCGCCTCGGCCTGGCGTTGCGGGAGACGCTGGGGGCCGGCGCGGCGCGCGAGGCAGTCGGGCAGTCACGCGCCGACGACTGAAAGCGTCGCCGGAGACTCGCTTACGCTCGCCGCGCCGATTGGTCGCGGTTGAACCACAGCACCCTGCACTTCAGCATTTGTTTACCCTGACAACCATTGGCCGCTTGACAAACACGCCCCCCCGGCCTAGAGTGCGACCGGACACTCAGGATAGCGGCGCCGGGCCTCGCCCGGCTCATCAACGTCCCGACACCCTGGCGATTCCTCGGCGGATGATCGGCACGGTCGGTGTGAGGTTGCGATGCCTCCCGGCGGCCGGCGATGAGAGGGGGTGGTGCGGCGCGGCGGTCGGCGCGGCTCGACGACGGCGAGACGACGTTGAGGGGAGGCTCTCTCATGCGCGTGCATCACCGGGCGATCCGTCTCTTCGCGGCAGCCGGGGCGCTGCTGCTCCTGTTCCTCGCCGGCGGGCCGCCAGGCCCCGCCGCGGCGGCCAGCCCACCCCAGACCTACATCGTCGTCTTCGCGCCCGGCGTCGCCACGCCGCAACAGCTCGGCGGGACCGGGCAGCGGGTCGTCGCCAATCTCCAGGGCGCGGGCGTGATGATCGTGGAGTCGAGCAACCCCGCCGCGCTGGCGGCGCTGCCCGGCGTGAGCGGCGTCGTGCTCGACAAGATGCGCTATCGCGTCCCGGACGAGGGCGTGACGACGGCCGCGGACGCCGCGCCGCAGGCCGGCGGCTGCGCCAGCACGGCCGCCTCGTGCGGCGAGCAATGGGACCTCGACCGCATCCACGTCCCCGCCGCTTGGCAGGTGACGCAGGGCTCGCCGACGGTCAAGGTGGCGGTGCTCGACACCGGACTCAACTCGTCGCACCAGGAGGTCGGCCCGAACTACGACCGCGCCGAGAGCCAGTCCTTCGTGCAGCCGACGTCGTACTGCCCGCAGGACGCCACCACCTACGCCAGCACGGAGGACTTCCAGGGCCACGGCACCTGGACCGCCACCCACATCGCCGGCATCAACGGTCCCGTGATGAGCGGGATCGCGCCGCAGACCACGCTGGTCAACGTGCGCGTGCTCGGGGCCTGCGGCTTCGGCTTCGATAGCTGGATCATGCGCGGCATGTACTACGCCAGTAGCATCGGCGCGGCGATCGAGAGCATGTCGCTGGGCGGGTACATGTGCGGCAACGGCGTGATCGGGGGCTCCTTCTACTGCGACACCCCGACCGACGTCGGCGGCGACCCGATCCTCTGGCAGGCGTACGCCCAGCTCGTCAACTACCTGCTCGGGCGCGGCACCGTCGTCATCGCCGCGGCCGGCAACGAGCACGTCCAGCTCGACGCGATGGGCCAGGTAATCAACCACGGCAGCCTGGCGAGTTGCCTGCTCTCCCCCACGCCGATCCTCGCGCCGAACCCCTGCAACGATCTGTACGGGCTGACGGAAACCCCGGGCGGGATCCCCGGCGTGGTCGCGGTCGCCGCGACGAACCGCGTGACCGCGGCGGGCGCGGCGGGCGAGACGAAGTACGGCCAGTTCGGCGTCGGCGACCGCGACCAGTTGACCTACTTCAGCAACTACGGCGCGCGCATCGACGTGTCGGCGCCGGGCGGCGCCCGCAACTACAACGTGCCGCTCTTCGACTGCAAGAGCGCGAACTGCGGTCGCCTCGATCCCTCGAACCCGGCCGCGACCGATAATCCCGGCGACTTCGGGGCCTGGGGCGTCGATCCGCTCACCGGCAACCCCTGCAATACCTGCTACATGAACGTCCAGGGTACCTCGATGGCGACGCCGCAGGTGGCGGGCGTGGCCGCGCTGGCCCTGGCGGCGCGCCCCGGCGGCCTGTCGGCCGGCGCGCTGGTCCAGGTGCTGCGGCAGTCGGTCTCGGGCTTCACCGACCTCAACGCCACGCCGGCGGTCTCCGGCACCAACCCCGCATCGCCGACCTACCTCTTCGACCTCGACTACGGTGCGCCGGGTATCCCGAACACGATGATGGGCACGGGCGTGATCGACGCCGCGCGCGCGGTGCAGGGCGGCGTGCCGACCCCGCCGGGCGGGACGACCTGGTCGCCGTGGACCAACCGCGGCGGCGTCCTGACCGACTCGCCGGCCGCCGCGAGCCTCAACGGGCGGGTCTTCGCCTTCGTGCGCGGCAGCGACAACGCCCTCTACGTGAAGTCCTCCGCCGACGGCGCGACCTGGACCGACTGGTCCAGCCTCGGCGGCATCCTGACCGACGCCCCGGCGGCGGCGAGCTTCGACAACGCCCTCTACGTCTTCGCCAAGGGGTCGGACAACGCCCTCTACATGATGCACTCGGCCGACGGCCAGACCTGGAGCGGCTGGACACGCCTGGGCGGCATCCTCACCGCGCCGCCCGCCGCGGCCAGCGCGAACGGCACGCTCTACGTCTTCGCCAAGGGGTCGGATAGCGCGCTCTACATGATGTCGTCGACCGACGGCGCGACCTTCTCGGCCTGGCGGAACCTGGGCGGCATCCTCACCGCGGCGCCCGCCGCCGCGGGCTTCGACGGGCAGATCTGGGTCTTCGCCAAGGGCTCGGACAATGCGCTCTACGATAACCACTCCGCCGATGGCGTGACCTTCAGCGGGTGGCACAGCGACGGCGGTGTCCTCACCGCCGCCCCGGCCGCGGCGTCCTACACGCCGATCGGCGGCGCGGAGACGCTCTACCTCTTCGCGCGCGGCACCGACGGCGCGCTCTACGAGCGGCACACGACCGACGGGGCGACCTACACCGACTGGGCTAGCCTCGGCGGCCAGCTCGTCGGCCCACCGGCCGCCGCGGGCGCCGGCTCCCGCCTCTACGTCGTCGTCCGCTGGATCGACAACGCGCTCTGGGAGCGGCACACCCTCCCCTGACGCGCCGGGACCAAGCGAACGCGACACCAGCGCGACCCGGCCGGGGCGATGGCCCCGGCCGGGCGCGTTCTCACCGGATCGCCTCCTCAGCGCGTCACGGACGACGAAGCGCACTTCTGCCCCCGCGTAGCGGCCGGTCAACCCCACCCAGAGTGACGGCTTCCAACGTGCATACCGAGATGCACGGAGCGGGTGGAGGATGGGAGGATGAGCGAATACAAAGCCGGCGCATAGCACCTGGGGCTCACTCATGATAGACTGCGCGCCAACGGATAGAGCCGGGCCGCAATGGTGGGTGGAGTGCTGGATGAGGGTAATTAGCGCCAGCAGGCGGACCGATATACCCGCCTTCTACAGCCGGTGGTTTCTGAGTCGTATCCGCGCCGGATTTTGCCACTGGATCAATCCCTATGGCGGCCAGGTCAACCGCGTGTCGCTGCGCCCGGAAGACTGCGTAGCGCTCATCTTCTGGTCGCGGAATCCGCGACCTTTGCTCCCTCATCTTCGCTTCCTTCACGACGAGGGTTATCGCTTCTACTTCCACTTCACGATCAACGGCTACCCGCGAGCCATCGAGAGCCACAACCCACCGGTGCGCTCGACCATCGCGACCTTCCGCCAGATTGCGGAGGCCGTCTCACCCGACCTGATCCACTGGCGCTACGATCCGATTCTTCTGAGTGAGGCGACGCCGCCCTCCTACCACTTTCAGCAATTCGACTCGTTGGCACAGCAGTTGGAGGGTTATACGCGCCGCTGCTATTTCTCCTTCGTTGATTTCTATGGAAAGACGGAGCGGAATCTCCGCAACGTCGCGCGCGAGCATAGCCTCTCTTTTCAGCGGCCCGACCTCGAAGCACAGCGCAGGCTCGCTTCTCAGTTGCGGGATATCGCGGCCGCTCGGGGGATCACGCTCTACTCCTGCTGCAACGATGGACTGGTGGGCGACGGCATCCAGCCCTCTCACTGTATCGACCTCGACACGATCGCCAACCTCAGACCGGACCTCGAACTCCATTTGCGGAGCGCTCCCACGAGGCAGGATTGCGGCTGCGTCGAGTGTGACGATATCGGCGTCTACGACACCTGCGCCTTCGGCTGCGCGTACTGCTATGCCACGAACAGCCGGCGTGCTGCCCTTCGCCGTCTAGAGGCTCACGACCCCGATGATACGGTGCTCTGGCGGCCGGCATCGCTACGCGGCGTGGACCTGGTGGAGCGCGAGAGGCGACTGGCGGGGAAAGCGGGGCCGGTGAGGAAGACGAGCAATATGCAACTCCGGCTGTTCGGCGCGCCGAAGTCGAACCAGGGGTGAGATGACCACCGATTCATCATTGGCTGTCCTGGCAACGCTCGAAAACCTGATCGCGCCCGGCAAACGGACGCGCCTCTCACCTTTCGTGGAGAGCGCGCAGTGCCGCGTGCTATTCGGCGAATGGCCCGATGAACAGCGCAGGGCCGAGTCGCTGCACACGATCTTGGAGGGCGCGGACGCGCGTATTCGGGCGATCGTAGACCATTGGGACGACTTCGTGAGTCGCGGCAAGGACTTCGCCCGAAATGACTACAGCGCGCCGGATTTCCTCGATGCCTACCTCGCGTACTACTTCAGCGTCAACGTACCGAAGGTCCAACTCGTCCTGCTGGACCTCGTTAGGGATAACTTGCTCCATGGTGAACTCGCCGTTCTGGATGTCGGCGTCGGCACCGGCACGACCGCCACCGCTCTGCTGGACTTCCTGCTGGCCTGGGGGCAGGCGTGCGCCTTACAGGGGCAACCACTCCCCATTACCGGCCTCCGCTTGCTCGGCCTCGACCGCAGCCAGGAGAGCCTCGATAGAGCACAAGCCGTCGTCAAGGCATACGCCAGCGCGCTGCGTAGACGGATCGAGGCTCAAACTTGGAGGAACCAAGGACCGGACACTTCCGCAGACGATATTCTTCAGCGCGTTCACGCCTGGGCGAATGAAGCGGCCTGGCAATGTCATGACCTGGAAGGTGGGTTGCCGGATCTCGGCTACCAGCCCAATCTGATTGTCGCGGCGAACGTTTGGAATGAGCTGGCCTCACATGGCAAGAGGCAATTCGACGACCTCCTGCGCGCCTTGCCGGCGCGCGGCATGGCAATTCTCATCGAACCCGGCTCCAAGCAAGCCGCACAGGCGCTCATGCGCTGGCGACGTGGATTCATCGACACCGAAACGGAATTCGGTTCTCTGGGGCCCTGCGGCCAGGAGTACGGCGGCCGCTTACCGGACGCCTGCGACGCTTGCTGGAGCGCTCGCCGGGAGTCATTTCACCAGAGCCCGCTCTACCGTCGTTTCCGGGAGCTGAGTGCGGAGAAGCGACCGGACAAGCGACCAGACGATCAGTTCGAGAACGAGTTGCTGTCCTGGAGTTACGCGGTCATCGGCAAGCACGTTGGAGCAGCGCCCGTGCGTCCCGTCCCACGACATTCCCTCTCGGCCGATCCCGTGCTTGCCGGACCGCTACACCTGCGCTACATCGGCACCTATCGGAAGCAGGGCGGCACAGTCGAGCCCGTGAGCGAGGCGACCTCCAGTACCGCCCGCGATGCCGCCGGGGCCGACTATCTGAAGGTCTGCCCGGCCGGATTCCGAATGTCCCGGCTCGCCATTGAGCGCAGGCCCGGCTATCAGGTTCCCGAGCTTCGCTTCGGCGAGCGCTTCACTCTCACGAACGTCGAGGCCCGCCAGTACGGCACTCAGCCAATCCATACGCTCGTGCCTCTGGAACGCGACCAGAGCGAATTGCTGCCCGAGCAACCGCCTACCCGGGCTGGGTTTCTTGCGACATACACTCCGGCAGTTCGAGAGGCGATAGACGAAATAGCCTACCGCCTCTTTGGCTTTCCGGGGATGAAGGACTTCCAGCACGCGATCCTCGAACGAGTGCTCGCCGGGAACTCGATTTTCGCCATCGCGGCGACAGGCGGGGGCAAGAGCGAATGCTTCATCCTGCCCGCCATGCTGCTCCCCGGCCTGACCGTCGTCGTGTCGCCGCTCAAGTCCCTGATGATGGACCAGTACGAGCAACGGATTCGCCGGCGTTATGGGTTGGAGGGCTTGGCGACGTATATCAACGGCGATGTCCACTTTGCGGAGCGCCAGGCCCGACTCCGACGCATGGAGCTCGGCTATTACAAGCTGGTGTACTTCACGCCCGAACAACTCGAACAGGGATACGTGCTGGACAGCCTGCGGCGGGCACACGACCGCGTTGGATTGCGCTACCTGGCCCTGGATGAAGCGCATTGCATCAGCCATTGGGGCCACGACTTTCGCCCCAGCTATCTGAACATCACTCAGCGCTTCGCGGCGAAGGGGCTGACCCCCGTGCGCATTGCCCTGACTGCAACGGCCAGCCCCGCCGTCCGTCGGGATATTTGCGAAGAACTAGTGGTCTGTCAGGGGTGATTTGCGCGGGTTCACCGCGGGCGCTACCATCCTCGCGTGCTGGGCTGGGCGGCAG
>DASSSV010000662.1:0-8347 GCA_035708265.1 Thermomicrobiales bacterium | reverse complement strand
CACTCGCGGGCTGGCTCGCCGTCGGCCTCGCCTGGCCGGTGCCGACCCTGAACAGCGACTGCCTCTGGGTCCTCGGCGTCGTCTCGGGCGGGCTGGCCGGCCTGCTCGCCCACGGGCTTTGGCACTCCGGCCTCGTCCTCGCGCGCCGCTGGCGGCGGGAAGCGACGTAGCCGGACCGCCCGGCATCGCACCGGCAGCGCCGGGCGGCGCACCCGCCGCTCAGTGGGTCGGGCTGCCGGTGCGCGGCACCGGCGAGGCGACGCCGCCCGCCCCGCCGCCCCCGACGCCGACGTGGATCACCCCGACGGCCCACAACACCAGCAGGACGACCAGCAGCGCCGCCAGGACGCCGGCGGGGCTGTAGCCCCAGTTCCCGCTGTAGGGCCAGGCGGGCACCGACGCCACGACCAGGATCAGCAGCACCACCAGGAGCACTAACCAGAGCATCGCACGCCTCCGTCACTGTCGCCGGAGTGGGCACATGTCGCCCCCCCCGGCATGTTTGACGAGGCGCAAAGCAACCGGCGTGCCATGGCGCCGGCGAGATCGCAGGGCGGTCGGGCGACCAACGTGACGGGGCGCGGGTCGGGTGCAGCCGACGCAGATCGGCGGGGCGCGGGAGCCAGTTCCTGAGGAGGTGGTGCGGAGAAATCTTCGGGGCGAGCAGGGCTACGCCACGCCCGGCGACGTCGGCTAACCTTCTCTTGGGGGGCCAGCGAGGCGCCTACCCCCAGCTCCGCAGCAGCACCGACGGCGCCCCGGGCACCGCCCTCTGCCGCAGCCGCGCCAGGCGCTCGAGCATCGCCGCCAGCCGGTCGAGTACGCGCACGCTGTGCCCCCCTTCCGGCGCCGTCGCCGCGTCCCGTCAGCCCCGTCGTGCGATGGGGCCCTCCCGAGCATACGCCGGCGGGCGGCGCCAGCCCATCCCCCACCGGACCCGAATGCGGCGGGTTCGGCCGTCTCGCCGGGCGGGCGGGCCGGCGCGCCCGCGCTAGGGGTAAACCCCCACGGCCGTCGGGACGTTTGGCGCGGCCGCGCCGGGACATCCGGGGGATAGTGCGTCCCCGCGCCGCTGCGCATACTGGGGGCGTGGCCGGCGTCCTCCCGCCGCCACGCCCCCCATGCTCCCCATCGTTCTCCCGGACCCGGCGAGATGGGCCGCGCCCCTCGCCGGGTCGCCGTTGGCACCTCGCACGCGGCCGTCACGCAGGCCGGGCTCCGGGCCCAGGCGGGGAGTGCCACGGGACGACGAGGGGTGCGCCGCGGGAAGCGGGAACAGGCGGGGGTAGAGCGACGGATGTGCCGACGGATCGGCGGCGCTGAACCAGTCGATCCCGCGTGGCTGTCCGGGAGTACGGCACTCCGTGGGCGCCAGCACCGCACGGCATCTTTGCACCGTCCCGCCACACGGCAAGCGCCCCCTTGTGCTATAGTTGGCCCGGCAACGGTATGTCCACACAAGGAGCAACGGATGGCGTCGTCCGCGTCCCGCGCAGGTCAGCGCGCCACGCTCGGGTTCGAGGCGATCCTATGGAAGGCCGCCGACAAGCTCCGCGGCCACATGGACGCCGCCGAGTACAAGCACGTCGTCCTCGGCCTGATCTTCCTCAAGTACATCTCCGACGCCTTCGCGCGGCGCCGCGCGGCGATCCTCGCCGACCCCGCCTCCGGCGCCGACCCCGAGGACCAGGACGAGTACATCGCCGAGGGCGTCTTCTGGGTGCCGCCCGAGGCGCGCTGGGCCACGATCCAGGACAACGCCCCGCAGGAGACGATCGGCGTCATCATCGACCGGGCGATGGAGGCGATCGAGCGGGACAACCGCACCCTGCGCGACGTCCTGCCCAAGGGCTACGCCCGCCCCACGCTCGACAAGCGGCGCCTCGGCGAGCTGGTGGACCTGATCGGCAAGGTCGAGCTGGTCGCCCAGGGCCAACCGGCCGGGGAGGGCCAGCTCGCCCTCCCCGCCCCGGAGGCCGCCGCGCCCAGCGCCCAGGACATCCTCGGGCGGGTCTACGAATACTTCCTCGGCCAGTTCGCCAGCGCCGAGGGCAAGCAGGGCGGCGAGTTCTACACCCCGGCCGCCGTGGTGCGCGTCCTCGTCGCGATGCTGGCCCCCTACCGTGGCCGCATCTACGATCCCTGCTGCGGCAGCGGCGGCATGTTCGTCCAGTCGGAGCGCTTCGTCGAGGCGCACGGCGGGCGCATCGGCGACGTGGCGATCTACGGCCAGGAGTCGAACCCGACGACCTGGAAGCTGGCCAAGATGAACCTCGCCATCCGCGGCATCGAGGCGGACCTGGGCCGGCACAACGCCGACACCTTCCACCAGGACCTCCATCCCGACCTGCGCGCCGACTACATCCTCGCCAACCCGCCCTTCAACATCAGCGACTGGGGCGGCGAGCGGCTGCGCCAGGACAAGCGCTGGCAGTACGGCGCGCCGCCCGTCGGCAACGCGAACTACGCCTGGGTCCAGCACATCCTCTACCACCTCGCCCCCACCGGCGTGGCCGGCTTCGTGCTGGCGAATGGCTCGCTCTCCAGCAACACGTCGGGCGAGGGCGAGATCCGCAAGACCATCGTCGAGGCCGACCTGGTGGACTGCATCGTCGCGCTGCCCGGCCAGCTCTTCTACTCGACGCAGATCCCCGTCTCGCTCTGGTTCCTGGCGCACGACAAGCGGGGCGGGCGCGGGCTGGACGGCCGACCGCTCTGGGGCCGGCGCGGCGAAGTGCTCTTCATCGACGCCCGCGCGCTCGGATACATGGAGGACCGCACGCACCGCAGTCTGAGCGACGAGGAGATCGCGCGCATCGCCGACACCTACCACGCCTGGCGCGGCGACGGCGGCGCGTACGCGGACGTGCCGGGCTTCTGCAAGGCGGTGATGCTGGCGGAGATCCGGGGACACGGCCATGTGCTGACGCCCGGGCGCTACGTCGGCGCGGCGGCGACGGAGGAGGACGACGAGCCGTTCGCGGAGAAGCTGGAGAGGCTGACGGCGGCGTTAGAGGAGCAGTTCGCGGAGTCTTCCCGACTAGAAGCAACTATTCGCGATAACCTTCAGAGGTTGGGCCGTGGCGAGTGAGAGCTGGGCTTCGACCACTCTCGGCGATGAGGTGGACATTCTCGCAGGCTTCCCATTTAGGAGTAGCGAGTACAGCGAGGACGGCAGTGGGATTCCGTTGGTGCGTGGTGACAATGTAGTGCAAGGACGCTTTCGCTGGGAAGGCGTGAAGAGATGGCCCGCATCGAAGTTGGACGGCCTTCAGGACTACTTGTTACAAGCAGGAGACGTGATCCTGGCTATGGACCGGCCCTGGATCGAGGCCGGCCTGAAGTTCGCGCGTGTGTCTGAACTTGACTTGCCCTGCCTGCTCGTACAACGTGTTGCTCGTCTAAGAGCCGGTGAGACTCTCGACCAGCACTATCTCCGGTACGTGATCGCGAGCAACGAGTTCACGAGTTACATTCTCGGCGTGCAAACAGGCACCGCAGTCCCACATATTAGCAGCGGCCAGGTCAAGGAGTTCCGTTTCTTACGTCCCCCCATTCCGACACAGCGCGCCATCGCTGCCCTCCTCGGCGCGCTCGACGACAAGATCGAGCTCAACCGCCGGCTGAACGCGACGCTGGAGGCGCTGGCCCGCGCGATCTTCCAGTCCTGGTTCGTGGACTTCGACCCGGTGCGCGCCAAGATGGAGAGGCGGCAGCCGGTCGGGATGGATGCGGCGACTGCGGCACTGTTTCCCGATGCATTCGAGGATTCGGCGCTCGGAGAGACTCCGAAGGGGTGGTCTGTTGGGCCAATCGCTGAACTTGCCCGCATCGGCCGCGACGGGATCGACCCGAGTGCATACCCAGTCGAAGTCTTCGACCACTATAGCTTCCCAGCCTACGACGAAGGTCGTGTCCCGCATGAAGAGACTGGGGACTCCATCAAGAGCAACAAGTATCTGGTGCCGCGCGGGGCTGTCCTGCTCTCAAAGTTGAACCCGCACATCCCACGAGTCTGGCTACCCACGATTCGCTCGGAGCGGCGGTCGATCTGCTCGACCGAGTTCCTAGTCATGCTGCCGCAACCTGGCAGCACGCGGGAGTATCTCTACGGGCTCTTCTCTTCACCCTCGTTCCTCGACGTGTTCGCCATGCTGGTAACCGGGACATCGAACAGTCACCAGCGCGTGAAGCCGGAGTACCTGCTAGCTATGGAGACGATTCTTCCGAGCAAGAGCGTCGTCGCGCGCTATTCGGAGACAGTCGCGCCGCTACATGACCGAATAGCCGCAAACCTGAGAGAATCGCGCACCCTCGTCGCGCTCCGCGACGCGCTGCTGCCGAAGCTGCTGTCGGGCGAGGTGCGCGTGCGCGAGGCCGACCGGCTCGTGGGGGCGGTGACCTGACCACCGACGACGACATCAACGGTAGCGCGACGGGCCGCGCACGGACCACGAAGCATACAGAATAGCCGAGACCGCCCCGTGAAGGACGGTCTCTTTGCTCCTTCTGCACATGGCACATGAGCTGTTCGCATTGTAGAGCATTGGCCCCGAGTCGTCGTCATACATTACGGGGGCATACGCGGTCATCCGGAGTGAGCAATAGGAGCCCGATCAATGCCGCTGACGAAGTTCACCGAATCCATAGTCGAGGAGGCCGCGCTCGCCTGGCTGGCCGACCTCGGCTACGAAGTCGTCTTCGGCCCGGACATCGCTCCCGGCGAGCCCACCGCCGAGCGCGCGGATTACCGCGAAGTCGTCCTCGCCGGCCGCCTGCGCGCCGCCCTGGCCCGGCTCAACCCCGGCGCCGCCCCCGACGCGCTCGCCGAGGCGTTCCGCCAGATCACCCAAGCGGGCGGCCCCTCGCTCGTGCGCGCCAACCAGGCGTTCCACCGCTGGCTCACCGAGGGGATCGAAGTCGAATTGCTGCGCGACGGCGAGCCGCGCGGCGAGCACGTCCGGCTGGGCGACTTCGCCGACCCCGCGGCCAACGACTGGCTCGCCGTCAACCAGTACACCGTCGTCGAGGGCCGCCGCGAGCGCCGCCCGGACGTCGTCGTCTTCGTCAACGGCCTCCCCCTCGCCGTGATCGAGCTCAAGAACGCCGCCGACGAGCAGGCCACGATCTGGAAAGCCTGGCAGCAGCTCCAGACCTACCAGCAGCAGCTCCCGCGCCTCTTCACCTACAACGCGCTCCAGGTCATCTCCGACGGCGTCGAGGCCCGCCTGGGCACCCTCCACACGCCCAAGGAGCGCTTCCTGCCGTGGAAGACGATCACCGGCGACGAGCTGGAGCCGCCCACGGCCAACCAGCTCGAAGTCCTGCTTAAAGGGGTCTTCGAGCCGGCCCGCTTCCTCGACCTCATCCGCGGCTTCGTCGTCTTCGAGGACGACGGCGCGACGGTCGAGAAGAAGGTCGCCGCCTACCACCAGTTCCACGCCGTGCGCCGCGCCGTCGCGACCACCCTCCGCGCCGCCGCGCCCGAGGGCAGCCGCCGCGGCGGTGTCGTCTGGCACACCCAGGGCTCGGGCAAGAGCCTGACGATGGTCTTCTTCGCCGGCAAGCTGGTCGTCCACCCGGCCCTCGCCAACCCCACGCTCGTCGTCCTGACCGACCGGACCGACCTCGACGACCAGCTCTGCGGCGTCTTCGCCCGCTGCGCGCAACTGCTGCGCCAGACGCCGGTGCAGGCCGCCGACCGCGCCGACCTGCGCACCCTCCTCGCCGTCCCCTCGGGCGGGGTGGTCTTCACCACCGTCCAGAAGTTCCTCCCCGACGAGAAGGGCGACACCTACCCGACCCTCTCCGAGCGCCGCAACGTCGTCGTGATCGCCGACGAGGCCCACCGCAGCCAGTACGACTTCATCGACGGCTACGCCCGCCACATCCACGACGCGCTGCCCAATGCGACCTTCGTCGGCTTCACCGGCACCCCGCTGGAGCTGGCCGACCGCGACACCCGCCTGGTCTTCGGCGACTACATCGACGTCTATGACGTGCAGCGCGCGGTCGAGGACGGCGCGACCGTGCCGATCTACTACGAGAGCCGGCTGGCGAAGATCGACCTCCCCGACGCCGAGCGCCCCAGGCTCGACGAGGGCTTCGAGGAGGTCACCGAGCGCGAGGAGGTCGCCCAGAAGGAGAAGCTCAAGTCCAAGTGGGCGCAGCTCGAGGCCCTGGTCGGCGCCAACAAGCGCCTCGCCCAGGTCGCCGCCGACCTCGTCGCGCACTTCGAGGGGCGCCAGGACGCGATCGCGGGCAAGGGCCTGATCGTCTGCATGAGCCGGCGCATCTGCGTCGACCTCTACGATGAACTGGTCGCGCTCCGCCCCGCCTGGCACAGCGACGACGACGCCCGGGGCGCGCTCAAAGTCGTCATGACCGGCTCGGCCAGCGACCCGCTCGCCTGGCAGCCGCACATCCGCAACAAGCCCCGCCGCGACGACCTCGCCCAGCGCTTCAAGGACCCCGACGACCCCCTCCAGCTCGTGATCGTCCGCGACATGTGGCTGACCGGCTTCGACGTGCCGCCGCTGCACACGATGTACCTCGACAAGCCGATGCGCGGGCATTCCCTGATGCAGGCGATCGCGCGGGTCAACCGCGTCTTCCGCGACAAGCCGGGCGGGCTGGTCGTGGACTACCTCGGCCTCGCCAACAACCTGCGCCAGGCGCTCGCCACCTACGCGCAGAGCGGCGGCCACGGCCACGCGGCCGTCGACCAGGACGAAGCGGTCGCCGAGCTGCTGCGCCATCTGGACGTCTGCCGCAGCTTCTTCTTCGGCTTCGACTACTCGCACTTCCTCGCCGGCAGCCCGACGGAGCGCCTGGCCGTCCTCCCGGCCGCCCAGGAGTTCCTGCTGCTCCAGGACCTGCGCGAGCCGGGCACCCGGCAGCGCTTCCTCGACGCCGCGCTCGCGCTCGCCAAGTCCTTCGCGCTGGCGGTGCCGCGCCCCGAGGCGCTGGCGATCCGCGACGAGCTGATCTTCTTCCAGACGGTCAAGGCGGCCATCGCCAAGGCGACGCCGCGCGGGCCCGGGCGGCAGGGCGACCTCGACCACGCCATCCGCCAGCTCGTCGAGGCGGCGATCGCGCCGGGCGGCGTGGTGGACATCTTCGCCGCGGCCGGGCTCAAGAAGCCCGACATCTCGGTCCTCTCCGACGCCTTCCTCGCCGAGGTGCGCGACCTACCCCAGAAGAACCTCGCCGTGGAGCTCTTACAGAAGCTCGTCAACGACGAGATCGTCGCGCGCGGCCGGAAGAACGTGGTCGAGTCGCGCGCGTTCTCGGAGAAGCTGAGCGCCGCGCTCACCAGGTACCACAACCGCGCGATCGAGACGGCCCGGGTGATCGAGGAGCTGATCGACATCGCCCGTGAGCTCGCCGCCGCGCGCGACCGCGGCGCGCGCCTCGGCCTCGGCGAGGACGAGCTGGCCTTCTACGACGCGCTCGAGGTCAACGACAGCGCGGTCCAGGTCCTCGGCGACCCGGTCCTGCACGCCATCGCCCGCGAGCTGGCCGAGACGGTGCGCCGGGGCGCCACGATCGACTGGGCGGTGCGCGAGACGGCGCGCGCCAACCTGCGCCGCCTGGTCCGCCGCGTCCTGCGGCGCCACGGCTACCCGCCCGACCAGCAGGAGCGGGCCACGCAGACGGTCATCCAGCAGGCCGAACTGCTGAGCAGCGCCGCGGCGAATGACAGCGTGGAGTGACCGTCGTCATGCCCGCCATACATGACGCCCGAGCATGGCGGCATCTGGAACGCTGACGTTGGCGACGAGGAATCCGATGGCGGGCACGTCACAAGCGCAATCACGCTATGCCCGGGCTGACGCGCTGCACTCGGTGTGCATGGCTGCGATCCAGCAGCCCGCACACCGGCGGCTGGCCGGGCAGCGACGCCTCGGTAGAGGAGTATGGTGCTCATTATCTGCTCTGGCTCAACAGCATCTTCGAGTGAGCCTGCTACGTGAGCAGACCACGCGGGCTGCTAGGAGCGCGGAGCGCCCGGCTAGGGGAGCGCGGTGGGCAGCACCACAAGCGGGTACAGCAAGGGTACCGGCTATCTAGCCGGTTTGCCGCAGGTCGGCGCCACATACCCGGGAGTAGCTCGCCTCGAGACTATTCGGCGCGCCGCAGCGCTGGCAATAGATTACGCTACTCGCTACGAAGCTTTATCGCACGTTGCCCGATCGCCGGCCGCTTGACCAAGGTGAACCGTTGAGAGACGCGGTCGCCGGACGGATCGAGCGGGTGGCGTCAACGCTGCGGCCCGACCTAAACTGAAGCGCTGATGGGATCTACATGGAGGGGTTCCGGGTGGGACACGGGCGACGGGATGGTG
>DASSSV010000661.1:0-6791 GCA_035708265.1 Thermomicrobiales bacterium | reverse complement strand
AGGCACGCACGGGGAGTCGGTTAGCCATGATGAGTGCCCCGCAGGTTAGGCGCTATCGCAGGAGCGAGTCAGCAGTATTCTTCAAGACGAAGGAAGAATACGGTGGATTGTCGAACATGGCTGGCGGATTCCCGCTCTGCGTTAATGGCGTGCATATCTTGACCTCGGAGGCGCTCTATCAAGCCTGTCGGTTCCCCCATCTACCTGAGGTGCAGCGTCTCATCATCGGACAAAAGAGTCCAATGACGGCGAAAATGAAGAGCAAGCCCTATCGTGATGACTCGCGGCACGATTGGGACAACGTTCGTGTGCGCGTCATGCGATGGTGTTTGCGTGTCAAGCTGGCGCAACACTGGGACACATTCGGGGCCCTTCTCCTTTCGACCGAGCACAAGTCGATTGTCGAGGAATCTCACCGCGACACGTTCTGGGGCGCCAAACCAGTCGACGAAGAGCACTTAGCCGGAATGAATGTGCTCGGTCGCTTGCTGATGGAGTTACGTGAGCAACTGGATGGCCCCGACGCCGAAGCGTTGCGGATCGTGTATCCGCCACCCATATCGCAGTTCATGCTCTGTGACAAAGAGATCGGCGTGATCGGGATGGGCGCTAACGCGCTACAGCGTCGTCATGCGGACCCGACCGAAGCAGCGGCGATACAGGCCGAGGACCAGCCGCAAGACTTCGTTCAGGCGTCCTTTCTAGCCGGCCGCTAGCCATCTTTCGCGCTGCCATTGGAGGGCAACTATGGGCTACCGGCGCAACGACGAGCGCGACGCGGCCTTCCGGCAGGGCTATAGTTACCAGCCGCTCCGGCCACCCGGCCGCAAGAATCAGGACGACGAGGCGCCCGATGAGGAGGCCGAAGACGTCGCGGAGCTGGAACACGACGAGGTCGCGGACGCGGACGAGGGGGAGGGCGAGGCGCAACCGAGCGAGTTCTGGCCGGCGGCCGAGTTGCTGAAAGGCGCGACGATCGAGGACGCCGAGCTGGAACTGAGCTACGAAGCGTCGGTCTACGTCGACCTGCCGGCCGCGGAGTTGCGCTTCTGGCTGCGCCTGCCCGACGGCACGCGCCGCTACGTCCAGATAGACGAGCCGCACGCCGTCTGGCTCTACCGCGAGGACGCCGCGACGGCCGGCCAGTTCGAGGACTACCCCGACCAGCGCTTCGACCTGCCCTGCACCGACCTCCGTGGCCTGCGCGCCCGTCACCGCCGCGAGCTGACCGACCGCCAGCGCGCGCTGCACAACGAGATCGTCGCCGTGGGCGAGGCGCTGGAAGAACTCGACCGCGAGAGTCGCGAGGACGAGGACGCCACCGCCGGCTGGCCGGGGACACAGTGGCCGTAGGGCGTGAGAGCTTGGAGCGTGGGAGCGTGACGATGACGACGGCCCTGCCGCGTGAAGCGGTGCTGCGCTCGACCGACGCCGGCTGGACGGCGGCCGACTGGGAGCGGCTGCCGGACGATGGCCGGCGCTACGAGATCATCGGGGGAGTGCTGTACGTGAGCACCGCGCCGAGCCTCTTCCACCAGTGGATCGTTCAGGAGATCTACGCGGCGCTGCGACAGCAACTCGTCGTCACGGGCGTGGCGTTCGCCTTCGTCGCCCCGGTCGGCGTCTTCATGCCCGGCTGCGACCCGGTGCAGCCTGACCTGGTGGTGCGGCGCGAGGACAGCGGGCTCTTGCGCGAGCGCCGCGTCTACGGCGTCCCGGCGCTGCTGGTCGAGGTGCTGTCGCCGGGGAGCGTCGAGCAGGATCTGGCGGTCAAGCGGGCGGCCTACGCGCGGGCCGGGGTGCCGGAGTATTGGGCCGTCCGCCCGGCCGAGCGCGACCTCCTCGTCCACAGCCAGCCGGAGCCCGGCACCGGGCAGTACCTCCAGGTGGCGCACGCCCCGACGGGCGGCGAACTGGTCTCGGCGACGCTCGCCTTCCGCGCCCCGGTCGCCGCCTTCTTCGCCGGCGCGCCCGACACGACGCTCTGACGACCCGACGGAGGAGGGGGCGGGGGATGGAGCCCAAGCGTTTCGCCGCGCCGGTGACGGCGCACCTGATCCTCGTGCGCGACGGCCGGGTGCTCCTCTCGCGGCGGTGCAACACCGGGTACGCGGACGGGCTGTACAGCGTCGTCGCCGGGCACCTCGACGGCGGCGAGGAGGTCGTCGCCGCGGCGGTCCGCGAGGCTCGCGAGGAGGCCGGCATCGCGCTCGCCCCAGCCGACCTCGCCGTCGTCGGCGTGATGCACCGGCTGGAGGGCGACGAGCGCGTCGACTTCTTCCTCGCGGCGAGCCGCTGGGCCGGCGAGGTCGTCAACGCCGAGCCGCACAAGTGCGCCGAACTCGCCTGGCACCCGCTCGACCGGCTGCCGGGCGACATCGTCCCCTACGTCCGTCGCGCGCTCGACCAGTATCGCCGCGCGCCGGGCCGACTCTGGTTCGAGAGTTTCGGCTGGCAGGAATCGCAGTAACACGCAGCCAGTGGCAAGGGGCGATACCCCTCATCACTCGTCACTCGTCACTCGCTACATCCCCATCGAGATGCCGAGCGCGCGCTCCAGCAGGAAGCGGCCGCCGCCGAGGAAGGCGAGGGCGGCGTAGGCGACGATGAGGGCGACGCAGGCGTGGCCGGCGAGGTCGGTCAGGGAGGCGAAGCGGTTCTCCCGCCCGCGCAGGAGGACGACCATCGCCAGCACCAGCGCGAAGGTCGCGCCGGCCGCCCCGAGGACCAGCCAGAGACCCACCGGCGCGTAGAGGAGGCCCCAGCCCGACGCGACGATGAGCGCGTAGAGCCCGTCGAGCGCCAGCAGCATGGCCAGTTCGCCCCAGCCGCCGAGCGTCGGCGAGTCCTTGACGGTGGCCCAGAGGGTCGTGTTGAGCACATAGAGCAGCCCGACGGCCAGCGCCGTGCCGCAGAGCAGGCCGGTCGCCAGGCGGAGCCAGTTCTGCGGCTGATAGAGGTAGGGCAGGCCGAAGTCCTGGAGCGTCGAGTTCACGCCGTCGGCGCCCATCAGCGCGACGAAGAGGCCGAGGGTCGCGCTGAGGGGCCAGGCGGGCGGGCGGGCGGCGCGCCAGCGCCTCCGCGTCAGCAGCCCGACCGCGGCGAGCAGGAAGCCGCCGTAGATGCCGGTCATGCGCGCGTCGAAGGGGAGGCGGTTCGCGCCGAGCCAGTAGGAATGGCTCGGCCGCTGGGCGCAGAGGCCGTGCAGGACGGCGTGCAGCTTCATGGGCAGGGGCCAGGGCGCCGCCAGCAGCGCGACGAGCGACGCGCCGACGAGGCCGAGGAAGAGCCAGGCCGGCCAGCGCGTCGCGGTCGGGGTCAGCGCTGGCGCGGCCGGCGCGCGCTCTTGCAGGTGGTCGGTCAGCATGATCGGGTCGCCTCAGCCGTCGTTCTCGGCCTCGGCCGGCGCCTCGCTGCGCGCCTCCAGCGTGAAGGCGCCGCGCGGGCGGCAATCGCGCGTGGCGTCGCGGCAGAAGGTCAGCGCCGCGGCCAGGCGCTTGCGGGCGGCCGGCGGCCACCAGGCGCGCAGGTGCGACGGGTGCAGGTCGAGCGTGAGCAGGCCGCGGTACTCGCGGCGGCAGAGCGCGCGCAGGAACGCGCGCAGCGGCAGGATGCCCTGGCCGGGGATCAGGTGCCCGCGGTTGGCGGCGCCGGTTTCCGGCAGGAGGTCGGCGCGGCCGGGCGACGGAGCGGGTCGGAAGTCGCCCAGGTGGACATTGTGCAGCCGCCCGCCCATCAGCGGGAGCGGCTCGGTGATGACCCAGCCGCGCGCGGCGGCGTGGCTGGTGTCGAAGGTGAAGCCGAGGTCCCACTCCTCGACCAGCCGGCGCAGTTGCGGGAAGCGGTCGAGCGGGCCGGCCTCACCGTCCGGACCGGCGGGCGCGGCGTTCTCGATCGTCAGCGCGACGTCGCTGTCGGCGAGCGCCGCGAGGCCGTGCCGCAGGCGCGCGATGTAGGCGGCCAGCCCCTCGCCGTGCCGCTCGCCGCGCGGCGCCGGTAGAACCGCCACGCGACACTCCGACAGCCCCGCCACGAAACGCCCGAGCCCAGCGAGGTCGTCGCCGTCGCGCAGGCGGCCGAGGTCGACGCTGCGGACGGGCATCTGGTGGTACGCCATCAGCCGCTGCACCCGCTCGACGCCGTGGCGCAGCAGCCCCGGCGTCAGCGCGAGTTCCACGCCGTCCGCGCCGACCTGCCGCGCCAGCGCCAGGGTCGGCCCGAGCGGGTAGTAGGGGAAGCTGGCGGTGGTGAGCTGCAGGTCCACGGTGTCAAGGGTGTCGATGGTGTCCATGGCGGGCCTCTGACGGCGGCAGTAGTCGAGGCGCGGGCGAAGATCAATCCGCCTGCCGGCGCGTGTACCGGCCGGGCTCCCCGCACCGCTAGTGTAGCACGCCCGCTCGCGCCGGGGAAAGCGCGGCCGCGGCGCCTCCCGCCCGTAGAGAATACGCCCGTGTGGAGGCGGCGGTTTCGCCGCGCGGAGCCGGGCTGTCGGGCAGTCGGGGTCGGAGGCCGGCGACCTCGCTGCGGGCTACGAGGCGGTCGGCGCCCCTTGCCCCAGATACCGGCCGGGTGTCACGCCGAAGATGCGCTTGAAGTGGCGCGTCAGGTGGGCCTGGTCGGCGAACCCGGTGTCCGCCGCGACCTGCGCGATCGGGACGCCCCGCCCCAGGAGAGCCTTCGCGTGGCGCACGCGCACCAGGAGTTGATAGGCGTGCGGCGGTAGCCCGGTCTCCTGGCGGAAGACCCGGCAGAGGTGGTACGACCCGATGCCCGCCGCGCAGGCCAGCGTGTCGAGCGAGACGTTCTCGCCGGGGAGCGCTTCGAGATACTCCTGCGCCAGCCGCACCGCGCGATGCTCGTGGCCGGCCCGCCGCGCCGGCGCCACGTCCGCGGCGTGGCGCACGACGAGGCCGGCGAGCGCCTCCAGCAGAGAGGCTTCGCGCGCCAGGGCCGAGCCGGACCCCTCCAGCGCCCGGTGCGCCCGCCGCAGCATGCCCGCGGTCGCCGGGTCGTCGACCACGTTCCGAGCGAAGTGCGGGACGCCCCGGTCGGCCCCCGTGACCTCCCGGACGACCCGGCGCAGCAGGGCGGCGGGCGGGTAGAACGAGCGGTAGCGCCACGCCGCCCCCTCGGCGGGGCCGCCGGCGTGGACTTCGTCGGGCCCGAGGACGAAGAGGTCGCCCGGCCCGACCCGCTGCGTCGCGCCCCAAAACCGCGGAACCCCGGCGCCCGCCTCGGTCGCCACGACCATGAACTCTTCGTGGGCGTGCGGCGCGAAGTGGAAGCCGACGAAGTGCGCGCGCAGCAACTCCAGCCCGCCGAGGGCATCGGTGCGCCAGAGCCGGGCGTCGTCTCGGCGGTCGGCGGCGGGGCGGCGGGTGTGGGTGTCCATCGGCCCAGTATAGCGAGACACCGCAAGAACATACAAGACGTCCCGCGCCCTCCGGCCTACGATGGCACCACGGGGCGTGGGGCGTGGACCGAAGACAAGGCGGCTCGTGCCCACCCGGCCACGCTGGCAACGCGGCTGGCGTCGCGCCGGGGCGAGCAGCAAGGGAGGGCGGTCATGGCGGGCCAGGGCACGAGGGTCAAGATCGTGGCGGCGTTTCTCGCCATCTATCTCATTTGGGGGACGACGTTCCTCGGCATCCGCATCGCGGTCGAGACCATCCCGCCCTTCATGATGGCCGGGCTGCGCTTCTTCCTGGCCGGGGGCGCGATGCTGCCGGTCCTGCTGGCGCGCGGTGGCCACTTCCCCGGGCTGCGCCACTGGCGCTCCGCGGCGATCGGCGGCGGGCTGATGCTGGCGGGCGGCATCGGCCTGGTGAGTTACGCCGAGCGGCGGATCCCGTCCGGGATGGCGGCGCTGATGGTGGCGACGATCCCGGTCTGGATCACGCTCTTCGAGTGGCTGGGCTTCGGGGGCCAGCGGCCGGGCGCCCAGACCTTCACCGGCCTGGGGCTCGGCCTCGTCGGGGCGGGGCTGCTCTTCGTGCCCGCGCTCGGCGTTGGCGCGGGCGGCGGCGAACTGGCGGGCCTGGGGATCGCGCTGGTCGGCGCGCTCCTCTTCGCCGCCGGCAGCCTCTATTCGCGGCACGCCCCGTTGCCCGCCGATACGCGGATCGGCACGGCGAGCGAGATGCTGGCGGGCGGGCTGCTGCTCCTGCTGGTCAGCCTGCTGACCGGCGAGCCCGCCCGCCTCGACCTGGCCGCGATCTCCACGCGCTCGCTCGTCGCGCTGGCCTACCTGACCGTCTTCGGCTCCATCGCCGGCTACACCGCCTACCTGTGGCTGCTGAAGACCGTCGAACCGGCGAAGGTCGCCACCAACTTCTTCGTCAACCCGGTCATCGCGGTCCTCGCAGGCTGGTTGGTGGCGGGCGAAAGCGTCACCCCGCCGATGGTCGCCGCCGCCGCGGTGATCGTGCTCGGCGTCGCGGTCGTCACCACCGCGCCGCCGCGCCGCGACTCGCCGCCGGACGCCGCGCCCGCGCTCGGCCCCGGCACGGTGACATGAGCGGCCGGAGTTGCACCTCTCCAGCAGGCTGAGACGCTCCCAGCGCCTCCGTCCCCGCTCAACCTATCCGCCCGACCGTCCGACCGCCCGGCCGCCCGACTGGCCCCTATCGTCTATCGTCTATCGTCTATCGTCTGCCACCTCGTCCAGCGGCAGCGCCACGTAGAAGACGCTGCCCCGCTCCGGCGCCGGCTCGACCCAGATGCGCCCGCCGTGCGCCTCGACGATGCCGCGACAGAGATAGAGTCCCAGCCCCAACCCGTCAATGCCCTCC
>DASSSV010000660.1:0-7255 GCA_035708265.1 Thermomicrobiales bacterium | reverse complement strand
CGGCCGGGCGCCTGATCGGGTTCAAGCAGATCAACATGAGCGAACAGGCGCAGGTCACGGTCCAATAGCGGTTAGCGGTCGCAAACCTGAGTGAGCGGGATAGGCGCATGTCACGAGACGCGATGCGTACCGCACCGGGCGTGGTGCAACGAATGATGCAGCGATGGTCGGCGCACCGTCGGGCGCGCCGCGGCCAGAGTATGGTCGAATTGGCCCTGATCCTGCCGCTGGTCACGCTCATCCTGGTCGGCACCATCGACCTCGGGCGCGCGTTCTTCTACTACACGCGCCTCACCGACGCCGTCCAGCAGGGCGTGCTCACCGGCATCCACACGCCGGGGATCGTCACGGATAGCTCCAGCGACCCCAATATCGCCGGCTATCCCAACCCGCCGCAGGCGTGGAGCACCAACAACGACAGCATCAAGTACTTCGTCAAGCAGGAGAGCGGCTACCTGAATCTGACCAACGCGAACATCACCGTCACCTGCTACCAGGCGACGGGGACGAACACCTGGTCCTCGACCAGCACCTACTGTAATCAGGTGACATCTGGCGACCTGATCGTGGTGAAAGCGACATACCAGTTCTACCCGTTCACCAGCCAAGTCATCCGCATCTTCGGCACCAACTTCACGATGAGCAAGACGGTGAGGGCGATCATCCTATGAGGACGCTGAACAGAATGCGCCGACTCTGGTGCGAGTATCACGCCGGGCAGACCATCGTCCTCTTCGCGCTGATCGCCCTCATGTTGATGGGCGCACTCGGGCTGGCGCTGGACGCCGGCTACGACTTCGCCCAGCGCCGCCAGATGCAGAACGCCGCGGACGCCGCCGCGCTTGCCGGCGCGGGCGTCATCGCGACCAACACCAATTCCGGCAATTATCCGGTGTTGAGCACGGTGCAGACGGTCGCGCAGCAGAACGGCGTAGATCCGTCGAACGTGACTTGCTGGCAGATCAACGACAGCCTCACTCAGCTCCAGAGCTGCACCAATGGGGGCATCGCTCAGGGCGCCACGGGGGTGCAGGTGAGCGTCGGCGAGACGCACGCCACCTTTGTGATGAAGGCGCTCGGCGTCGGAACGTCGAGTACGGCAGCAACGGCGGCGGCCCGCGTCGAGATCATGACCACCTTCACGACCGGACCGTTCACTGTCTGCGGCATCGATACTACCACCGTTGACTCGGCAGGGAATGCGAATGGAACCTACGGGATCTTCCAGACCAACGGTTTGTTCACGATCCCACGCCCCGGTAACTGGTCGGGCTGCGGTGGCGGCGGCAACTTGCCCTGTAAGCGGACCATGGAGAGCACCGACGGAGGTGGGGCGGTGCCCAATCCGCCCGACTCAACAAGCGTGCCGCAAGAGAACAGCAGCATCTACTACTATGATGCGGCAGGCAAGAACAACGGTGGCTTCCTGGGCAACGCGAACACGAGCGCACCGACTTTCTTGATCCACGGGCCTAACGGCGGTGGCGGCATTGCGACATGTAACATCACGAGTAGCGGCTTCAAAGGAATCAATCAGACCGTAACCACGGTCCAGATGCCCAACACCGGAAACACCTACCCGCCGATGAGTTACGGCACGTCGCTCGGCTATCAACTCAGTCTGACGCCGGGCAACGTGGCCTCGGTGAGCGCATCGGTGAATGGCCCGCAGGGGTGCCGGGCAGGGCAGCCAGTCAACAACTGCGTGTTGCTGCTGCCGGTCATCGACAACTCGGGGCCGGGCGGCTCGTCGCCGTCGAATGGCACCGTCTATGTCGCGGCCCGCGAGTTCATGTACTTCTACGTGCAGCAGATCCAGTCCGGCAACGCTCACTCCGGCCGCCTGATCAAGAACTTCCACCCGCAAGGGAAGGGCAAGCCGGGCTTCAGCCCGGGGACGACGACGCCGCTGGTCATCCACCTCATCAAGTAGCCGCGCCGATGTCGCGCGAGTCGGCGGACAGTCAGAAACCGATACGCCGGAGGGGACTACCCCTCCGGCGTCTGTCTGGTCATGCGCCGGATCGTGCGTGCCGGCCTACCGGAACAGCGCCAGCCCCAGCAACGCCGTGACCAGGTTGGCGGAGACGGACAGGAGGAGCGCACGCCGGTAGCCGACGCGCATGAGCCCGGCGAGGAGCGCGGCCTCGACCAGCGCGACCAGCGCCTCCACCAGCCAGTAATACCCCAGGATGTGCCAGTAGAGGTAGGTGGCGAGCGGCAGGGTGAGGGCGTTGACGAGCGCGGCGTAGAGCAGCAGGCGCCCGGGCGACCGCCGCACGAAGGCCAGCAGCACGCCGTACTCAGCCAGGATCGTCACACCGAGCGCGACGAGCGGCCGGGTGGCGTCAGGCATGGCGCCGCCGGCGGAGGAAGATCGCGCCGAGGCCGAGCAGCGCCGCGACGGGGAGCGCGACGTACCAGACCCACCAGAAGGCCCGCGCGCCGGACGCCGGCAGGGCGACGTGGCCGGTCGGCGCGGGCCGCGCATCCTGTGTTTGGTAGGGCAGTTCCTCGGTCGTCCCGTCCACGAAGGTGTAGCGCACGGCCGCCTTCTCGATCGCGAGCGCGCGGCCGTCGAGCGCCGTGACGCGCAGCACGTCGACCACCGCGCTGACCGGGTCGTCCTGGTCCACCAGGCTGACCGGCTGGATCGTCACGTCCGAGGGGATCAGGCCGGCGGTGTCGGCGAAATAGGCCCGCTCGGCGGCGCGGTCGCCGGGAATCGCGGCCGGGTCGAAGCCCGCCCTCGCTGCCGCGTAGAGCGCCGGCTGGCTGAACTTGTAGAAGTGGACGCACTGGCCCGGCGCGATGACGACGTGCCCGCCGACCGGCTGCCCGAAGTAGGCGAGGAAGACGTAGTCGGGGTAGGCGTCGAGGTTCGCGACCTCGAAGCAGTACTCGACGCCCTTCTTGCCGGGCGGTATCGCGTCGGCCCGCGCCGCCGGCGCCCCGGCCAGCGCGAGCACCGCCCACCACGCGACGACGAGAACCACCCCGACCCACCGCCCGCGCGGCATCGCCCGCTCTCCCCGCGAGCAGCGCTCGCCGTCCCGCTACCCGACTGCCCGACTGCCCGACTGCCCGCCGTTCCTACGTCGGGCTGCTGCCGAGCGTTTCGCGCAGCCGCGCCAGGAGGGCATGGTCGTCCTCGGGGAAGATCGTGCGGGGGTCGAGCTGGTAGCAGTCGTCGGCGATGCGGCCGACGATGGCGGGCTCGCCGCGGCGCAGGGCGGCGGCGAAGGCGTCGAGGGTATAGCCGCGCGCGGCGAGTTGCGCGGCGTCGAAGGCGAGCGCGGTCGTGGGGAGGGTCTGACCGGGGAGGGAGCCGCCGCCGACGGCCGAGCGCGCGGCCAGCAGGTGCGAGGCCATGCCCTCGCGCGCCAGCGCCCCGTGCAGCGCCTCGGCGCGGTGGCGCAGCCGCTCCGGGCCCGTCGCGATCATCCGCCAGACCGGCACGCGCTGCAATTCCTCGCCGCGCAGGTAGTGGCGCAGCGTCGCCGCGACGCCGGCGAGGCAGGACTTGTCGGCGCGGACGGCGCGGGCCAGCGGGTGCCGCGCGAGCCGCGCCACCAGGTCGCGCCGCCCGACGATGATCCCCGCCTGGGGGCCGCCGAGGAGCTTGTCGCCGCTGAAGCAAGTGAGGGCCGCGCCGTCGCGCACGCTCTCCTGCACGGTCGGCTCGTGGGCCAGGCCGAACTCTTCCGTGTCGAGCAGCGCGCCCGAGCCGAGGTCGTGGAGCACCGGGAGGCCGCGCTGCCGGCCGAGTCCGGCGAGTTCGGCGATCGTCGTCTCGTGGGTGAAGCCGACGACGCGGAAGTTGCTGGCGTGGACCTTCAACAGCGCGGCGGTGTCGTCGCCGACCGCGGCGGCGTAGTCGCGGAGGTAGGTGCGGTTGGTCGTGCCGACCTCGACCAGTCGCGCGCCGCTCTCGCGCATCACCTCCGGGACGCGGAAGCCGCCGCCGATCTCGACCGCCTCGCCGCGCCCCAGGATCACCGCGCGCCCGGCCGCCAGCGCGGCCAGGACCAGCGCGGTCGCCGCGGCGTTGTTGTTGACGACCAGCGCGGCCTCGCAGCCGGTCAGCGCGGCCAGCAGCGCGGCGATCTCGGCCATGCGCCCGCCGCGCTCGCCCGCCACCAGGTCCAGTTCGAGCGGCGTGTAGTGCATGAGCGCGTCGCGCATCGCCGCCGCGGTCTCCGCGCTGACCGGCGCGCGCCCGAGGTTGGTGTGCAGCACGACGCCCGCGCCGTTGATGACCGGGCGGAGTTTCGGCTCCAGCAGGAGGCGCAACCGCGCGGCCACGCGCTCGCGGACGAGCGTCCCCTCGCCCTCCGGCGCGGGCGCGCCGCCGGCCAGCAGCCGCGCGCGCTCGGCGTCGACCTCGGCCTGGACGGCATGGGCGAGAAAGCGCTGCGGCAGATCACCCGCCAGCGCCCGCACGGCCGGGTCGTCGAGGAGTTTCCCCACGGCCGGCAGGTCGCGCAGCGCCGCGCGCACCGCCTCTCCCGGTGTCGCCGTTTCTGCCCGCGCCGTGTCGGTCATCGTCGCTTCTCCCGGCATCCTTGCGCTGATCCGGGGACATTGTAGCAGGGACGGTGGGTGCGGCCCCCCTGTCCCCCCAATTCTGGGGGGAACCGGTCGTGGACGCCGTGGCGAGGGGGCGCGGTCGGTCAGGCGTGGCCTGGGCAAAGCACCACAGCGGCCTCGCCGCCGGGGCGAAGGCAGCACCCGGCCCACGCATACGCGGCCCCCAGCCCCGATCATCGCGTGGGGACAGGGGGGCCGATGGTGAGGGTCGTTTAGGAGACTTTGCGCCCGCAGGCGCGGAGGATGCGCTGGCGGGTGTCGTCGGGGCAACTGGTGGCGCGGGCGACCTGGCCGACGAGATGGAGGACGTTGCCTTCAAAGGTGAAGCGGTGGCGGCAGCCGCTGCAGCGGTCGAGGTGCTGGCGAACTTCCTGCTGTTCCGCTTCGTTCAATTCGCGGTCGAGGAACGGGTAGAGTCGTTCCACGCATTCTTTGCAACCGTACATCGGGTTACCCTATCCCGTGCGACGCGCGTCCAGCCGGTCCCCTACCAGGGGGTACGCTCGCGACGACTTGCCTGTTTCCGCGGGACGCCGAGCGCCATCCGCTCCGCCTACCACCCACACCCCGGTCTCGCGGGTGCGCGACTTCCCCCCGCCGCGCCCCCGCTCACTTCGACGAGGCGACGCCGTAGCCGGCTTGCTCCGCCTCGCGCCAGAGCACCTTCTGGAGCCGCCGCCGCGCCCGGTAGAGGCGCGACATCACCGTGCCGATCGGGATGCCGAGGATGTCGGCGATCTCCCGGTACGAGAAGCCTTCGACGTCGGCCAAGAGCTCGACCTGGCGGAACTCGACCGGCAACTCCTCCAGCGCCCCCAAGATCGCCTCGTCGCCGATCCGGTTGAGCACTTCCTGCTCCGGGTTCTCTCCCGGCGCCGCGCCCGGGCGGTCGACCAGGTGGTCGTAGAGGTAGAAGTCCGACACGTCGTCCAGGGAACTGCTCGGCCGGCGCTTGCGCCGGCGGTAGTGGCTGATGAAGGCGTTGTTCAGGATGCGGAAGAGCCAGGCCCGCAGATTCGTCCCCTCCTCGAAGCGGTCCAGCGCCCGGAACGCATTGAGGTAGGTCTCCTGCACGAGGTCTTCCGCGTCCTGCGGGTTGCGGCTCAGGCGGAGAGCCGTCCGATACAGCGCGTCCAGGTAGGTCAGGGCTTCGGCTTCGAGACGTTCCCTGCGCTCGTCATCCGTCGCGCCGGTCGCGCCCATCGTCCCTCCGGGAAGGAGCACGTCTCCTCCGTCTGTTTCAACGTCCCGCGCGCGCCGCTATTCCCGCCCGGCGCGCGGGTAGACCGGCAGATCCGGCGCGGCGCCCCCGGCGCCCACACCGCCCGCCACCGCGATTATACGGTATCATGGGCGCGCGGTGTGGCGGCGACCCCGTGCCGACGTGCGACTGCGGTCCACGTTTGGGGCGGCGCCCACCGCGCGTCGTGGGAACGTGAGAGCGTGAGAGCGTGAGAGCGTCGCGCTCGCCGACCGGTAGGAAGTGCCCGCTAACCGCGCCGTGTGGCCGGGGCACACTCCGCGTTCTACACTCTACGCCCCCACGCTCCCACGCTCTCACGCTCTCACGCCCGGGAGGAGCGCATGAAGATCATCCTGCCGATGGCCGGGTACGGCACCCGGCTCCGCCCGCACACCTGGAGCACGCCCAAGCCGCTGGTGCCGCTCGCCGGCAAGGCGCTGATCGACCACGTCCTCGACCGCCTCCTGCCGCTACGCCCCGAGGAAATCATCTGCATCGTCGGCTACCTCGGCGAGCAGATCGAGGACTACGTGAAGCAGCGCTACCGCGTGCCGACGCGCTTCGTCTGGCAGCGCGAGATGCGCGGCCAGGCCGACGCCATCGCGCTGACGCGCGGCATGGTCGAGGGCGACTCGCTGATCATGTTCGCCGACACGATCTTCGAGGCCGACTTCGGCGTGCTGCGCGACCTCGACGCCGACGGCGCGATGTTCGTCAAGGAGATCGCCGACCCCCGCCGCTTCGGGATCGCCGTGCTCAACGACGAGGGCTACGCGACGCGCCTGGTCGAGAAGCCGGAGCGCCCGGTCTCCAACCTGGCCCTCGTCGGCATCTACTACTTCAAGGAGACCGCCGCGCTCTACGACGCGATCGACGCGCTGCTGGCGAGCGGCAAGACGCTCAAGGGCGAATACTTCCTCGCCGACGCCGTCCAGGTGCTGATCGACCGCGGCCAGCGCCTGCGCGCCTTCACCATCCCGGTCTGGGAGGACTGCGGCAAGCCGGAGGAGATGCTGCAGACCAACCGCTACCTGCTGACGCGCCGCGACCCCGCGCCGCGCACCTACCCCGACAGCATCGTCATCCGCCCCTCCTTCGTCGACCCCACCGCGACGCTGCGCCGCTCGGTCGTCGGCCCCTATGCCAGCATCGGCGCGGGCGCGACGCTGGAGGGCGTGGTGATCGAGAACAGCATCGTCGGCGAGCGGGTCACGATCCGCAACATGGCACTCGGCGGCTCGATCCTCAGCGACGACGCCACCGTGCGCGGCCCGGTCCGCCGCCTCAACCTGGGGGCGACGGGCGAGGTGGAAGAGTAGGCGAAGTACAAAGTACGAATGACGAATGCCGAGTGGCGGGGCGGCTTGACAGGTGGGCCGCCCTTGCTCACAATCAAACGACCGACTTGGCGTATCGCGCCCG
>DASSSV010000659.1:0-23378 GCA_035708265.1 Thermomicrobiales bacterium | reverse complement strand
CGCCCGTTCGTTCCGCGGCGTTGCCGCGCCAGGCGGGTGCCCCGCCGCCCCCTGGTATGATGCGCTGGTACGCGGCGTGCAGGGGAAACACGCCGCGGTCGGCGGCGCCGACCGGCCCCCGCGCTACACCGGGCGTGTGGCGCGCGGGCGGCGACGAGCGTGTAGCGGAAGTGAGGCGAGTCATGTGGCGGGTGCGAAAGCCGTGGCGGACGACGTGGCGGGCGCGGCTGGGCGGCGCGGTCGCCGGGCTGGCGCTGGCGGCGAGTGGCGTGCTCGCGGCCTGCGGCGGCTCTCCGACCCCGACACCGGTGCCGACGCCGACCCCGCCGCCGACCGCGACGGCGACGCTCCCCTCCGCCGGGGGTGCCGCTTCGCCGGGCGCGTCGCCGGCCGCCAACCCGGCCGCGGTGACCTCGGCCTTCGCCAACCTCCAGCGCCTCGACTCCTACCACCTGGTCGTCACGGCGACCGGCTTCGACCGGCTCCTGCCGCTCGGCTTGGCCAGCAGCATGACGCTGACGACCGACTACCACCAGGGCGACCAGCACACCACCGTCGTCGACAGCGCGGGCCAGCGCCAGGACGTCTACAAGGTCGGCGACAAGACCTACCTGGTCGACAACAACGCCACGCCGACTGAGGTGACCAACCCGCCGCTCCTCGTCAGCCTGCCCGCCCTCCTCTACCTCAACCTCACCGCGCCGGGCGTGACGACCTTCCACGAGGCCGGCAGCGAGCGCGTCAACGGCCGCGACACGACGAAGTACGTCGGGACGGGCAACCTGAGCGGGCTCGCGGCCAACCCGCTCCTCGCCAACGCGCTGGCCGGCGCCAGCGGAAGCATCCGCGCGACGGTCTGGATCGACAAGCAGGGCGGCTACCTGGTCGCCGGCGACCTGACGATCGAGACGACGAACCTGCCCCTGGCGACCCCGGCCTTCGGCCTCCCGGCGTCCCCCACCGCCGCCGCGCCGGCCGGCACGCCGGGCACGCCCGGCCCCGCCACCGCGCACCTGCGTATCGACGTCACCCAGATCGGCCAGGTCGGCCCGATCCAGCCGCCGCGCTGACGGCGCGCGGGCCGCGCCGGCAGAGCGCCCGCGGTTGCAACCGCGGCTGGAGGCTCGCTGCCGCTCGCCGCGAAACCCGCCTCCGCCGGTTGGGCCGACCCGAGTCCGCGGAGGCGGGCTTCGCGGCGCCGTGCGGCGCCCTGAGCGGCGATTGCAATCGCCGGCCCGCCGGCCTCAATTGCCGGCCTCGCCCCTCCCCCGGAACGAAACACCTGCCCCCGTCGTACAGATAAGTGGCCGTGACAAGGACGTCACGGGGCACTGAACGCGGCCGTTCAGGCCGGTATGGATCAAGGAGGGGACATCTCGATGAAGTCGGTCAGACACTGGGTCGGGCTGCTCCTGTTGCCGCTGCTGGTCGCCTGCGGCACCACCACGGCGACGGCGGTGGTGCAGCAGGCCGAGCCGACGGCGACCGTCGCGGCGACCGCGACCGCGACCACCGCGCCGCCGACGGCGACGACGGCCGCGCCGACGGCGACCGCGACCACCGCGGCCACGGCGACGACGGCCCCGACGCCGACGACCGCGGCGACCGCCACGAGCCCCGCGCCCACCGCGACCACAGCGGCGGCGCCGACGAGGGCGCCCGTGTCGAAGGACCCGAACGGCCCGGTGCCGGCCGGCTGGCAGGTCTACCACGGCATCGCGCAGGTGCCGTTCGCGATCGCCTACCCGCCGGGCTGGAAGGTGGACGAGTCGGACGCCAAAGACAACGTGATCTCGTTCGACTCGCCGGACGGCACCCTGATCCTGCAGGTGGGGGCGACCACCGACACGCAGGCCGGCGCGAACCTCGACGTCGAGCGCGACAAGGTATTCAAGGAAGTGGCGACGATCTGCACCAAGACCGGCATCGACAAGACCGGCAACGCCACCTACGACGGGATCCTGTTCGCGACCCTCGGCGCGACCTGCGACACGACGTCCGGCCTCTTCTACATCGTGGACGGCCTGGGCATCCGCAATGAGGACCAGATCGGCTGGTTCTACAACTACCTCGGCGCGTACCAGGACGTGCAGGGCACGCTCAGTTCGACCCTCGAACCGATGCTGAAGACCCTCAACGTCTACGGCACGCCGTAGACGGCAGACGGCAGACGGCAGACGGAAAGACGGAGGAGGGGCGGCCGTTTCGCCCCTCCTCCGTCTTTCCGTCCCCCTCGTCACTCGTCACTCGTCCGTCACTCGCCCCGGGTGTGTGTAGATGACGCGCTTGCGGCCGATCGCCTTGGCGATGATCGTCACGCCGACGTGCTGCGCGATCTGCACGGCGAGGCCGGTGGTGCTGTTGAGCGAGGCGACGATCGGGATGCCGGCGCGCGAAGCCTTGAAGGCCATCTCCGACGAGACCCGCCCGGTCGCCAGGAGCGCCGTGCGCGCGAGGTCGAGGTCGCGCAAGAGGGCGCGGCCGATGCACTTGTCCACGGCGTTGTGTCGCCCGACGTCCTCGTAGTGCGCGAGGATGCCGCCCGCGTCCACCAGCGCGGCCGAGTGGACGCCGCCCACTTCCCGCTTGATCGGCCCGCCGAGCGCCACCTCGCGCATCAGCGCTTCGAGGCGGGAGAGCGGCAGCACAAAGTCGCTGGCGACGCGCGGCAGCGTCGCGAGTTCGGCCGGGTCGATCGCGTGGCCGGAGCCGCAGCCACTGGTGATCACCCGCCGCCACTCCGACTGCACGACCGGCCGGCCGCCCTCGGTGAAGACGCGCATCTTGCTGAGTTGGTCGCAGCCGCCGACGGCGAGCACCTCGTCCATGCCGGCGACCAGGCCCTCGCAGTAGAGCCAGCCGAGCGCCAACTCGGTCAGGTCGCGCGGCGTGCAGAGCAGCGTCACGACCCGCTCGCCGTTCAGTTCGAGTTGGACCGGGAATTCGTCGCAGACCGGCAGGTCGAACGGGTCGGGCGGCGCCTCGCCGCCGGCCGGCCGGTCCACGCCCGTGGCGGTCATCCCCCACCCTCCGCGTTCGCGAGTCGAAAAGTCGAAAGTCAGAAGGCCAAAGGTCGGGGCCAGCCTGTTGATCGGTATCGCGCTGCGAGGCCGCGGCCCGCGCTTGTGGACCTTCGGACCTGCGACCTTCGGACCTGCGACTCTAGCTGACGCCGCCCGTCGCCGGGGCGGCCGGCTGCTCGTCCATGAACGAGTCGAGCGTCGCCTCGGCGTCGTCGATGTCGGCGCCCGGGACATTGGCCTCGCGCAGCCGCTCCAGGTACCCGCGCGCCGTCTCGGCGAAGACGTCGACATTATACTGCCCGGGGATCAGGCCCGCGGGGCGGAGGATCAGGTCGAGCAGGAACTGCCGCGCCTCCGGCGGGTCCAGCGCGTCCAGATCCTCGACGAGCCGCATGAAAGTCTGGAGATCCATCGTCCCTCCTCGGCCGCGCCGGCTCGCCGGGCGAGCGCCGCGCGGCGGTAGTCGTTGGCGATGGCGGCCATGCCGGCCCATCGCGCATCGTCGTTGCGCGTCGCAGGAAACGGGCCAGGGGGGACGGAACCACAGAGGACGAAGGAGAGGACGAGGAGAGGAAGTACGAAGTACGAGGTACGAAGTACGAATAGCGGCCACGCCGAAGATCAACTCGTACCTCGTACTTCGTCGTTCGTCCCGCTCCCCTCGTCCTCTCCTTCGTCCTCTGCGCCTCTGCGGTGATCGTCCTTACGCCCCGACGTGCGCGGGCTGCGCGGGGAGACCGGTTTCGCGGATGCGGTCGACGCAGATGTCGATCGTCGGGTCGTTCACGCAGAGGGTCCAGGCGAGGTAGAAGGTCGCCGCGGGGTGTTCGTCCTGGGCGCGGCGCACGGCCGGGACGACGTTGACGGCGAGGACTTTGCCGGGGAAGTGCAGGTAGGGCACGACGACGACGCGCCGCGCGCCCGCGGCGACCAGCCGCCGCGCGGCCACCTCGACCGTGACCTCGGAGTTCTCGGCCTGCGCCGGCTCGACGAGGACGTCGGGCTCGTCGCGCGCCAGCCGCGCCCGCAACCGGTCGCAGAGCTCGCGCAGGCGATCACCGGGGTCGTACTGCCGGCGGCTGCCGCGGTTGCAGACGACGACGCCGAGGCGGCCGCAGGTGCGCACGTCCGGCAGCCGCCCCGCGACCGGCAGGCACTGGCTCAGGCCGCGCAGCGCGCCGGTAACGCGCCCGGCGACGTGCTCGATCAGCCGGTCGTCCACGCCGAGTTCGCGCGCCTGGTGCAGCTCGACGCCCGGCACGAGCGCCCGGACACGGGCGATCTCCGCGGGGATCTCGTGCTGGATCTCCTTGCCGCTGAAGAGGAAGTAGGGCATAACCACCGCACGCGCGACGCCCGCGACCGCGAACTCGCGGGTCAGTTCCTCCAGCGTGGGGTGCAGGAACTCGAAGAAGGCCAGGCCGACGCGGGTGTCGGGCAGGCGCTCCTGCAAGCGGCGAAGTGCCTCGTGCATGCCCAGGTCGGTAGCCGACGTGCGCCGGCTGCCGTGGGCCAGGAGGATCACCGCCGTCGGCCGGTCGTCGGGTTGGGTGGCCAAGAAACGCTCCTGTGGCGAAGTACGAATGACGAATGACGAATGACGAATGATGTGCGGCGAGCGACGCACGGGCGCCGGGCGCAGGTACGCACCCGCGTCGTTCGCCGCGGCTGGGCCGCGCCTATCCCCATTATACCGCCGCGCGCCGCACAGCCCGCGTGGCGCGTTGTCTTGCGGGCGACGGGGGCCGGGCGGCTCAAGCCGCGCTTGAGGACGGCTATCGCCGCCACGGAGGCCACGCCCAGAGGGCACCCGGCGGCCTGACTAGAATCCCAGCCCGGCGCCGGGCGCCCTCTGGGTGTGGGCTTCGTAGCCGCAGGTCTCCAGCCGCCCGCCCACCCTCGTCATTCGTCATTCGCACGACGGCGCGGCGGGGGCGATAATGCCGCGACCGGGGACGTGTGGGACACGGAAGGAGGGGGCGATGGCGGACAGCGGGGGGCGGGGGCGGCTGGTCTACCTGGCCGCGCCGCAGCAGATCGAGTTCCAGGAGTACGACCTGCCCGAGCCGGAGCCGGGCGGCATCCTGGCGCGGGTGATTCGCGCCAACGTCTGCGGGTCGGAGTTGCACATCTGGAAGGGCCTGCACCCGACGGTGAAGCGCTGCGTGATGGGGCACGAGATGGTCGGGCGCGTCGAGGCGCTCGGCGCGGGGGTGGAGACCGACTACGCGGGCGAGCCGCTGGCGCCGGGCACGCGGATCGTCGCGGCCTACTTCCTGACCTGCCGCAAGTGCCGCGCCTGCCGCCGCGGGCAGTTCAATCTCTGCGAGAACGCCTACCGCTTCTGGATGCAGTCGCCGCAGACCCCGCCGCACTTCCACGGCACCTTCGCCACGCACTACTGCATCCACCCGGACCAGTACGTCTACCGCGTGCCGGACAACGTACCCGACGCGATCGCCTCGTTCGCCAACTGCGCGCTCTCGCAGGTCTACTACGGCCTCGACCTGGCCGGGCTGGCTCTCGGCGAGACGCTGGTGATCCAGGGCGCGGGCGGGCTGGGGCTGGCCGCCATCGCGGTCGCCAAGGAGCGCGGCGCGCGCGTGATCGCGATCGACGGCGTCGGCTACCGCCTGGAGGCGGCCGAGGCGTTCGGCGCGGACGAGATCGTCGACCTACGCGAGTACCCGTCGCCCGCCGACCGCGCGGCCGAGGTGCTGCGCCTGACCGACGACTGGGGCGCCGACGTCGGGATCGAGCTGACCGGCGTGCCGGCCGCGTTCAGCGAGGGCATCTCGCTGGTCCGCCCGGGCGGCCGCTACGTCTCGATCGGCAACATCTCGCCGGGCCAGCTCACGCCGTTCGACCCTGGCGCGCTCAACCGCCGGCAAGTCCAGATCATCCCGGTCATCCGCTACCAGCCCTGGTATCTGCGCAAGGTGCTCCAGCTCCTCGCCGCGACGATCGAGCGCTACCCCTGGGAGATGCTGGTCGACACCGACTTCGCCTTCGAGGACGCCGGATTGGCGATCGAAAAGTCCGAGCGCCGCGAGGTCCGCCGGGCGAGTATCGTGATGCCGTAGGGCGCGCGGGCCGTGGGGCGTGGGCCGTAAGGCGGGCTGGCGGTTGAAACCGCGTCTGCATGGCGCTGCGGCGCCGCGAACCCGCCTGCGCGGGTTGGCTTTATCCCAGTCCGCGCAGGCGGACTTCGTGGCCGACAGGCCATGCAGGCGCGGTTTCAACCGCTGGCCCCGTACCCGGCCAGTTCTCTCCCCCCGCAAGCCTCCCACGCCGGGCGCCCAACCGCATCGCAGTCGGCCTGGATCGCGGGCCGGCACGGGGGCCGGCCCCTACGAGTGCAGGACAGTTGCCCGATGCCCCATCGGAATTCACGCCCAACGGCCCACGGCCCACGCCGTCACCGGAACGCCGGCAGGACCTCGTCGACGAAGAGGCGCATGTCGTCGGTCTCGGGGAAGCCGGGGAAGACGAGCTGGAAGAGGTCGAAGCCGAGCGCGTTGAGTTGCTGCAAGTGGTCGATCAGCGCGGCGGGGTCGCCGGCGAAGGCCGGGTTCTCGCGCTCCAGCGCCGCGCCGGCCTGCCGCTCGGCCGCGGCGCGCGACTTCGCGAGGTAGACCGTCAGCGTGTAGGTCTTGCGGATCGCGTCGTAGTCGCGCCCGACCGCCCGACAGTGGTCCTTGAGCACGGCGATCTTGCGCTCCAGCGTGTCGAGCCGGCGGCTGAACGGCAGCCACCAGTCGGCGTGCTCAGCGACCGCGCGCAGCAGGTACTTCTCGCCGTCACCGCCGATCATGATCGGGGGCGGCGGCGTGGGCTGCGGCACGCAGTAGGCGTCCTTGACCCGGTAATACTCGCCCTCGTAGGTCGCGGGCGACTGCGTCCAGAGCGCGCGCATCACCTCGATGCCCTCCACCATCTGCGCGATGCGCACCTTCGCGGACGGGAACTCGAAGCCGTAGGCGTGGTACTCCTCCTCGGCCCAGCCGGCGCCGTAGCCGAGGATGAAGCGCCCGTGGCTGAAGACCTGCAGGCTGGCGGCCATCTTCGCCAGGAAGGGCGGGTGGCGGTAAGAGTTGGACATCACGATCGTGCCGAGCAACGGCCCCGGGTAGCGCGCCGCGATCCAGGTCAGTTGCGTCCAGCACTCCAGCCGGAAGCGGTCGGCGGTCATGTGGTGATCGGAGACCCAGAGGGAGGAGAAGTGCTGGCAGGCGATGTCGAGCACCTGCTGGAGATCCTGGACGAAGGCCCGCGGGTTGACGTGCTCGATCAGGCGATCGCCCGTCGGCGGGTTGTAGCCGAACTCGACCCGTCGCGCTGCCGACATCGGCCCCCCTTGTCGAAGTACGAAGTACGAATGGCGAACGAGTGATGAGTGACGAGTGATGAGTGACGAGTTGGGCCTGCCGGTGGTGGGCAGGTGCGGCGCATTGTAGCATGGGGCGGGGCGGGCCGGCGCCTGAAGGCGTGCCTGGAGACGGCCTGCGGCCGCCACGAAGCCCGCTAGGATTTCCCCGGCAGAACCTCGGTGGGGCGGTAGGGGCGAGGCGCCGCCTCGCCCGGTTCACGCGGGCGCCCGCTCCACGGGCACCATACGCGCGCCGCGGTCCTCGCCCGCCGGGCGGGCGGCGTCCCCACGCGGGCGATGCAGCGCGTCGCCCCTACCACCCCGCAGGCTGCGACATTTGGATAGTGGTCAGCCCGCGCAGGCGGGCTTCGTGGCGGCCCGCAGGCCGCCGATAGGCGCGGCTTCAGGCGCCGGCGCCTCGCCCCCCTCCGCGCCGGGCGGTACACTACGGGCGCGGCGGCGCGGCGACGGGCCGCGCCGTCTTGGTGCGGGAGCGGGATGGGTGGGATGGCGGCGGGCGGGTCGGACGTGGTCGTCGTCGGGGCGGGGATCGCGGGGTGTATGCTGGCCTACGAGCTGGCCGGGCGCGGCGCGCGGGTGACGGTGCTCGACCGCGCGGGGATCGGCGGCGAGGCGGCGAAGGCCGCGGCCGGCATCCTGTCGCCGCTGATCGAGTCGGAAGGGCCGGGGCCCTTCCTCGACCTGGCGCTCGACTCGATCCGCCGCTTCCCGCCGCTGGCCGCGGCGCTCCGCGAGGAGGCCGGCGAGGACGTCGAGCTGGTCCGCGCGGGCGCGCTGCGCGTCGTGTTCGACGAGGCGGACGAGGTGGTCGTCCGCGCGGCGCTGCCCTGGCAGCGGGCAACCGGGAGCGACGCGCGCTGGCTGGACCGCGACGCGGCGCTGGCGCTCGAACCGGGCCTCGCGCCGGACGTGCGCGGCGCGGCGCTCTGCCCCGACGAGTACCACGTCAACAGCGCCCGCCTGCTGCACGCGCTGGCGCTCGCCGCCGGGCGGCGCGGCGTCGCCTTCCGCACCGGCACGCCCGCGCTCGGCCTGACGCGCGCCGGCGACCGCGCGACCGGTCTGCGCCTGCCCGACGGGGATCTGCCGGCCGGCGCGGTCGTGCTGGCCGGCGGCGCATGGACCGGCGCCTGGGCGCGCGAACTCGGCGTGCCGCTGCCGGTCGGGCCGGTGCGCGGGCAGGTGCTCGTCTTCCGCGCGCCCGCGCCGCCGTTGGCGCGCATCATCTTCGGCCCGCACGGCTACCTCGTCGCCAAGCCGGGCGGCGCGGTCGTCGCCGGGACGACCGAGGACCGCGCCGGCTTCGCGACCGACGTGACGGCGGGCGGCGTCGCCACGATCGCGCGGGTCGGGCTGCCGCTCGTCCCGGCCGTCGCGGCGGCGACCTTCGACCACGCCGCGGCGGGGCTGCGGCCCTGGTCGCCGGACGGCCTGCCGCTCCTGGGGCCGGCGCCGGGCTGGCGCGGCGTCTACGTCGACTCCGGCCACCACCGCAACGGGATCCTCCTCGCGCCGGGCAGCGCGGCGCTGCTGGCCGACCTGCTCGCGGGCGGGCCGGGCGGCGAGCGGTCGGCGCCCTTCGCGCCGGCCCGCTTCGCGGCTGAATCGCGACCGGATGGGCAAACGCCTTGAAGACGACCCCGTATCGCCTCGCCTTCCTCGCCGACATCCACGCCAATTTGCACGCGCTGGAGGCGGTCCTGGCCGCGATTCACCGCGACGCGCCCGACCTGGTCGTCGTGGGCGGCGACCTGACCTACCGCTTCCCCTTCCCGCGCGAGACGCTCGAACTCCTCGCCACGGTCGAGCACCGGGCGATCGCCGGCAACACCGAGCGCTACGTCACCCGCTGGGCGGCGCCGGGGGCCTGGCCCGACTTCCTGCCGGCGCACGGCGCGGCGCACGCGGCCTGGACGCGCGAGCGGATCGGCGACGCCTGGGCCGACTACCTCGCCGCGCTGCCGCCCGACCTCGCGCTCTCGGTCGCCGGCGAGGACGACATGCTGGTCGTCCACGGCGTCCCCGGCAACCCCTTCGTCGGCATCCACGCGCCACCCGGCCCGGAGAACCGACACCCCGACTGGGCGATGCCCGACGACGTCCTCGCCGGCCACCTCGCCGGCGTGCACGCGCGGCTGATCCTGGCAGGGCACACGCACATCCCGCTGGTGCGCCGCTGGGGCGACAGCCTCATCGTCAACCCCGGCGCGGTCGGCTACACCTGGCCGACGGTCCCCGACCCGCACCTGGCACGCTACGCCCTGCTCACTCACCGCCCCAGCCGCGGCTGGGAGGTCGCCCTCCGCGCCGTCCCCTACGACACCGCCGCGGCGATCCGCGCGCTGCGCGAGACCGACGCCGGCAACGCCCGGGCCGGGCGCTTCATCGCGCTGCTCGGCGGGCCGGGGGGCTGAGCGATTACCCGCTGGCGCTTCGGCGCGAAACGTGGTCAACTGCCCGCGAGGGATGGCGGCTGGAGGGGGAGGGTGGCGCGATGGCGAAAGTCCTCATCACCGGTGGGACGGGGTTCGTCGGCAGTTTCATCGCGCCGCGGCTGCGCGAGCGCGGCCACACCGTCCGCCTGCTGGTCCACAACCCGCGGCACGTCAAGCCGTTCCTGCACGAGGGCGGCTACGAGTTGGTCGAGGGCGATGCGACGCGGCCGGAGACGCTCGGCCCGGCCGCCGAGGGCATGGACGCGGTGATCAACCTCGTCGCGATCATCAAGGAGCACGGCGACGTCACCTTCGAGCGGCTGAACTACGAGGCGACGGTCAACGTCGTCGCGGCGGCGGAGGCGGCCGGGGCGCGGCGTTTCCTCCAGATGAGCGCCAACGGCGTGCGCGACGACCCGCGCTACCCCTACTTTCAGACGAAGTACCGCGCGCAGCAGTACGTGATGACCAGCGGGCTCGACTACACCGTCTTCCAGCCCTCGGTGATCTTCGGCCGCGGCGACGAGTTCGTGAACCGGCTGGCCGATCTCGTGCGCCGGCCGCTACTGGTGCTGCCGGCCCCGGTCGTGCCGATCCCCGGCGACGGCAAGGCGCCCTTCCAGCCGGTCTGGGGCGGCGACGTGGCCGACGCCTTCGCCGCCGCGCTGGACGACCCGGCGACGATCGGCCAGGTCTACCAACTCGGCGGGCCGGAGCCGCTGACCTACGAGGCGATGATCGACACGGTCATGGACGTGCTGCGCGTCCGGCGGCGCAAGGTCCACGTCCCCCTGCCCCTGATGAAGCCGGCCGTGGTCGCGATGAACGCCGTCCTGCCCAGCCCGCCGGTGACCGACCAGCAGTTCGCGATGCTCTCGCTCGACAACAGCACGCCCGAGTCCGCGACGGCCGCGCTGATCGGCCGCTCCCCTCTCCGCTTCGCCGACGGCATCGGCTACATCCGCGAGTGACGAGTGACGAGCGACGAGTAACGAGCGATGAGCGATGAGTGGTGATGGGTGATTGGGCCGGCTCGGTGGTGTGGGCCTCGTCCCAGCCCGCGCGGGCGGGTTTCGTGGCCGGAGGCCATTCAGGCGTGGTTTCAACCGCTAGCCACTACCAACCATCAGCTCCCGACTTCCGACTTCCGACTTCCGACTGGCGACTGACGACTGACGACTGACGACTTCCCAGGAGGGCGCGATGGCCGAGCGGGCGGAGGTGGCGATCGTCGGCGGCGGGATCATGGGGGCGAGCCTGGCGTTTGCCCTGACCCGGCGCGGCGTGCGCGACGTGCTGATCCTGGAGCGGCGCACCGCCGGCTCCGGCGCGACCGGCAAGACCGGCGCGCTCCTGCGCCAGCACTACAGCAACCGCCCCGAGGCGATGCTCGCCCACCTCAGTCTCCTGACCTTCAAGCACTGGCGCGACGTCGTCGGCGGCGACTGCGGCTACGTCCCCTGCGGCCTGATCGCGACGGTGGCGACGAGCGGGCCGGATGACCCGAACGTCGCCCACCTGCGTGCCAACGTGGCGCTCCAGCAGTCGGTCGGGATCAAGGCCGAGGTTGTCACGCCGGACGACCTGCGCGCCCTGCAACCCTTCGCCCGCTTCGACGACCTCGTCGTCGCGGCCTACGAGGCGGAGTCGGGGTACGTCGACTCGATCGCGGCGACGCGCGGCCTGCTCGACGCCGCGCTCGCCCGCGGCGCGCGGCTGCGCGAGCGCGCGACCGTGACCGGCATCCGCGTCGCCGGCGGGCGCGCGGTCGGCCTGGAGACGAGCGACGGGCCGGTGGACGCCGGGGCCGTCGTCTGCGCGGCGGGCGCCTGGGCCGCGCCGCTCCTGGCGACGGCCGGGGTGCGCGTGCCGCTGGAGCCGATCCGCGTGCAGGTCGCCATCGTCAACCGGCCGGACACGATGCCGCGCGCCGGGACGATGGCCTACGTCGACACCGCGGCCGGGATCTTCTGCCGCAACTACGGCCCCAACCGCACGCTCCTCGGCATCGGCGGCGGCGAGTTCCACGAGCCGGTGGACCCCGACGACTACGACGAGGGCAACGATGCGGCCTTCCCGGCGCTGGCGCTCGACTACCTGGCGCGCCGGATGCCGCCGATGCGCGCCGCGACCTACCTCTACGGTCACGCCGGCCTCTACGACATGACGCCCGACGCCCACCCGATCATCGGCCCCACGCCGGGCGTCGCCGGGCTCTACCTCTGCGTCGGCTTCAGCGGCGCCGGCTTCAAGAAGGGCCCGGCCATCGGTCAGTGCCTCGCCGAACTGGTCGCCGACGGCCGCGCGACCACGGTGGACCTGACGCCCTTCCGCCTCGACCGCTTCGACGACGACGGCTGGCGCCACCCCTGGAGCGAGCACGAATACGTCCTCTCGACCGACTTCGGGCACAAATTCTAGCCCTGCAAGGAGCGGCGTGCCATGCGCCTCGGTCTCATCGGCGACACCCACGGTGCGGTGCCCGCCCTGACGGCGGCCGTCGCGGCCTGCCGCGCCGCGGGCGCCGACCTGCTCGTCCATTGCGGCGACTTCCTCTCGACCCCCTTCTCGCCCGACCCGCCCGGCGAGACCATCGCCCTCCTCCAACGCGAGGGCGTGCGCTGCGTAGTCGGGAACGGCGAGCGGTACCTGATGGACTGGGGCACGCCGCGCTGGGAGGAGACGATGGCCCTGCGGCGGGCGCGCGGGGACCAGCCACCCGACTACTTCCTGCCTCTGGTACCGGCCGGCCAGGCAGAACTCAGCGCCGGGGACCTCGCCTGGCTGCGCTCCCTGCCCGAGGAACTGGTGCTCGACGGCGCGCGGCCCGGCGATGTGTACGTCTGCCACGGCATGCCCGGCAACCCCTTCAACACGGTCTGGCCCCAGAGCCCGATTTACGACGCCAACGTCACCGAGGCGATGCGGCGTGCGGCGCTGACGCGGCCGGCCGTGGCCGGGGCCGACCTGATCCTCTGCGGCCACGCGCCCGGCCCCTACGTCGCGTTCGCCGAGTTGCCGAACGACCGCCGCCCGCTGGTGGTGCGCGCCAGTGGCTGGCCCCGCCAGGACGATGGCGTACCGCGCACGAGCGTGGCGATCCTGACTCCGACGCCGGCCGGCTGGGAGGTGCTGGTCCGGCCGGTACCCTTCACCCCACGCGACCCAACCTGGACGTGGGACCAGCCATCCCGCCCGGCGCCGCCAGGGCAAAATTATTGCCTTCTCCCAGCCCGAGATTGAGATAGGGCCAGGAGCGCGGGAGGCGACACCGAGACCACCTGCCCCCCTTCTCCGCAGTCCCGCCGCAGTCCCGCCGCAGCGCCGCCGCAGGGGCGGTGTGCCATGCTGCGCGCACCGGAGATGGCCGGGCGGCCGGACCGGGCGGCGTGACCGGTGATGTAATGCCGCGCGCCGGGAGACGTACAGTAGTACAGCGCGGGCGCGGCGCGCCCGGCGGTCAGCGGGAGGTGTGGCATGCGAAGACCGATCGCCGTCCGGGACGGGCGCGGCGAGGGCGCGGCCGACTCGGCGCCGGACGGCGCGCCCGTTGCGGGCGGGACCGGCGCGGCGACGCGTGCCGGGCGCTACGCGGCCTACGTCTTCTGGTTGATGTTCGCGATCAACTTCCTCAACTACGCCGATCGCTGGGTCTTCAGCGCGCTCGGCAACGAGCTCAAAGACGCCTTCCGCTTCGACGATTTCCAGATCGGCGTCCTCGGGTCCGCCTTCCTCCTCGTCTACACCCTGATCGCCTTCCCGACCGGCTACATCGCCGACCGGGTCGGGCGCAAGAACATCGTCGCGGTGGGCGTCGCGCTGTGGAGCGCGGCGACCGCGCTGACGGCGGTGGCCGGCACCTTCCTGGCGATGCTGGTCGTGCGCGCGGCCGTCGGCGTCGGCGAGGGAAGTTACTACCCGGCCGGCACCTCGCTCCTCTCCGCCTACACCCCGCCGCGGCGCCGCGCGACCGTGATGGCGCGCTGGGGCGTCGGCGCGCTGGCCGGCGCGGGGGTCGGGTTCCTGGTGGCCGGGCTCCTGGCCGGGCTGAACTGGCGGCTCGCCTTCTACGCCACCGGCATCCCCGGTATCGCGCTGGCGGCGCTGATGTGGCGCGTGCGCGAGAAGGTGCGCCACGAGGACGACCCGCCCGAGGCGGCACCCGCCGCGGGCTCCGTGCTGGACAAGGCGCGCGCCTACCTGCGCATCCCGACGCTGCGCGTGATCGTGGCGACGCAGGCGCTCGGCTTCTTCGCGATCGCCTCCCTGGCCTCGTTCCTCGTCGTCTACCTCGGCGCGACCTACGGCGGCGCGCCGACGGTCAACGGCGGCGAGACGATCCCGGCCGCCTATCCGGTCGGCGGGCTGAGCAAGGGGCTGGTCGCGCTGATCCCCGGCGCGATGCTGCTGGTCGGCGGCATCGCCGGCAACCTCGCGGGCAGCGCCTGGGCGAACCGGCTCGGCGGGCGCATGGTCGGAGCCCGCGTCTTCACCGGCGGGGTCGGCTTCCTGCTCGGCGCGCCCTGCGTCGCGGCGACGCTCCTCGCGCCCCACGTCCTGCGCGCCATCCCGGCCTACCGCGCGGCGGCGCCGGGGACGCAGGTCGCGCTCGGCGTGGTCGTCTTCGCGTGCTTCGGCACGCTGACGGCCTTCCTGCTCAACGTCTACGGCGGGCCGCTGACGGCCGCGTTGCAGGACGTGGTCTCGCCGCGGGAGCGCGCCGCGGCGGGCGGGCTGGAGCTGACGCTGGCGCACCTCCTCGGCGACACCTACGCCGCGGCGGCGGTCGGCGCGCTCTCGGTCGTGCTGGGCCATCGGCTCGGCGGCGAGCAGATCGGCCTGGCGCTGCTGCTGACCTGCCCGGTCGCGCTGGTCGGCGCGGGCGTCGTCAGCATCTGGGGCAGCCGCTTCTACGCGCGCGACGTCGCCGCGCTCGGCGTCAGCCCCGAGGCGCTGCTCGGTACCGCCGGGGGGTAGGGGAAATCACCCATTGTCCGCCCCCGCGACGGCGACTAGAATCGGAAGTGTCGAGCGCGTCCACAGAGCCTTTCCGGAGGACTCACGCGGCCCCTCGCGGGAAAGCGGGGATATCCGTGCGCGGCGGGGCGACCGGTCGCGCGCATCGCTCTGCCGCGGCGGTGCGCGGTCCACGGTACCAGTCGGGCGGAGTTTTGATGAGCGTGTAGCGTCGGGCCGTTATCGTGCCGCTCATCGCCGGACTACTCGCCGGCGCGGCCGTCATCACCATGGTGAGCGCTCCGCCGCGCGCCGCCGCCGCGGCCACGGCCTGCCAGCCGCGCCTCTTCCAGCGCGTGCCGCCGGACCAGGCGCCGCAGGCGTGCCCGCCGGGGACCGCGGGGAACCGCCAATCGGGCGCCGCGACCGCCGCCGCGTCCACGCCCCAGGTGCCCGGCTTCGTCGATCAGACGGTGTTCTCCGGCCTGTACCGGCCCACGGCGGTGCGCTTCGCCGCCGACGGGCGGGTCTTCGTCGCCTCGCAGGATGGGCAACTGTTGGTCTTCCCCAGCGTCGACGCGAGCACCCACATGGTCTTCGCCGACCTGCGCTACGAGGTGGACAACTACTGGGACCGCGGCCTGAGCGGCCTCGCGCTCGACCCCAACTTCCCCGCCAGCCCCTACGTGTACGTCCTCTACACCTACGACGCGCCGATCGGCGGCACTGCGCCGGTCTGGAACGACGCCTGCCCCACGCCGCCCGGCGCGACGACCGACGGCTGCGTGGTCAGCGGCCGGCTCTCCCGGCTGGAGCTCGACCCGGCGACGGGCAGGGCGAAGGTCGACGCCAACAACCACCCGCTCGAGACGGTGCTGATCGGCGGCCAGTGGTGCCAGCAGTTCCCCAGCCACTCGATGGACGACCTCGTCTTCGGCCCCGACGGCATGCTCTACGTCAGCGCCGGCGAGGGGGCGAACTTCAACGCCGTGGACTACGGGCAGTACGGCAACACCTACACCGGCGACCTCGCCAATCCCTGCGGCGACCCGCCGGCCGGGGCGGGCGGCGCCGAGACCCCGCCCGACGCGCAGGGGGGCGCGCTGCGGGCGCAGAGTCCGCGGCGGCCCAACGGGCAACCGGCCGTGCTGAACGGCGCGATCCTGCGGGTCGATCCGGCGACCGGCGCGGGCGTGCCCGGCAACCCGCTGTTCGCCAGCAGCGACCCCAACGCGCAGCGCATCGTCGCCTACGGCCTGCGCAATCCGTACCGGTTCGCCTTCCGGCCGGGGACGAGTGAGATCTGGATCGGCGACGTCGGCTGGAACACCTGGGAGGAGCTCGACCGCCTCCCCAACCCCACCGGGACGGTCGCGCCCGACTTCGGCTGGCCCTGCTACGAAGGGCCCGCGAAGCAGCCCGACTATCAGAGCGCGAACCTCGCCACCTGCAACGCGCTCTATAGCGACACCGTCAACCCCGCCGTCGCGCCGTTCTTTGCCTACCAGCACAACGAGCAAGTCGACCCGACCGACCCGGCCTGCCCGCCGGCGACCAACCAGTCGGTCAGTTCCGCGATCACCGGCGTGGCCTTCTACACCGCGAACAACTATCCGGCCAGCTACAAGAACGCGCTCTTCTTCGCGGATTACGCGCGCGGCTGCATCTGGGCGATGTCGGCGGGCGCCGGTGGCGTGCCGGACTCGAGTACCCTGCACACCGTCGTGTCCGGCGCGGCCGGCCCAGTGGACCTGGAGATCGAGCCGACCAGCGGCGACCTCTATTACGCCGCGGTCGACCGCGGCGAGATCCATCGCCTTCGCTATAACGCGCCGGTCGCCGTGGCCGGCGCGACCCCGGCCAGCGGCGCCGCCCCGCTCGACGTGCAGTTCAGCAGCGCCGGCTCGTCCGGCGCGAGCCTCACTTACGCCTGGGACTTCGGCGACGGCCAGTCCTCGACGGACGCCAATCCCGCGCACACCTACCAGGGCCCGGGCACCTACACCGCCCGGCTGACCGTCACCGACGCCAACGGCGTGACCGCGCTCAGCCCGCCGGTCAGCATCAGCGCGGGCAACACGCCGCCCACGACGACGATCGCCACGCCGGCCGCCACCTTGAAGTGGAGCGTCGGCGACTCGATCGCCTTCTCCGGCACGGGGACGGATCAGCAGGACGGCAGGCTGCCCGCCGCCGCGTTCACCTGGACGATAATCCTGCACCACTGCGCGACGCCGGACTCCTGCCACACGCACCAGATCCAGCAGATCGCGGGCGTGACGAGCGGCTCGTTCAGCGCGCCGGACCACGAGTACCCGTCGTACCTCGAGATCCGGTTGATGGTGCAGGACTCCGGCGGCCTGACGGACACGACATCGGTCCTGATCTACCCCAACACCATCGACCTCATCGTTGCGTCGAGCACGCCGGGCGTGCAGCTCGCCATCGGCGGGCTCAGCGGGCCGGCGCCCTTCACGCGGACAGTGATCGTCGGCTCGACGAACTCGATCGGCGCGCCGTCGCCGCAGACCGTGGGCGGCCTCACCTATGCCTTCGCCGCCTGGTCGGACGGGGGGGCGCAGGGCCACACCGTCACCGCCGGCGGGAGCGCGGCCACCTACACCGCCACCTGGCGGCTGACCAGCCCGCAACTGGCGCTCTCGGCCACCGCGGGGGGCGCGGCGACCGCCTCGCCGCCCGGCCCCGCCTACCCGCAGGGCGCGGTCGCCACGCTGACCGCGACGGCCGACCCGGGCTACGCCTTCGCGGGCTGGGTGGTGGACGGCGCGCCAGCCGGCAGCGCGAACCCCTACCGCCTCACGATGGACGCCGACCACACCGTCGTCGCCACCTTCGCGGCGACGACCTGGTCGCCGTGGGCCTCGCAGGGCGGCATCCTGACCGACGCGCCCGCCGCCGCGAGCCTCGGCGACCGGGCCTACGTCTTCGCCAGGGGCTCCGACGACGCCCTCTACGTCAACTCCACCGCCGACGGCGCCAGTTGGTCCGGCTGGACGCGCCTGGGCGGCATCCTCACCGCCGCCCCCGCGGCGACCGGCTTCGACGGCAGGCTCTACGCCTTCGCGAAGGGCAGCGACGACGCCCTCTACGTGATGTCCTCGGCGGACGGTGCGCACTGGAGCGGCTGGACGCGCCTCGGAGGCGTCCTGACCGCGCCGCCCGCCGCGGCCAGCGCCGGCGGCAAGCTCTTCGTCTTCGCCAAGGGCGCGGACAACGCCCTCTATGTGACCTCCTCGGCCGACGGCGCGACCTACTCCGGCTGGCGCGACCTAGGCGGCGTCCTCACCGCCGCGCCCGCCGCCGCGTCGTTCACGCCGGCCGGCGGGGCCGAGACGCTCTACACCTTCGCGACGGGCATCGGCGGCGCGCTCTACGAGCGGCACACGACCGACGGCGCGACCTGGAGCGACTGGCAGGGCCTCGGCGGACAACTCGTCGGCCCGCCGGCCGCGGCGGGCGCCGCGGGGCGCCTCGTCGTCTTCGCGCGCTGGACCGACAACGCCCACTGGGAGCGCTCCCTGACCCCTTGACGACACGCCACTACCCCAGCACCAGGCGCTGGATTCTTCACGGTAGAGAGGCGGGCCGGTTCACGGCCCGCCTCTCTCCGCGCCGCCGTAGTCCCGCCGCAGCCCCGCCGCAGCGGTGCCGCAGGGGCGGGCTGCCATGCTGCGCGCACAGGGCACGGCGAGACGGCGACGCGGGTTCGGAGAGGAGGCTGGCACGAGAGCCGCGGCAGGACGACGACGGACGGTCCCGGCCTCGACACGAGCGACCCACGCCGGCGACGAGAACCGCATCCCGCGCCTTCGCCGGCTCTCGACCGCTAGCCCTGGGGGGTCACTCAGATTCAGCGGGGCCGGGCATGACGGCAGGTGATGGCACGAACCGGAAGGAGGCCAGCCTGTGAATACGCAACGGAGCGGACCGACGACCCCGGCAAGCGCCCAGCCGGCGACCCGTCGGAGCACATCATCGGCACCCGCCGTGGGTGCGAGGAGGATTCCTATGCGTCTCGCCCATCTCGCCGTCGTCGCCGCACTGCTGCTGGTGGCCGGCTTCGCCCTCGCCGGGCCGGGGCCCGCCGCGGCGGCCGCGGCCCCGGTCTGCTTCCCGCAGACGGGGCAATGCCTGGAAGGGCCGTTCCTCGACTTCTGGCAGAGCAAAGGCGGGCTGGACCTCCTGGGCTACCCGATCACCGGGGAGATCCAGGAGGTCAACCCGACCGACGGCAAGACCTACACCGTGCAGTACACCGAGCGCACGCGCCTCGAGCTGCACCCCGAGAACGCCGGCACACCGTACTACGTCCTCGCCGGCCTGCTCGGCCGCGAGCAGTTCCTGGCGAAGTACCCCAACGGCCGGCCGCCGGGCGGCGCGGGCGCCAACTGTTTCCCGCAGACCGGCCGCTGCATGAACGCCGACTTCTACCAGTGGTGGACGACGCACGGCGGGCTGGAGTTGGTCGGCTACCCGATCTCCGACGAGTTCCCCGAGGTCAGCCCGACCGACGGCAAGACCTACATGGTGCAGTACACCGAGCGGACCCGGCTGGAGTACCACCCCGAGAACGCGGGCACGCCCTACGTCGTGCTGGCGGGGCTCCTCGGCCGCGAGCAGTACCTGGCCAAGACCCAGCCGCCGAGCGACGTCATCCTCAAGGACGACTTGTCGAACCCCAACAGCGGGTGGGCCCAGGGGCAGAACGCCAACGGCAGCGTCGCCTACGCCGACGGCGGCTACCGCTTCACGCTGACCCAGCCGGACAAGGCGCTGATCGCGTCGAACCCGAAACTGGCGAACCTGACCGACACGCGGGTCGAGGTGGACGCGACGAAGATCGGTGGGCCCGACGACAACCTCTTCGGGATCGTCTGCCGCGCTGCCGATTCCCGGGACTTCTACGTCGCGGACATTAGCAGCGGCGGCTCCGTCGCGGGGCTCGGCGACTTCGCGCTGATCAAGGTGAAGAACGGCCAGGCGACCGTCCTGGTGGCCGGCGCGGACTCGGCCATCCACACGGGCGGCGCGACCAATCGGATCCGCTTCGACTGCGTCGGCAACGCGCTGACACTCTACGTGAATGGCGAGCGCGTCGTCGGGGTGCAAGACGGCGACCTCGCCAGCGGCGCGGTGGCCCTGACGGCGGAGTCCGGGGCCTCGCCCGGCGTCATCATCCGGTTCAACAACTTCACCGCGACGAAGCCGTGACGCGGGCTCGCGGGCGCACCGCGCCCCGACCCGACGCCGGGCGAGCCACCGAGGGCTCGCCCGGCGCGCTTTCTCCGTCCCGCAGTCTCGCCGCAGTCCCGCCGCAGCGGGGCCGCAGGGGCGGTGTGGCATGCTGGCGGCAGAGAGTTCGGCACACACCAGGAGGTGATCGCGATGCAGGCCCCGACCCTCGCCCAGCCCGCGCCGGCGCAGCCGCTCTGGCCCTATACCTGGGGCCGTACGTTCCGCCGCCTCGACCTGCCGCTCGACCTGCTCTACCGCGCCGCCGTGACCCGGACGATCGTCCTCGGCGGCGAGCGCCTGGCGGACCTGCCGCCCCGCGTGATCTTCGCCGGGACGCACCACAGCTTCGCCGACGTGCCGCTGATCCGGCACGGGCTGGCGCGCACGCCCGCGCGGCGCCTGGCCGGCCGCCTGGCGATCGCCGCCGCGGCGGACGGCTTCGCCGCGGCCGGCCTCTACGGGAAGTACGCCGTCCTCGCGCTCGGGCTCTACCCCCTGCGGCGCGACGGCGAGGGCGAGGCGAGCCTCAGGGGCCTGGCCCGGCTGGCGGAGGCCGGCAACGCCCTCCTGATCTTCCCGCAGGGCGCGCACGTCCGGCCGGCGCAGGAGCGGGCCGGCGACCGCGCCGCGCGGTTCCGCTGCGGCGTCGCCTACCTGGCCGCCGCGCTCGACGCGGCCGTCGTGCCGTTCGGCGTCGCCGACACTGAGCGGGCGATGCCACCCTTCCTCGAAGAGTTCGACGGCCGGGTCATCGCGGGCATCCCGGTGTCGTTCGCGCGCGGGCCGCTGGCGATCGCGTTCGGCGCGCCGCTGCGGCGCGAGCCGGGCGAAACGGCGCGGGCATTTACCGTCCGCCTGCAGGCGGCCTGCTACGCGCTGACGCGCGAGGCGGAGCGGGCTGTCGGGGCCGTGGGAGCGTGAGAGCGTGAGAGCGTAGAGCGCGTGCGGGCGTATAGTGCGGTGGGCGGGGTCGCGCGAGGCGACGCGCCCGCGGTTGAAACCGCGGCGAGGGGCTCGCTCCCGTTCGCCGCGAAACCCGCTTCCGCGGGTTATGTCGTCCTGGCCCGCGCAGGCGGACTTCGTGGCACCGCAGCGCTATTCAGCCACGGTTGATGGTCGTTGCCAACCAACTCGCCCCATCGGCGGTTGGGCCGATCGGTACCCCATCGTGCTACACCGATGCGGCGCGGATAGGGCGATTCAGTTGGCAACGACCATCAACCGCCAGACCCCGTCTCCTCGTCACTCGTCACTCGTCACTCGCCCCTGTTGAGTCGCGCGCGGAACGCTGCTAGGATACAGCGGCGGAGCCGAGCGGACAGCGAGTGGGGGGAGAAGGGGCCGCGATGGCGAATTACGCCTTCCTGATCGACCAGCGGACCTGCATCGGCTGCCACGCCTGCAGCGTGGCCTGCAAGTCCGAGAACGAGGTGCCGCTGGGTGTCAACCGGACCTGGGTCAAGTACGTCGAGACCGGCCTCTTCCCCGACACCCGCCGCCACTTCCAGGTGACCCGCTGCAACCATTGCGCCAATCCCCCCTGCGTGCGCATCTGCCCGGTCACCGCGATGTACCAGCGCGCCGACGGCATCGTCGAGTTCGACGCCGAGCGCTGCATCGGCTGCAAAGCCTGCCTCCAGGCGTGTCCCTACGACGCGATCTACATCGACCCGGAGACGCAGAGCGCGGCCAAGTGCCACTTCTGCGCGCACCGCACCGAACTCGGGCTCGAACCGGCCTGCGTGCTGGTCTGCCCGACGCAGTCCATCGTCGCGGGCGACCTCGACGACCCCGGCAGCGCGATCAGCCGGCTCGTCGCCCGCCACCCCGTCGGCGTGCGCAAGCCGGAGCAGGGCACCGCGCCGAAACTCTTCTACATCGACGCCGACGAGACGACCCTCACGCCGACGGCGCCGGCGACGCGCTCGACCTTCTTCTGGGCCGACGTCGTCACCGACCAGGCGCGCGCGCTGGCGGAGCGCCCGACCGGGGCGGTCGCCCTCGACGGCGCCGACGGCCGCGCGGCCGGCGGGGCGGCGCTGCGGGTCCCGCCGCCGCAGGGGCTCGGGACGGCGGGCGGGCCGATCACCGTCGGCGGGCGGGTGGCCGAGCAGATGGTCCAGACCGCCTACACCGCGCAGCACGCGATCCCCTGGCACTGGCCGGTGCCGGCCTACATGGTGACGAAGGCGATCGGCAGCGGTGCGGCGCTGGCGCTCGCGCTCGCGGTCGGATTGCGGCTGGCGGACGTGCCGTCCGGCTTCGCGGTGGCGGCGCTCCTCATCGCGCTCCTCTTCACCGCCGCGACGACCGCGCTGCTGGTGCTGGACCTGACCCACCCCGAGCGCTTCCTGACGATCCTGACGCGGCCCCAGTGGCAGAGCTGGCTGACGCGCGGCACGGTGATCCTGATCGCCTTCGCCGTCGTGAGCGGCATCTGGTTCCTGGTCGAACTCGTCGCGCTCGCCGGCGCGAGCGACGCGACGGTGCTGCGCCTGCCGCTGGCGGTGCTGACCTTCTTCCTGGCGCTGGCGTCGGCCGTCTATACGGCGTTCCTCTTCGCGCAGGCCGAGGGGCGCGACCTCTGGCAGAGCCCGCTCCTGCCGGTCCACCTGGCCATCCAGGCGCTCCTGGTCGGCGCGGGCGCGCTCCTCGTCGTCGGGCTGGTGGTGCGGCCGTCGGACGCCGGGACGCGGCTGCTGGTCTGGTTCTTCCTGGTCGGGCTGGTGCTGGACCTCTTCGTCACGCTGGTCGGCGAGTTCGGGATGCCGCACGCCAGCGAGGTCGCCGCGCTGGCGGCGCACGAGATCAGCGACGGGCGCTACCGCACCTGGTTCTGGGGCGGCGCGATCGGCCTGGGGCACGTCGCGCCGCTGGTGCTGCTGCTGATCGGTCTGCTGACCGGCAGCCTGGGCGCGCTCTCGGCGCTGGCCGCGCTGGCCGGCCTCTGCGCCATCGCCGGCCTCTACGCCTTCGAGTACGCGTTCGTGATGGCGCCGCAGGAGATCCCGAACAGTTGACGAAGTACGAATGACGAATGAGGGCAGGCCGCACTGTCCTCGTGGGGGCCGGCCCCCGTGCCGGCCCGGCGTCCCGATCGACCGGCATCCGGGCAGGCGCCCGGCGCGGGGCGGGGCGGCCCCTACGGGAATCGCTTGACCGGGCGTGGGCGACGCGGTAAGCACCACACAAGGAGCACGGACCGATGGCACAGGCGACACTGGGCAGGCTGCTAGGCGCGCTGGCGCGGCGCGAGACGCCGGGGGAGACGGCTGAGGCGCGGCCAGCGGCCGACGCGAGCGCCGCGGTCGCGCCCTC
>DASSSV010000658.1:0-11664 GCA_035708265.1 Thermomicrobiales bacterium | reverse complement strand
CGCTCGCCGTGTCCGCGCCGCCGACGACGCGGCCCCAGGGCGGGAAGAGGGCGTGGGTGAAGACGAGCGTGGCGCCGGTCGGGACGGCCTCGGCCAGCAGGCGCTCGCGCGAGGCGCGCATGGCGGGGAGGTCCACCCACGGGGCGGCCCAGTCGAGGTGCGCCACCTCGCAGGCGTCGTGCATGAGGTCGCCGAGCGCGTAGAAGCGCGGGCCGCCCGCGGCGACCCGGACGATCGAGTGGCCGGGCGTTTCGCCGGGCGCGTGGAGCATCGTCACGCCGGGGGCCACCTCGCGGTCGCCGTCGACGAGGTCGAGCAGCCCGTGACGCTCGATGACGCCCAGCCGCACCGCCATGTCGGAGTCGGGCCGGTCGCGCAGCCCCTCAAAGTCGGCGCGGCCGAGCAGATAGCGGGCGCGCGGGTAGCGCGGCGCCAGGCCGTCGCCGCGCTCGACGGTCGCGCCGACGACGTGGTCGAAGTGCGCGTGCGTGATGACGACGTGGGTGATGTCCTCGGGCCGGACGCCGATGCTCGCCAGGCCCGCGACGACACCCGGCGTCCGCACCTGGTCGGGCGACTGCGCGGCGTGTTGCCGGCCCCAGGCCGACTCGGCATCGTCCAGGCCGGGGTCCACCAGGATCGAGGCGTCGCCCAGCCGGATGTGGACGACGTGCTGCCCGTAGGGGAGCCGGCCCTCGGCGTCGGCCTCAGGCAGCTCCCGCCGCCACTCCGCCTCGGGCACGGCGAGGCTGACCCGGTACGGGCCGATCGCCTCGGAGATCGCCGTCACGGTCGCGTCGCCAATGGTCCTCGACTCGACATAGCTCGCTGTGTCGCCGGGCGTCATCGCGCCTCCCTCCTCCGTCGTCGCCTGCTACACTGGCGATAGTATCGCAGGTGGGCGCCCCCGATGCGGCCGCGTCGCCCGCCACACTCCCCAGCGACAGGAGCGAGAGCCATGCCCGAACCGGTGCGCATCGCGATGTACGCCGACCTCGCCTGCCCCTACGCCTACCTGGCGGCGTACCGGATGCGGCAGTTGCGCGACGAGTACCGGGACCGGGTGGTGGTCGCGCACAAGAGCCTCGCGCTGGAGTACGTCAACCGGGAGCCGACGCCGAAGCCGGTCCTCGACGCCGAGGCGCCGCTGGTGCTGCTGGCCGAGCCGGAGATCCCCTACCGGCCGTGGAGTCGGCCCGATAGCGAGTGGCCGGTGACGCTCTGGCCGGCGTTCGAGGCGGTCAAGTGCGCCGAGCGCCAGGACGCCGCGCTGGCCGACGACCTCGATTGGGCGATCCGCGTCGCCTTCTTCGCCGACCACCGCTGTATCGCCATGCGGCACGTCCTGCTCGACCTCGCCGGCCAGGTCGGGCTCGACCTGGACCGCTTCACGGCCGACTTCGACGGCGGCGCGACCAGGCCCGAGGTGCTGCGCGAGGCGCGAGACGGCTGGGAGCGTCTGAAAGTCGAGGGCAGCCCGACCTTCGTCTCGCCCGCCGGCAAGCACTACAACGACCTCGCGTTGCCGCGGGTCGACCTGGACGAGCGCCGGAACTACCGTGTGACCGCCTACCGGCCCGCGCCCTGCTCCGGCGACGACTGCCTCGTCCCCTACCGCCGGATGCTGGAGGAAGTGGGAAATGAGAAGTGAGAAGTCAGAAAAGGAGGTTGCGATCCACGCCAGCGAGAGACACGGCGGAGGGATCTGCCTGCGCGGGTTGCGTTCGTCCCAACCCGCGGGGGCGGGTTTCGCGGCGAGCGTGAGCGAGCCCCTGGCCGCGGTTGCAACCGCGGGCCGGCGCGCCCGCCCTCACATCCGCGCCGCCTCCAGCCGCAATTCCATCACGCTGTGCCGCGTGCGGTCGTGGACCGGGTGCCAGGCGGGGCTGAACTGTAGCGTCTGCGCCGCACGCCCGTCGAGCGCCCTGGCATGCACGCCGGTACGGTCGATATTCAGCAGGTAGTAGGCGCCGTCGCCGCCCTCGCCGAGGAACTGCCGGCGGTCGCCGGCCGAGCGTGCCAGGATCCGAAACCGGGTTTCGCTCACCGTCGTGCTCATCGCGCCGATCACCTCCATTGCCACCAGTCTAGCGGCCCGGCGGCGCGAGGGGAATCACCCGATGGGGCCGCCGCCCGTACGGGACAAACGGCCGCCCGGCGCGGGCCGCGCCGGGCGGAACGTCCGGGCCGAAAGACTCGCGCGGCGAGGCGCTGCGTGGGGAAAACCCCTAGGGGATGAAGAGGCGCTTCAGTTTCGGCTCGACCTGGATGTCGGTGTTGTACTCGCCCTCGTCGCGGCCGTGCGGGACGGCGTTCCAGTGCTCGGTCTCCGCGCCGGACTCCAGCGTCAGCACCCAGGTGGCGCCCTGATGGAAGACGACCGCCCGCTCACCGCCCTCGAAGAAGGCCCCGAGGTTGACGACGTCCTGCGGGGTGAGGACGCGCCCGAGCAGGCGCTTCGGCAGGGCGTCCGACTCGCGCCCGGTCGGGTAGCGGGGCTCCACCGCGGTCACGCGAAAACTCTTGACGGCGCTCACCACACCCCTCCACTCGCTCGCCGCGCCACACGCGCGGAGTATAGCACGCCGCTCGCGCGCCGGCACGCGCCCGCCCGGGAAGCGGGCGGGGAATAACCGGGCCATTGTGGACATTCTCTATTGACGAACGTAAGATCGCGCGCGCTTTACCGGCGCCCCGCGGAGCGGCTACAATCAGGGTGACCGGGCCGCGCGCGCAGACGCGGCAGGAGGAGGGAATCATGGCCCAGAACGCAGGTTACGCCAATCCCGACGTCCTGGTGAGCACCGAATGGGTCGCGCAGCACCTCGACGACCCCAAGATCCGCATCGTCGAGTCGGACGAGGACGTCCTGCTCTACGAGATCGGCCACATCCCCGGCGCCGTGGCGATCGACTGGCACACCGACGAGCAGGACCCGGTCACACGCGACTTCGTCGACAAGGCCGGCTTCGAGCAGTTGATGTCGTCGCGCGGCATCGCCAACGACACCACCGTCGTCTTCTACGGCGACAAGAACAACTGGTACGCCGCCTACACCTACTGGCTCTTCAAGATGTACGGCCATCGGGACTGCCGGATCATGGACGGCGGCCGGGCCAAGTGGGAGGCCGAGAACCGGCCGCTGAGCCGCGAGACGCCGTCCTACCCGGCGACCGAGTACCGCGCGCAGGAGGCGGACCTCTCGATCCGCGCCTTCCGCGACCAGGTCCTCGAGCACATGCAGGCGGGCCGGCCGCTCGTGGACGTCCGCTCGCCCGACGAGTACTCCGGCAAGCTCCTCCACATGGCCAACTACCCGCAGGAGGGCGCGCAGCGCGGCGGGCACATCCCCACCGCGAAGAACATCCCCTGGGGCACGGCGGCCAATGCCGACGGCACCTTCAAGAGCGCGGCGGAGCTGCGCGACATCTACGGCGGCCGGGGCATCACCCCCGACCAGCCGGTGATCGCCTACTGCCGCATCGGCGAGCGCAGCGCGCACACCTGGTTCGTGCTGACGCAACTGCTGGGCTACCCCGACGTGCGCAACTACGACGGCTCCTGGACCGAGTGGGGCTCGCTGGTGCGCGCGCCGATCGAACGGTAACGGAAGGACTCAGGACTGAGGACTCAGGACTCAGTGGGTCCGGGGCAGAGAGACGCCTTTCCCTCCCTCGGGGCTACTGAGTCCTCAGTCCTGAGCCCTGAGTCCTTCGGAGCGAAGCGATGGACCGACAGGCGCAGATCGAATTCATCCTGGATCACTACGAGAACCCGCGCAACCACGGGAAGATGGAGGGCGCGGACGTCGTCTCGGAGGGAGGCAACCCCGGCTGCGGCGACATGGTCACCATCTACCTCAAGGTCGACCCGGAGCGGCGCGTCGAGCGGGTGACGTTCGAGGGGCAGGGCTGCACGATCAGTCAGGCCGCGGCGTCGCTGGTGACGGAGATGATCGAGGGCAAGCCGCTCGACGAGGTGCTGGACCTCAGTTACGACGCGATCGTGGACGAGCTGGGCCGGGACGTGGTGATGAGCCGGCCGCGCTGCGCCACCCTGGCGCTCGGGACGGTCAAGGCTGCGATCGATTCGTACCAGAAGGGCGAGCGCGCCGCCAAGATCGAGGTCTGACGAGCGGGCGGCGGTCGGCGATCGGTGACCAGGAGCGACCCCCCGGCTGACGACTGATGGCTGAATGCTGACGGCTCGTCAGGCCGATTGGCCGATGCCGCTCTGCTCCAGTGCCGTCCCCTCGCGCCCGCGGCCGGTGGCGGGCACCGGGTCGCCGACGGGGAGATTGCGGCGCACGGTCGCCAGCAGGTCGTCGAGGTCGAACGGCTTGAGGAGCAGGTCGCTGAACCCGCGCTCGCGGTAATCGGCGAAGTCGCCCTCGCTGTACGCGGTGAAGATGACGACCGCGGCGGTCGCGGCCAGGTCGCGCAGCCGCTCGAGGATCACCCAGCGGTCGGCGTGCGCCTCGGGCGTCGCCGCGCCGAGCGCGTCGGCCAGCACCAGGTCGAAGTGGGCGTGCCCGAGGGCGTCGGCGGCCGCGGGGAAGTCCGCGGCGCAGGCCACGCGATAGCCCTCGGCGCGCAGCGACTCGCGCACCAGTTCCAGGATCGCCAGGTCGTCCTCGACGACCAGTATAGCGCGCACTCTAGCGTCCTCCAACCCGCTCCCCCCTCACTGCGAGTCGTCCCGGCTCACGGCGGGCGCATGATTGGCGCCGGCTTATCCCGTTCGCACGTCGTATCGTAGGCGGTATGATACGCCGTCATTGCCGGAACGTCAACGCAACGGGGCGCGTCGCGGGAGTCGGGCAGGCGGGGGACAGGGCTGGCCGCCTCGGCCGCGAGCCCCGCCCGCTCAGTGCAGCGGCGTGTGCTGGTCGAAGATCGCGTGGACGCGCGCGAGGAGGTCGTCGAGGTCGAAGGGCTTGCGCAGGTAGTCGCGGATGCCGCGGCCGGCGAGTTCCGCCTCGCGCGCGGCCGCGCACATGAAGAGGACGGGGATGGCCGCGGTCGCGGGCCGGGCGCGCAGGCGGTCGTAGAGCGCGACGCCGCCGAGGCCCGGCAGGTCCACGTCGAGGATCACCAGGCCGGGGCGCACCGCCGGGATCACCGCCAGCGCCTGCCGGCCATCGGCCACCGTCACGGCGCCGTAGCCCGGCACCTCGTTGAGCACCTCCTGGATGAGGCACGCGATCGGCTCGTTGTCCTCGACGATGACGATCGCCCGCGGCTCCATCGCCGGCCTTGCCTTCCCGCCGCGCCCACCTCCCTCGCGCTGCTAGTGCTGGGTAAGCAAGAAGCGTACCAACTGCGGCGAGACGATAGACGATAGACGATAGGGATGAGGTCGGCTCCACGCGCGTGAGCCGCATGGCCGGTGGTAACCGCCCCTACCGTCTATCGTCTATCGTCTATCGTCTCCGCTCAGGAGGCCGGGTACTTCTGGTAGATCGAGGTGAGCTGCTGCTCGGCGTAAGCGATGGCCTGATCCGCCGTGCTGCCGGTGACGGCCTTGGCGAACATGTTCGGGATCACGTAGGTGTTATTGACCTGGCCGGCCGCCGCGGTCGGCGGGCCGGGGTAGCCGACGGTCTGGGCGTACTGGCCGATGCCCTGGAGGATCTGCAGCTTGGGGTCCTCGCCGAGGATCGGCATCGGCTGCTTCTCGAAGCCCTTGAGGAGCGGGTGGTTGTAGCCGGTGCTGGCCTTGAAGGCGTCGGTCCACTGGGCGTAGTAGTCGTAGAGGAACTTCTCGGCCACATCCTTCGACTTCGACCACTGCCAGTTGACCCAGGTGCGCACCGGCACGTTCATGATCCGCGCCTTCGGGCCGGCCGGCGGCTGCGAGATGTAGATGCTGTCGAAGAGCTTCTTGTCCTGGCTCTCGATCGAGCGGTAGGCGCTGATCGGGTTGAGGATGAATGAGGCGATGCCAGAGGCCAGGTAGCGGTTGTTCCCCGCGTCGTCCCAGGAGAGAACCTCCGGCGTCATGCCGTCCTTGTAGAGCGTCTGCACCAGCTCGATCGCCTGCTTCGTCTCGGGCGAGTTGATCGTGATCGTCTTGCCGTCCTTGGCCACCCACGACGCGCCGTAGCACCACAGCAGTGCCATCAGCGTGCTGTTGGAGTCGCCGGTGGCGGAGATGGCGAAGCCGAACGGGTGGTTCTTCGGCTTGAGGGCCTTGCCGACGGCGTCCATGTCGGCCCAGGTGTCGATCGGCTTGAGCCCCGCCTGGTCGAAGAGGTCCTTGCGGTAGAGGACCGGGAAGCCGATGTAGAAGTCGGGGATGCCCTTCCAGACGCCGTTGATGTCGGCGACGCTGCGGGCTAGGTCGAACCAGCCGCCGTGCTGCTGGCCCAGGTACTCGGCCAGCGCGGTCATCTCGTTGGCCTTATCGGCAACGACGTGGACGTCCGCGCCCGACTCCAGCAGGGCCATGTCGTGGCCGGTGCCGGCGGCGATCTCCGCGGCGGAGCGCGTGATGATCGTGTTGGTCGGGATGTGGTCCACCGTCACGTTGACGTTGTTCTTCGCGCCCCAGTCCTTGGCGTACTTGTCGAAGTACGTGTCGTAGGCCGGGACGAAGTGGCTCCACATCAGCATCGTCAGCGAGTGCTGACCGGTCAGCGCCGGCGGGGTGTAGTTCGCGCTGGCCGCGGGCGAGGCCGCGCCGCCACCCGCGGGGCTTGCGGCGGCGCTGGCGGCGGGGCTAGCGGCGCCGCCCGCGGCGGCCGTCGTCGGGGCGGTCGTGGCCGCGGTCGTCGGCGCGGTCGTCGGCTGGGCCGCAGTAGTGGCGGCGGGGGCGGAGGTCGCGGTCGGCGACGAGCCGCCGCAGGCGGCGACGAGGGGCGCGAGCGCGAGGCCGGTCAGACCGGCGCCCAGCCCGCGCAGGAGTGCGCGACGGGTGACGTGGCGGGGCTGCTGCCCTGCCGATGGACCCGAGTGTGCCTCGAACACCATGCTAAAACCCACCTTTCCCTCTCTGCTGCACCAGCCCGCCGCGCCGGCGGGCCCGCCGCGCATTCCCAGCCCCCGCGCCCTCCTTTCCGTGCCGCCCGCGCGCTACTTCAGCGCGCCGCTGGTGATGCCGGCGATGAAGTCGTCGAGGAAGAAGTTGTAGATGATCGCCACCGGGAGCCCGGCGATCAGCGCGCCGGCCATCAGCTCGCCCCAGTAGAAGATGTCGCCGCGCACCAGGTCGGTCACCACGCCGAGGGTCATCGGCTTGGCCGCCGAGGTCGTGATGAAGGTCAGGGCGTAGATGAAGTCCTGGAAGGCCAGCGTGAAGGCGAACATCATGATCGAGAGAATGCCGGCCCGGCTGAGGGGCAGGACGACGTGCCAGATCGCCTGCCCTTGCGTGCAGCCGTCGATCTCGGCGGCCTCCTCGACCTCCTTGGGAATCGTGCGGAAGAAGCCCATCATCAGCCAGGTGCAGAAGGGGATGGTGAAGGTCGGGTAGACCAGCACCAGCGACCAGATCGTGTTCTGCAGGTGGATCCCGGCGACCACACGGGAGAGGGGGATGAAGAGGAGCGACGAGGGCACCAGGTAGGTCAGGAAGATGGCGATCGACAGGGTTTCGCCGCCCGGCAGGTCCAGCCGGGCCAGCGCGTAGCCGGCCGGCACGGCAGTGACCAGCGTGATCGCGACGGTGCAGGCGGCGATGACGTAGGAATTGACCAGCCAGCGCCCGAAGAGGGTCTGCTGGAAGAGGTACTTCACGTGCTCCAGGGTCGGCGCCAGGTTGAACCAGAGCCGGAAATTGTCGGGGTTGTAGAGGTCGGTGTTGCTCTTGAACGCCGTCAGGAACATCCAGTAGACCGGGAAGACGGCCAGGATGACGTAGACGACGACCCCGACGTAGAGGAGCGTCCGCCCCAGGATCTTGCGCCAGTTGAGCGCGCGCGCCGGCGGCCGCGCCGGCTTGGCCACGGTCGCGATCGTCTGTCCGCTCGCCGCCATCGTTAGAGCTCCTGCCTGCGCAACTGCCGGAGGAAGATCACGGAAAAGACGAAGAGGACCGGGAAGAGGAAGAGGGTCGTCGCGGCGCCCTGGCTGAGGTTGCCGGAGGAGATGCCGATCTGGAAAGCATAGACGGCGAGCACCTGCGTGGCGTTGGCCGGCCCCCCCAACGTCAGCAGGTAGACGATCGTCAGGTCGGTGACGGTGAAGATCACGCTGAAGAGGAGGCCGATGAAGAGGATCGGCGCGATCATCGGGACGATGATGTGGTTGAGGCGCGTCCAGGCGTTGGCGCCGTCGATGCGCGACGCGTCGATGATCTCGGGCGGGATCGAGGTCAGCCCGGCCAGCAGGATGATCGCGGCGAAGGGGAAATTGCGCCAGACGTTGACCGCGATGACCGCGCCCATGGCGATGGCGCCGCGGCCCAGCCACTGCACGCCCTGGGGCGTGTCGATCGGGATGTAGGTCGCGTGGTTGATCGGCAGCACGTTCAGGGCGAACCAGTCGATGAAGGCGTAGATGTGGAGGTTGAAGCCGACCCAGTTGATCACGCTGTAGAGCGAGTCGAACATCCACTTCCAGGAGAGGATCGTCAGCGCGATCGGGATCGTCCAGGGCAGCAGGATCAGGAAGCGGACCACCCGCTTGCCCTTGAAGTCGGCCAGGAGGATGAAGGCGAGGACGGTGCCGAGGATGCCGTTGATGACGACCGAGAGGACCGTGTAGACGACGGTGTTCTGCAGCGCCTGCATGAAGGCGGGGTCATGCACCAGCGCGGTGTAGTTCTTCAGCCCGACGAAGTGGCCGCTGAGGTTGCCGACCGTGACGTCGCTGAGGCTGTACCAGAGGGCGAGGACGAAGGGCACGGCCACCAGGCCGAGGATGTAGATCAGCGCGGGGGTGAGGAGGAGATAGCCGAACAGGCGGGTCCGCCCCGCGCGCGTGCGCGTCAGGCTGATACTCCTCCGGGTCGCGGTCACCACTGCCATCGGCGCTCCCCCATCATCGTGGCGCGTCGCGCGGCGCAACTTCACTTGGGCACAGGGATGCCCGCGACCACGCCCTTGTGGGGGAACCCGACATGCGGTGGCGGTCGGCACGAACGATGTGCGGCGGAACGCCAAATTCCACGTCATCGTGGGGCGATCCGAGTATACTATGGCCTCACGCACCGTGTAAACACGCACCTGGCGGCGGCGCAGCGCGCGGGATCGTTGCCCGGATCACTACCAAGACGCCGCGCCGGGCGGGAAGGTTCCGTCGGGGGCGACGTTCGCCCTTACCCCCGGCCCCCCACGCGCGGGATTGGGCCGACCGGCGGCCCCGCCGCATTTTGCGCCGCCCCCGCGCATCTTCTATCATGGGAGACGGGGGAGGGCGCGCCGGGGCGCCGGGGATTGAGCAGCGCCCGCGCGGGCGCGAGGAGCGGCCACCACGATGAGTGCGACCGGGGGCTCCGCCGGGCGGAGCGGCTTCGTGTGGCACGAGAACGACTCCTTCGTCGAACTCGACCGCGTCGGCGAGCGCTGGCAGGTCACCTACGGCTTCGACGCGACCGCCAAACGCGGCCGCACGGTCGTGTCGCAGGCGCTGGCCGACGACTACGCCGACGCCGTGCGCCGGATCGCCCAGGTGATCGGCTACTACTTCGCCGAGCCGGAGCACGCCGAGCGCGTCCGCCGCGACCTGCTCACGCGCGCCGGCCTCGACCCCGGCCCGAGCCAGTACCGGCCCCTCCCCAACGCCAAGTTCGTCACCGCGGCCGGCGGCGGCGTCGGCGCCGAGCAGGAGGTCGCGGCCGAGCAGGAACGCCGCGAGCGTATCCTGCGCGGCGAGCCGGAGCCCGCGCCGGAGCAGACCATATCGGAGTCGCCGCCGAAGCGCCCGTGGTGGCGCCGCGCCCGCGGTTGACGCACCCGCGGTTGAAACCGCGGCTAGGGGCTCGCCGCGGCTCGCCACGGAGTCCGCCTGCGCCGACTGACCGCGAGGCCCGCGTCCTAACCCGCGGAGGCGGGTTTCGCGGCGAGCGCGAGCGAGCCCCTAGCGGCGATTGCAATCGCCGGCGCACCCGCCGGCGCGCCCGGACGAGGGGAAACGAGGGGTCATGCAGCAGCAGGACACGGTCCGCCAGGACACCGAGCACAAGGTCGAGCAGTTCCGCGAGCTGCGGGCGCGCGCGACGACCGATGAGCCGGCCGCGGCCGAGCGGCAGCACAAGCGCGGCAAATTGACCGCGCGCGAGCGGCTCGACCTGCTCCTGGACCCCGGCTCGTTCGTCGAGTTCGACGCGCTGGCCCAGCACCGCAACTACAACTTCGACTTGCAGGAGCGCCGCCCCCTCGGCGACGGCGTCGTCACCGGCTACGGCACCGTCGAGGGGCGCACGGTCTGCGTCTTCTCGCAGGACTTCACCGTCTTCGGCGGCTCGCTCGGCGAGGTCTTCGCCGAGAAGGTCGTCAAGGTGATGGACCTGGCGCTGAAGATGGGCGTGCCGCTGATCGGCATCAACGACTCCGGCGGCGCGCGCATCCAGGAGGGCGTCGTCTCGCTCGCCGGCTACGCCGACATCTTCCACCGCAACGTCCGCGCGTCCGGCGTGATCCCGCAGATCTCGGTCATCGCCGGGCCCTGCGCCGGCGGCGCGGTCTACTCCCCGGCGATGACCGACTTCATCCTGATGGTCAAGGACCTCTCGCAGATGTTCATCACCGGGCCGGACGTGATCAAGACGGTGACGGGCGAGGAGGTCACGCTGGAGGCGCTCGGCGGCGCGCTGACGCACAACACCCGCAGCGGCCTGGCGCACTTCCTGGCCGAGGATGAGGAGGATCTGTTCGGGCAGGTCAAGGCGCTCCTCTCCTACCTGCCCGCCAACAACCTCGAAGACCCGCCCTACGTCCCCCCGGCCGACGACCCCGCGCGCGAGGACCCCGACCTGACCGCGCTAATCCCGGAGGCGAGCAACAAGCCCTACGACATGCTCGACGTGATCGCGCGCGTCGTGGACGACGGCGAGTTCCTGGAGGTGCAGGCGCTCTGGGCGCCGAACATCGTCGTCGGCTTCGCCCGGCTCAACGGCCACGCGGTCGGCGTCGTCGCCAACCAGCCGCGCCACCTCGCCGGCACGCTCGACATCGACGCCTCCGACAAGGCCGCGCGCTTCGTGCGCTGCTGCGACGCCTTCAACATCCCGCTGATCACCTTCGTCGACGTGCCCGGCTTCCTCCCCGGCACCAACCAGGAGTACGGGGGGATCATCCGCCACGGCGCGAAGCTCCTCTTCGCCTTCTCCGAGGCGACCGTGCCGAAACTGACCGTCATCACGCGGAAAGCCTACGGCGGCGCCTACTGCGTGATGTCCTCCAAGCACATCGGCGCCGACCTGAACGCCGCCTGGCCGATGGCCGAGGTCGCGGTGATGGGGCCGGAGGCGGCGGCGAACATCATCTTCCGCCGCGAGTTGCAGGACGCCGACGACCCGGCCGCGCGCGCGGCCGCGCTGGCGCAGGACTACCGCGCCCGCTTCGCCAACCCCTACGAGGTCGCCTCGCGCGGCTACATCGACGCGGTGATCGAGCCGGGCCAGACGCGCCCCTGGCTGATCCGCGGCCTGGAGCTGTGCCTCTCCAAGCGCGAGAGCGGCCCGCCGCGCAAGCACGGCAACATCCCGCTGTGAGTGATGAGT
>DASSSV010000657.1:0-4467 GCA_035708265.1 Thermomicrobiales bacterium | reverse complement strand
GCAGGTGCCGCGCGAGCACGTGGAGCGTGACGACGTACTCCAGCCGGGCCTGCGCGCCGCCCTCCAGGCGCCGCCACTCGCGCTCGGGGTCGCGGTCGTAGCTCGCGCGCACGCGGTCGAGGTCGTCGCGCATCCGCCCTCCGCTCCGGCGCCGCCGGGCCGCGGCGTTCACCGAGCCGTGGGATAATCGCGGCGGGTGGCCCGGGCGGGCGCGCCGGCCGCCAGGGGGACTGTAGCCGAAGTGGACGCGAGGCGCCAGATGGACGAGGTCACGCTCGCGCGCGCACGCCGGGAGTTCGGGCTGGAAGGCGAGCCGGCGCCGCTCCCGGGCGGGACCAGGCAAACCTACCGCGTCGGCGACGCCGTCCTCAAGCAGATCCGCGAGACCTCGCTCGAGAACAACCACTCGCCCGAATTGGCCGCCTGGCTCGCCGGGGTCTTCGCCGGCGTGGCCGAGGCGGGGTTTCGCGTGCCGCGCCCGCGCGCGACGCGGGACGGCGCGTGGATCACCGGCGACGGCTGGACCGCCGCGATGTTCGTGGAGGGCGTCCACGCCACCGCGGCCGACATCCCCGCCGCCATCGCCGCCATCGTCGCCTTCCACCGCGCGCTGCGGGGCGTGGCGAAGCACCCGCTGATGGACGACAACCGCACGCCCTGGGGCAAGGCGGACCGCTGGTGTTGGGACGACCGGCCGGCGTGGGTTCACCCGGCGGTGGCTGGCGCGGTCGACCGGCTCTACGCGCTGCGCCGGCCGGTCGGCGGGCTGACGGACCAGCTCGTCCACGGCGACCTCAACCCCGAGAACATCCTGATCGCCCCGGGCCGGCCCCCGGCGTTCCTCGACATGTCCCCGTTCTGGCGGCCGGTCGAGTTCGCGCTGGCGATCTTCGCCAACTTCATCGGCCCGCGGCAGGGCGACCGCGCCGTTTTGCGGCACTTCGCGGGCGTCGCGCACTTCGACCAGTTGCTCGTGCGCGCCGGCATCCGCATGTTGCTCGTCATGTCGGAGTTGGGCGACCTGGACGACTGGGCGAACTGTTCGGAGCGGTGGGCGGCCGAGATCATCGTCCGCCACGTCGAGGGGCGGGACGATACCTGAGCGCGCGGCGCTTCACTCCTCCACGAATGGACCGGGGCCGGCGCGCGCCGGCCCCGGTCGTCGCTGCGTTGTGCGTCGTCGCGCCGGGTCAGCGGGCCAGCGAGCCCATCGGGTCCCAGGCGGGGAGGACGATCGGCTCCTGGTCGAGCGCCCGTTGCAGCTCGGCCGGGATCTCGCTCTTCCGGGCGGCGATCTCGAACGTATACTCGTCGAACCACGAGTCGTTCATCGTGTAGAAGCCCTTCTGGCCGTTCTCTTCGCCCCAGCTATTCTCCACGCGCCAGCGACGCGGCGCGCCGTCGGCGATGTCGACGCCGGTGAAGAGCATCGCGTGGGTCATCAGCGTCTCATGGTATTCGAGCCGCGCGGCCTTGTCGAGCGTGAACGCGGTGCCGTAGAGCGCGCCGTAGTCGTAGAGGTTCTTGTCCCAGATGCCGAGGTCGCGGCGCATCTGCTTCCCGACGTCGCAGCCGAACCAGACCGGCTCGCCCGCCACGATCGCGCGCTGCGCCAGTTCCTTCATCAGCCCGATCTCGACGTTGAGGTACTTGACCATCGCGCCGCCGACGACGTTGCCCAGGTATTCGACGGTGAAGGTGCGGCCGTAAGGGCTGGTCGGGCGCGGGTCGTTGACGAGGCAGACGTACTCGTCGATCGGCAGCGAGACGTAGCGCGTCGCGAACTCCTGCGGCGTCACGTCCTCGTCGCGGTGGAAGACCTTGTCCTTATCGGTCCATTGCCAGGTGAAGTGCTCGGGCGGCGTGCCGAGGTGGATGTTCAGCACGCGGTAGACGACGGCGAGGACGCCCTCCTTCGCCGCGCGCAGTTCCTCCAGGCCGGCGCCGGCGGCGTGCCGGTCGCGCAGCGTCTTGGCGCCCTGGCGGAGGACGCTGCGCAGGATGCCGTTCATGCGCATCGTGTTGGACGAGCTCTCGGTCTCCGGCATGAACGCCTGCGGGACGAGGCCGTGCTTCTTGACCAGGCTGACGAACATGTTCCACTGGCCGCCGTCGTCGATCGGGCGGCTGAGGAGGTAGGCGACGGTGCGGTCGTCGACGTCGCGGTCGGCCGTCTCGATGATCGCCTCGAGGAAGTAGTTGGCGCGCTCGAGCTTGTCCCAGAAGAGGGTGTAGTTCTGGCTGAACTCGAAGTGCTTGAGCCCCATCCGCTGCATCGCGCCGACGCGGAAGAGGTTGAGGCCGGCGAACATCCAGCAGCGGCCGGACTTCTTCTGGTTGGTGACAGCCCAGTCGTCGAGGTGGTGCGAGAAGGTGTGGTCGATGCCGGTGACGATCGCGTGGTTGAGCGCGACGTCGTCGATCGAGACCCGCGTGACGGCGTTCTGCGCCAGGCGGTTGGCGGGGTTCGCCGCGAACTCTCGGCGCAGCGCGGCGAACGCCTCCCCGGTCAGCGCGCCCGCGCCCTCGGTCACCAATTGCGGCTTCGTCGCCTGCTCCACGGCCATGGTTGTTCCTCCCTTCGTTGCGCCAGCGCTCCGTGTCCGATGGCCGATCCGCCCCGATGGTTGCCCCTACGGTAGCACATCCGCGGGCGGGGCGGAAGGGCGTGATGGTCCCCCGATCCCCCCAATTCTGGAGGGAACCCGCCACGCACACCGTAGTCGCCGGGAACGCGGTCGGTAGGGCCGGGCCGGCGCAATCACGCCCCCTCGTTACGGCTTCGACCGGTAGTTCCCCCCAGGATCGAGGGTAGGGGGACTGTAATGGGCCGCGCCATCAGTGTCGGTGCGGGGCGGGTGCGTAGACGGCTGGGGCGCAGGGGTAGACGCGCCCAGCGCGGATCACGCGCACCGGCTCCAGCCGCCACCGGCCGGTCTCCACCCGCCCCGCCGAGTCTGTGAAGGGCCACTCGCCCTCGGCCAGCCGGAAGAGGCTGACGTCGGCGGCGGCACCTGGCGCCAGCGTGCCGAGTTCGCCGGCCCGCCCGATCGCTGCGGCCGGGTTGATCGTCACCCGGCGCAAGACCTCGGGCAGCGGCAGGCCCAGGTGGAGGAACTTGCTCGCCGTCGTCGCCAGGTCGTAGACCGGGCCGGCGACGCTCCAGGCATGGATGTCCGAGCTGATCGTGCCGGGGAGGAGCCCCTGCTCCAGCGCCGCCCGCGCGACGGCGTAGTCGAAACTGCCGGCGCCGTGGCCGACGTCGAAAGTGATGCCGCGCTCGACGGCGCGGCGCACCGACGGCCGGACCTTGCCGCGCTCGTCGAGGACGCCCTCGGTTCGCGCGTGGTAGCAGTGGGTCACCACGTCGCCGGTGTTGAGCGCGCCGAGGATCTCGTCGAGCGGGATCGCCGTGCCGCCGACGTGGACCATCGCCGGCTTGCCGATCGCCTCGGCCGCCTGGCGGGTGCGGCGCAGCGCCTCGCGGCACTGGTCGGGGTCGGGCCCGACCATGTCGGTCTGCAGGCGCACCTTGATCCCGGTGATGACGTCGGCGTGCGCGCGGGCGACGTCGATCGCGCGGTCCACGCGCGCCCAGCGGATGTCCTCGAGCTCGCCGACCGCCGCCTCGGGGCTGCCGTCGTCGCGCGCCATGCCGATGGAGGAGATGTGCAGCATGGCGACGATGCGCGTGGCCGAGACGTCGATGACGTAGCGGCGGAAGGCGGGGAAGGTCGCCGCGCCGGACGAGCCGGCGTCGACCGCGGTGGTCACGCCGCGCGCCAGGCAGTGGGGGTCGGGCTCGACACCGAGGGGCGGCACGCCCCAGAAGACGTGCGTGTGCAGGTCCACCAGCCCCGGCGTGACCAGCAGCCCGGCCGCGTCCACGACCTCCCGGGCGCCGCCGGCCGCCAGGCTCTCCCCGACGGCCGCGATCGTGTGGCCGTCGATCGCCACGTCGCGCACCGCGTCGAGCCCCTGCGCCGGGTCGACCACCCGCCCGCCGCGCACCACCAGATCGTACATCTGCGCCCCCCTCTGCTGTGCGGCCCGGCCCTGTCGCGTTCCCGCCCGCCGCCTCGACGTGCCGTGGAGTGCCGCTGTGCACACTCCCGCGACCCCGCGTCACGCCTCCACGAGGGTGATGAGTTCGTCGGGCGCGGCGCTCCACTCCGGCCGACGCAGCGGGGCGAGGCTGCGGATCGTCGGCAGCGCGGCCCGGAACGCTGCCGCGCCCTCCCAGCGGCTGAAGCCGGCCAGGAATCCCCGCTGCGGGTCGCGGCACACCGTAAACTCGAGCAGGCCCGGCGCGCCCTGCGTCGCCTCGATGACCTGGTGCATGAACGCGATGAACTCGTCGGTGTGCTCGGGCGCCGCGTGGTGGATGGCGATGGCGATGAACATGCTGGCCTCTCTGCAAGCGGTGGCGTCGAGGGACGGTGGGGCGGGATGAGCGGCGCGGGCGGG
>DASSSV010000656.1:0-2001 GCA_035708265.1 Thermomicrobiales bacterium | reverse complement strand
GGTCTGGCTGACCGAGGAGGCGATCGCCAGCGTGCAGGCCTGGGCTGATGCCCAGGGCATCACCTTCTCGGCCGCGGTCGAGGCGCTCGCCCGGCTGGGCATGCGGTAGGCGCCGGCGGAGGCGGTCGCGCCCGCGCTGGTGAGCGCGGTCCGACAGGAGATCCGGGGACAGGCCCGCCGCATCGCGAGCCTGCTGGCGGCGAGCGCGATCGAGGCGGGCACGGCCAGCCGCGGCGTGAACGTCCTGCTGCGGGAGGCGATCCCGGACAAAGGCAGCGCGATCGCCCGCGGCGCCCGCCTGGCGGCGGTCGAGGCGGTCCGCGGCAGCAAGGCGCTGAAGGAGCTGGGCCTTGGCGATCAGCAAGGCGAACTACATCAAGGGCAGTAGCCCCCGGATCGCGAATCTCACGCGCACCGTCCACTACTACACCTGGCGCGGTGCGGCGGCCGATGATGCGCCCCGCATGACGCCACGGGAGTGGCGGAACCACCGCGGGCGGGCGCTGCACTGGCGGGCCGTGCGGGAGCAGGTGCGCGAGTATGCCCGGCACTACCGCTACGCCTATCGTATCGTGCTGTCGACGGCCGCCACGCCGCTGGCGGGCGAGGACTACGGGGAAGTTCTGGGCGCGCGCTTCCCGCGCTGGTACCTTGTGATGCACCACGACGGCGATCACCCGCACGCGCACGTCATCGCCTTCACCGACCGCCTGCTGAGCCCGGGCGACCTGGCCGGCCAGCGCCGGCGGCTGGCGGCGCGCGAGCGCGAGCGCGGCCGACCGCGCGCGGCGGCGCGGGGGAGGGGTGACGGCGACCGCCCGGATTCGACACCCTAACCGCCATTAGGTGCAGCGATTGTGGCGAACGCTCGGCGCTTACGAGGAGGTATCCGCGATGCAGGACGAGCACGGAGGGCTGCCCGCTCCGGCGGAAGGATCGCCTGAGTACCTGCCTCCGCCCGGGGGCCGGACGCCGCTGACCGATCCGGCGCGCGCCTACCTGGCCGGTCTCTCCCCCAAGAGCCGCCGGACGATGGTCGAGCGCCTGCGGGCGGTGGCGCGCCTGATCGGCGTGCCCTACGAGGCGATGGTCTGGCACGACCTGCGCTTCGTCCACGTCGAGTTCATCCGGCAGCGCCTGGTCGAGCGCGGTGTCGCGCCGGCCACGGTCAACCTGACGCTCGCGGCGCTCCGCGGGATCGCGCGGTACGCGCGCAACCTCAACCTGCTCACCGCGGAGGAGGAGCGACAGATCCGCGAGGTCCGACCGGTCCGGGGTACGCGGCTGCCGGCCGGGCGCGCGGCGACCGCGGGCGAGCTCGCGGCGCTGGTGCGGGTCTGCCAGGCCGATCCGTCGCCGTCCGGCAGCCGCGACGCCGCGCTGCTGGCGGTCCTCTACGCCGGCGGCGTGCGCCGCGCGGAACTCGCCGGCCTCGACCTCGCCGACTGGCAGGCCGACCCGCCCTCGCTGCGCATCCGCCATGGCAAGGGCGACCGAGAACGGCTGGTGCCGCTGGCGGGCGGCGCGGCGGCGGCCGTGGCCGACTGGGTGCGCCGGCGCGGCGCGCAGCCGGGCGGGCTCTTCCTGCCTATCAACAAGGGCGGGCGCATCGCCGGCGACCACATGACCAGCCACGCGATCTACCAGGTCCTCCGCAAGCGCCTGCGGCAGGCGGGCGTGGCGAAGCTCTCGCCGCACGACTTCCGCCGGACCTTCGTCGGCGACCTCCTCGACGCGGGGATCGACCTGGCGACCGTGCAGCAGCTCGCCGGCCACGCCAGCCCCACCACGACGGCCCGGTACGACCGGCGCGGCGAGGCCACCAGGCGCCGGGCGGTCGAGGTGCTGCACTTCCCCTACGTCGGCCACGGGCCCGAGTAGGAGGCATGAGGATGTGCCGCGAGCTCGATGCGAGCGCATGGAGAGATTGCCGCGTCGCGTCCGCCCGGCGCGCCCAGGGTAGCGACCACCCCGCGCGGTCAAGGGCGCTCCGCTGCGCTG
>DASSSV010000655.1:0-11923 GCA_035708265.1 Thermomicrobiales bacterium | reverse complement strand
GTCGTCGCGCCGCGCGCCGCGGTAGCGCCGCAGCGCGGCCAGGAGGACGGCGACCGCGACGACGGCGACGATGGCCCCGAGCGCGATCTGCAACTCCGGCGGCGGGTTCCCCGCCACCGGCTTCTGGAACTGCGAGAAGTCGGGCGGCTTGACCGGCGGCTGCGCCGGCTGCTTCTGCCCCGGCTTGGCATGGCCCGCCAGCAGCATCACCAGCCAGATGAAGGGATAGACGATGATGAAGTAGAGGACGAAGGCGATCCCGACCAGCACGTCGGCGACCACCGTGCCGAGCCCGCGCAGCCCCAGCACCACCGGCGCGTAGAGCAGCCGCCAGACCTCGTGCCCGAAGACGCCGCCGACGAGCACCCCGACGAGCAGGACCAGCAGCGCCGCCCCACCGGCGAAGGCGAACCAGGCGCCGCGCCCCGGCGCCCGGCCGTGCTGCCGTCGCGCCTGCTGCCGCGCGTCCTCCAACTGCCCCGCCGCGACCGCCAGCAGCCCGCCGACGACGCCGAGCGGCACCGCCGCGCGCGCGCTCGCCAGCGCCCGCGCGCCGTCCGCCGTGGGGATGAGCGCCGCCACCAGCACCGTCGCGGCGAGGAGGCCGAAGGCGACGCGCAGCACCCAGCGCAGCGCGTCGGCCTCGAAGGGGTCGGTGCTGGAGCCGTAGGTCAGGCCGCGGCGCCAGGCCAGCAGCGACAGGAGGATCGTCGCCAGCAGCGGGCCGCCGGTCGTGTCGGGGTGGTGCAGGGCGGCGTCGAACAGCCCACCTAGCGCGCCCACGCCGAAGCGCGCGGCGAGCCACGCCGCCGTCGCGACGAGCCAGAGCAGCAGCGAGAGCGCGCGGGCCGCGCCGACGTCGAGGCCGCGCGCGGCGAAGGCGCGGGTCGACCAGTAGGCGCCGAGGCCGATCAGCCAGAGCGCGGGCGCCCAGACCGCCCCGACGAAGGCGCCGAGCAGGGCCAGCAGCGGCGCGATGGCGGCCGTCTCGACGGTCGCCACCAGCACCGGCAGGAGCAGGTCAGCCAGCCACGGCCAGGTCGAGAGTTTCGAGCGCACGCCAGGTCTCCTCGCCGCCGATGTGGCAGGTCGTCAGCCGGCGCCGCAGCGCCGGGTCGAGCGCCGGTTCCTTGCCGCAACACACCAGGACGGGGTGGTGGCCGCCGCGCGCCAGCCGCGCCAGCGCCCGCTGGAGCCCCGCCGTCACGTTCGGCGTCACCACCACGACGGTCGCGCCCCACGGCAGCGCCGCGCCCTCGCGCACCAGCGCCTCCTCGATGCGGAAGCCGGTGCCGGGCACGAGGCGAGCCAGCGCCTCCAGGATGCGCGGCAGTTGCGCCGGGTGCCGGCTGGGCGCGAGGCGGATGAACTGGAAGCGGGCGCTGCCGCCGATCGGCGCGTTGGCGAAGAGGCCGACCTGCCGCCCCTCGTCGAGACAGTGCGCGGCGAGCGAGGCGGTGACGGTGATCGCCAGTTCCAGCAGGGCGGGGTCGAAGCCCTCCCAGAAGTACTCGAAGGTGTTGGTGTCGAGGAAGAGCGCGGCCGTGGGGGTCGCGCTCTTCTCGAACTGCTTGGTCTGCAAGGCGCCGGTCCGCGCCGAGGCGCGCCAGTGGACGCGGCGGGGGCTGTCGCCCGGCGCGTAGGGCCGCACGCCGGCGAAGCGGAGCGGGTCTTCCACCAGCGGCTGCGCGGCCGGGTGGTCGCCGAGCGGCTGCCGCGCCGGCAGCCCGAACGCCGTCACCGGCACCAGCCGCGGGTAGACGACCAGGGAGTCCACGCCCGGCAGCTCCCGCTCGCGCGCCGAGAAGCCGAAGAGGTCGCCGGTCGTCAGCGTGGCCGGGCCGAAGTGGTAGTAGCCGCGGGCGGCGCAGCGCAGGCGGTAGCGCCGGCGCACGCGCTCGTAGGGGCCGACACTGAAGAAGGCGCGGAAGACCTTGGTGCGCGGGACGCTCGACGGCTCCAGCGCGGTCCCGACGACCTCCAGCGCGCTCGGGAAAGAATCGACGACCTCCAGCCAGGGCAGCGGCAGCGGCTTGGCGTTCTCGGTGATGAGGTCGAGCGTGATCTCCTCGCCCCAGAAGGCCCGCGCGGTCCCGAAGCGCCGCCGGTAGGTCACGGCGCTGAGGCCGTGGCGCCACCAGAGGCGGGCCAGCGCCGCCAGCAGCGCCAGCACGACCGCCAGGATCAGCAGGAGCGGCTGACGCAGGAGGATCCCGACGAGCGCCAGGACCGCCGCGACGACGAACCAGCGCGTCCCCGGCTCGTCGGTCGGCGGGTGGAGGAAGGCACCTTCTTCCATCAGTCGTCCCCCGCCGCGACCGCTTCGACCGGCACCGGCACGGCCGCGACGACCGACTGGACCAGGTCTTCTTTCGTCGTCCCCCGGAGGCTCGCCTGGGCGGTCGGGATCAGGCGGTGGGCCAGGACCGGCGCGGCCAGCGCGCGCACGTCGTCGGGGACGGCGAAGCCGCGCCCGGCCAGCGCGGCGGCGGCCTGCGCGGCGCGGGCCAGCGCCAGCGCCGCGCGCGGGCTGGCCCCGAGCTCGATCTGCTCGTGCGCGCGCGTCGCCCGCACGACCGCCAGCAGGTAGTCCTCGACCGCCTCCCCGACGTGGACCTGGCGGACGACGGCCAGCAGGCCGGCCAGTTCCTCCGGCGTCGTCGCCGGCGTGACGTCCTCGACCGGCTGGGCGGCGCGGAAGCGGCGGAGCATCGCGCGCTCGTCCTCCAGGTCGGGATAGCCGATGGCGAGACGGAGGAAAAAGCGGTCCAGTTGCGCCTCGGGCAGCGGGAAGGTGCCCTCCAGTTCGACCGGGTTCTGCGTCGCCAGGACCAGGAAAGGGCGCGGCAGCGGCACGCGCTCGCGCTCCACCGTGACCTGCCGCTCCTCCATCGCCTCCAGCAGCGCCGACTGCGTGCGCGGCCCGGCGCGGTTGACCTCGTCGGCGAGGACGACGTTGGCGACGATCGGGCCGGGGCGGTAGGAGAACTCGGCGGTGCGCGGGTCGAAGACGAGCGCGCCGGTGACGTCGGTCGGCAGCAGGTCGGGGGTGAACTGGATGCGCTGGAAGGAGCCGCCGAGCGCGACGGCGAGGGCGCGTGCCAGCATCGTCTTGCCGATCCCCGGCACGTCCTCGATCAGGACGTGGCCCTCGCATAGCAGGGCGATCACCGCGCGCTCGATGACGTCGTGCTTGCCGACGATCACGCGCTCGACCTCGGCGATCAGCCGGGTCGCCACCGCGCGCACCCGCGCGACGTCGGGCAGCGGCGCCTCTTCGTCGGGCCTGCCCCGCGGGCTCTCGTCCATCATGGTCCCCCTCCTTGCCGGCGCACGCGGCGCGGCCACATCACGGCGGCGCGATGCGCGCGGGCGGCGCCGCGGCGCGCGGCCCGCGCGTCCCCTCAGTATACCGGGCCGGGGCGCATACCGGCCCGTGCGACTCGTCCTTCCCATTACGACGCGCGCGGCGCGCGCGGCGTTGCGGGGGCGGCCCCACGCTCCAGTGCTGGGAGAAGGTGGAGGCTGTCGCGAACTACACGCGCCCGCCGTGGACCAATGCAACGCTTGTTGCAAACGGCGCGCCGGTGGGCTATCCTGGCGGTGCAACAAGCGTTGCACGGAGAGGTGCCGCGTGGCCGTGTCGGACTGGCTGCTCTTCCTGCCCCACCTGCCGTCCTCGCCATCGAGCCTGCGCGTCCTCGTGTGGCGACGGATGCGGGCGGCGGGCGCCGTGGGCCTGCAGAACGGCGTCTGGATCCTGCCGGCCGACCCGGATCAGGAGCGGTTCCTGCGGGATCTGGTGGCGGAGATCGCGCCGCAAGGGGGGAACGGGCAGATCTTCCGGGCGACACCGCTGCAGGCCGGGGCGCCGGAGGACATCGTCGAGCGGTTCCGGGCGGACCGGGACGAGGACTACGTCGAGTTCCGCGGTCGCTGCGCGGACTTCCTCGCCGAGCTCGCGCGGGAGACGGAGCGCCGCAATTTCACCTTCGCCGAGCTGGAGGAGAACGAGCAGGACCTCCAGAAGCTGGTCGGGTGGCTGCGGAAGATCCGCGCGCGCGACTTCTTCGAGGGCCGGCAGGCGGCGCCGAGCGAGGAGGACCTGGCGCGCTGCCAGGGCGCGTTCGAGGAATTCACGCGGGCCGTGTACGCCCGCGCGGGCCTGGCGCCGCCCGACGAGGACGCGGGCGCGTAGCCGGCCGGGGCGGCGCTGATCTCGCCGCTCGCGCGGGGCTGATCGCCGGGGAACGAGGGAGGGGCGCATGGCGGGCGGGCGGGACCTGACGGCTGTCGAGGGCGACCCGGCCGCGCGGGCGGCGGGCGAGCGCTGGCGCAACCGCACCGTGCTGGGGGTCGGCGTCACCAGCGCGCTGGGCGACCTGGCCTACGAGACCGGGAGCGTCCTGCTCCCCGGCTTCCTGTCCACCCTCGGGGCGTCGGCGGCGGCGCTCGGCGCGATCGAAGGGCTGGCCGACGCCACGGCCAGTTTCGTCAAGCTCGGCGCGGGCTACCTCTCCGACCGGCTGGGGCATCGCAAGCCCCTCGTGCTCCTCGGCTACGCGCTGACCCCGCTCGGCCAGGCGCTCTTCGCGCTCGCCGGCGGCGTCGGGCTGGTGCTGGTCGGCCGGGTGATCGGCTGGTTCGGGCGGGGCGTGCGCGGCCCCCTGCGCGACGCCCTCCTGGCCGAGGCGGTCACGCCGGCGACGCGCGGGCGGGCCTTCGGCTTCCACCGCGCGGCCGACACCGTCGGCGCGGTCGTCGGCCCGCTGGTCGGCGTGGCGCTCCTGGCGTTCTTGCAGCGGCGCTTCGGCGCCGCGGCGGCGCTGCCGTACCGCTGGGTCTTCTGGCTGACGCTCATCCCCGGGTTCCTCGCGGTGCTGTCCTTCGCCTGGCTGGTGCGGGAGACGCGCCGGCCGGCCGGTCCGGCGCTGCGCTTCTGGCGGACGCTGCGGACCTTCCCCGCCCGCTACCGGCGCTTCCTGGCGGGCGTGGGGCTCTTCGGGCTGGGCGACTTCGCCCCCACGCTCCTGATCCTCGCCGCCACGACCCGCCTGACGCCCGCGCACGGCCTGGCGCGCGCCGCGGAGCTGGCCGGCCTGCTCTACGTCGGGCGCAACGTCGTCTACTCGGCCGCGTCGTTCCCGGTGGGCGCGCTGGCCGACCGCGTCGGACCACGGCGGCTGCTGGTCGGCGGCTACCTCCTCGGGGCGCTGGTGGCAGCGGGCGTGCTGGTCGCGTTCGGGCGCGGGCTGGCGAGCCTGGGCTACTGGGCGGCGCTCTTCGGCACGGCGGGGGTCGTCGTCGCGATCCAGGACGCGCTGGAGGCGACGGTGACGGCCGGCCTCATCCCCGCCGGCGTCCGCGGCACCGCGTTCGGCGTGCTGGGGAGCGTGAACGGCGTCGGCGATCTGGTGTCGAGCGTCGCCGTGGGCGGCCTCTGGACGGTGGTGTCGCCGGTCGCGGGCTTCGGCTACGCCGCTGTGGCGATGGGCGCGGGGGCGCTGCTGCTGGCGCGATACGGGCGGGGGCGCGATGATTGAGCGCTGGAGGCGGCGGGCGCGACGGCTCAAGCGGGAGGTCTACGCGCTCTACCTGGCCTGCAAAGACCCGCGCGTCCCGTGGTACGCCCGCCTGCTCGTCGGCGGCGTGGTGGCCTACGCGTTCAGCCCGCTCGACCTGATCCCCGACGTGATCCCGGTCCTGGGCTACCTCGACGATATGGTGCTGATCCCGCTCGGCATCGCGCTCGCGCTCCGGCTGATCCCGCCGCACGTCCTCGCGGAGTGTCGCCAGGAAGCCCAGCGGGTCATGGACGAGGGGAAGCCGGTCAACTGGCGCGCGGCCGGGGTCATCATCGCCATCTGGCTCGCGCTGGCGGCGCTGGCGGCGTTCGCGCTCTATCGCTTCGTCGCATGAGGACTCAGGACTCGGTGGCCCGGTGCTCGGGCAAGCCGGTTGGCGCACCCCATGTGCAGAGCCCACTCAGTCCTGAGCCCTGAGCCCTGAGCCCTCGCCGAAGCCGGGCGGGGCGATGACCCGCAGCGCCGCGCGGGCCTGCTCGACCGCCACCGGCGTGTAGCCGGCGCGCTCGCCGTCGAGGCGGACCGCCTGGGGCGGCTCGGCGGCGATGGTCAGCGCGCCGGCGGTGAAGGAGCGGGCCTCGGGGTCGGCCGCGTGGCGCCCCAGGACCAGCGCGAGCGAGCGCCGCAAGAGCTGCCAGCGCGTCGCGCCGGCGAGGGTGAAGACGGTCAGCCGGCGGTCGTCGATCGCGGCCCCCGGCCCAACCGGCAGGTTGAACCCGCCGATCCCGATGTGCGGGCCGTTGGCGACCACGACCTGATGCGTGCGCACCGCGACGGTCCGGTCGCCGGCGACGAGGCGCGCGCGGAAGGCGCGGTGGCGCAGCAGCGCCCGCGGCAGGGCCAGGCCGTAGGCGAGGACGCGCAGCGAGCGCTTGAGCGCCGGGGCCGCCTCGCGGACGACGGCGTTGGCCAGGCCGATGCTCAGGGTGTTGAGGAAGTAGCGGCCGTTGGCGCGGCCCACGTCGATGGCGACGACGCGCCCGCCGGCGATGACAGCGACCGCCGGCCCGAGCCGGCGCGGGATGCCGAGGGCGCGGGCGAGGCTGTTGCTGGTGCCCAGCGGGAGGACCCCGAGGGCCACCGGGCGCCCGACGAGGGCGGGGAGCGCGGCGGCGATGGTGCCGTCGCCCGCGCCGATGATGATGGGGTCGCAGCCGGCGGCGACCGCCGCGGCGACCCGGCCGGGCAGTTCGGCCGGATCGCGCACCGCCATCGCCAGGCCCAGCTCGACCCCCGCCGCCGCGAGGAGGCGCCGGGCGCGCCGGTAGCGCCGCTCGCCGCGACCCGAGCGCGTGTTCACGAAGAGCGCCGCCGGCATACGTCCCCGCAGTCTGTCACGCGCGCCCGCGCGGCGGCGTATCCGCGCGGCGGGGCTCGGGCACGCCGGAGCGCCCGCGCGGCCACGAGCGTGCCACCCGTGCGCACTATAGCCGATACCCCGCCGGCGTCCCGCGGTTTGTCGCCGCCATGGCCATGTCCACGGCAACCCACCCACCCGGGCGAGGTGCGCATCAGTGTATTGCGCGGCAAGCGATGCCGACGGCCGCCGCGCGGTCGGGCGCGGCGGCCGGAACCGATATCATGCTCGGTGACGAACGAGATGGATCGTCCGTGAGTCGCCGGAGCGGGCGTCGTAGTCCGCTGCGTGCCCCAGTCGTCCGAGGCGGCGCGCGGCATGGCTGATCGCCGACGGCTCGCCTCACACCGCGGCGGCGAGCGCGGCGAGGAGGTCGGCACGGTCGGCCATGCCGACGACCCGGCCCTGGTCGTCCACCACGGTGATGAGCTTGCTCTGCTGGGCCAGCGATCGGTCGATCACCTCGGCGATCGGCGTATCCGCGGGCACGACGACCATCTTCTCCCGCGGGCGCATCACGTCCGCGGCGCGCTGACCGGTCAGGCGCTGCCACGCCTCGCGTTCGGCGGGCGACTCGGGCCGGAACTGGTGCATCAGCCGCCGAATCAGGCCCGGGTGCGCGCCCGGCGTGACCCGCTGCATCAGGTCGGCGTCCACCACGATCCCGACCGGCCGCCCGGCCTCATCGGCGACCACGGCGCGGTTGAGCCGCGTCGAGACGACGGCGTCGAGCACCTCGGCCAGCGGCGCGTCCGGCCGCACGACCGGCACCTGCCGCTGCATGACCTCGCCCACCGCCCGCGGCGCCCGGACGAGTCCGTCGGGGACCACTTCCCCCGCCCGGTCGGGCGCCGGCGACACCCGCGAGACCGCCCGGAGGACGTCGATCCGGCTGACCATCCCGAGCAGCCGGCGCCCGGCGTCCACGACCGGCAGGCGCTTGAGCCGCCGCTTCAGCATGAGCGCGGCCGCGTCGGCCACCGGCGCGTCGGGCCCGATCGTCGCCACGTCGCCGGTCATGATCGAGGCGGCGGTGCGGCCCGCGCCGCGGAGGCCGGCCAGGTGCGCGGCGACCGCCGAGTCGGCCGGGTCGCCCAATGCGCGCAGCAGCTCCAGCCGCAGCGGCAGCCCCGCGCGCCCTACCAGGTCGCGGTTGGTGATGATCCCGACCACGCGGCCGGCGGGGTCGAGCACCGGGACGGCGTGCCGCCCGCGGCGCAGCAAGAGCGTCACCAGGTCGTGCAGGTCGGCGTCGGGACCGGCCGTGACCACGCGCGCGGCCGGGGTCATCACGTCGCGCACGCGCAGATCGGCCGGCACATCCTCCAGCGCGCGGCGCGGGAACTGCGCCACGCCGACCTCCTGCACCGTGATCAGCGCGTCCGGCGCGAGCGCCGCCAGCGCGGGCAGCAAGCGCTCGACGCGCTCGGCGCTGTCGACCCAGTCGATCACGATCGGCAGCGCGGAGGAGAGTTCGACCAACTGCGCGGTCTGGATGCGGCCGCGGGTGAAGCCGACGATGCCGCGCGTCACCGTCGCCCCCGCGCAATGTTCCCGTCGGAGGAGTTCGAGGACGGCGAGATAGGCGGGCTGGCGCCCGGCCGTGTCGCCCTCGTTGACGTAGATCCGCACCTGCTTCGCTCGCCCCGCCAGGTCCATCGTGCCCACCTCCCCGCCCCGCGTCGAGCGAACCGGCGTCTGCCGGGCCGCGAACCCGCAATGGTGATGGGCGATTCTGCGCGAGGCCCGCGCGCCCCCGGCGTCCCTCGCGCCCGCGGAGCGGCACAAAACAAACGAGGCTCCCAACCGTCGCCTCGCCGCGACAGAGAGGAGCCACCAGTCGCACCCCGGCTGACCGCGCCTAGCCCCGGCGCGGCCCGCGAGCCTCATCGCCGCGCGGCGAACGCCCGCCCGGGCGCCGCCGCGCGGTGGGCATTGTAGGCCGCGCGGCGGGAGCCGGCAAGGGAATTCGCCGGCCTTCGTAGGGTCTATGCGCGGTCGGCGCCCGCGAGGGCGACGCGGGCAGTCCCCGGCAGTGCGTTGACAGCCCCCCGCGCGCCACCTATAAAGCGGTGCGCGGCGCGGTCGGCCCGCGCCCGCCGGTTGCTGCGGACACGGTGGAAAGGAGTCGCGCGCGATGGTACAGGTGCGCCTCAGCGACGCGGAGTACGCGCGCCGCCGCGAGACGGTGCTGCGCCGCCTCGGCGAGCAGGACCTCCAGGGCCTCGTCCTCTTCGGCGCCAACCTGGTGTCCTATCTCTCCCGCTTCGGCTTCATCCCGACCGAGCGCCCGATCGCCTACGTCCTGACCCCCGCGCGCTCGGCGCTGCTGGTGCCCCGGCTGGAGCAGGAGCACGCCGAGGAGTTCGCGCAGGTGGACCGCGTGGACGCCTACCCCGAGTACCCCGGCGAGCGCCACCCGCTCGAATACCTCAAGGACCTGCTGACCGAGTTCGGGCTGGCCGGCGCGCGCCTCGGCGTCGACGCCGACGGCTACGGGCAGGTCTACGGCTACCGCGGCCCGCGCGTGAGCGACCTCCTGCCCGACGCGACGATCGTCAACGTCCGCGACGACCTCGAATACCTCCAGATGATCAACTCGGAAGAGGAACTGGCGCTCATCCGCGAGAGCGCGCGCTGGGGCAACCTGGCCCACCGCTACCTCCAGGACTACTGCCGGGTCGGCGCGACCGAGACCGAGATCTCGATGCGCGCCTCCTACGAGGCGACCCAGGCGATGATCCGCACCCTCGGCCCCGACTACCGCCCGCTCAGCGCCGGGCGCGCCGGCGCCTTCGCCGGCTTCCGCGGCCAGATCGGCAAGGACTCCGCCCTGCCGCACGCGATGACCAGCAACGCGCGCCTGAAGGCGGGCGACGTGCTGGTGACCGGCGCCGACGCCTCGGTCTGGGGCTACGGCAGCGAACTGGAGCGCACGATGGTCATGGGCGAGCCGACGCCCGAGCAGGCGCGCTTCTTCAACCTGATGCTGGAGGTGCAGACGCTGGCGATCGAGGCGCTGAAGCCCGGCATCCCCTGCTCCGCGGTCGACCAGCAGGTGCGCGCCTTCTTCAAGGAGCACGGGCTCGAACCGTACTGGCGGCACCACACCGGCCACGCCAAGTCGACGCAGGTCCACGAGGCGCCCTTCCTCGACATCGGCGACGAGCGGACGATCGAGGCCGGCATGGTCTTCACCGTCGAGCCCGGCATCTACATCACCGGCTTCGCCGGCTTCCGCCACTCCGACACGGTCGTCGTCACGCCGACCGGCGCGGAGACGATCACCTACTACCCGCGCGACCTGGAGAGCCTCACGATCCCGGTGTGACGGGGAGTGAGCAGTAAGAAGGTAGAAGTGAGAAGTGTGCGAGGCCGGCGCCCTTGCGGCCGTCCCGGCCTGTCCGCCCTCCTGCTCGTCGCGCTGGCGCTGAGCGCCTGCGGCGGCGCGAAGCCGACCGCGACCGCCCCGCCGCCGACGGCGACCACTGCGGCCGCGGCGTCATCGCCCACCACGGCCGCGACCGCCACGGCCACGCCGCGCGCGGCGGCCGGCGCCAGCCCGGCCGGGACGCCCGGCACGCCCGCGACGCCCGCCGGCGCCGCGACGCCGGGCGCGCCGCTGAAGGCCGGGCACGTCGAGTACGGCTTCAACGTCTTCCTCGGCGGCAACGCCGAGAGCGCCGACCTCAACAGCACGACGATGGCGAAAGTCCACGAGGCCGGCTTCGGCTGGGTCCGCGTGCAACTCCAGTGGAGCGAGATCGAGCCCTCGCCGGGCAAGTACGCCACCGCGCCGTACGACACGATCATCGCCGCGGCCTCGCAAGGCGGGACGAAGGTGCTCGTCAGCGTGGTCAAGTCGCCCGACTGGGCCTCGCCCTCGCGGCACGGCGCGCTGCCGGAAGACACCGCCGCGTTCGGCCGCACGATGGGCTACCTCGCCGCGCGCTACAAGGGCAGGGTGCAGGCGTGGGAGATCTGGAACGAGGAGAACCTGGCCGGCGAGGTCGGGGGCAAGGTCCAGATCGCCCCCTACTTCGACACCCTCAAAGCCGCTTATGGCGCGGTCAAGGCGGCCGACCCGACCGCGTTCGTCCTCTTCGGCGGCCTCACCCCGACCGGCGTGAACGACCCGAGCGTCGCGGTCGACGACACGGTCTACCTGCGCGAGTTCTACCAGTACCAGAACGGCGCGGGGCGCGCCTACTTCGACGCGCTGGCCGCCCACCCCGGTAGCGCCGCCAACCCGCCCGACACGAAGTACCCCGAGAACCCCGGCAGCGGCGAGTGCCCGCAGATCGCGATCGACCGCAACAACGCCAAGCCGGGCACCTGCTGGCGCGACGCGCCCGACTTCTACTTCCGCCGCGTCGAGGACGAGCGCGCGGTGATGGCGCAGGCCGGCGACGCCGACAAGCAGATCTGGCTGACCGAGTTCGGTTGGGATTCCTGCCAGGGTCTCCCCGCGCCGAAGGGCTACGAATACTGCCTGCTGACCAGCGAGCAGCAGCAGGCGCAATATCTCACCCAGGCCTTCCAGATCGCCAAGACCCAGTGGCCCTGGATGGGCGTGATGTTCATCTGGAACCTCAACTACGCCGCCACGCCCTACATCAAGACCGACGACGAGAAGTACGGCTGGTCGCTGCTCGTGACCGACTGGCGCGAGCGCCCGGCCTATCAGGCGATGAAGGCGCTGCCGAAGTAGGGGGTAGGCGTTAGGCGTTAGGCGTTAGGCGTTAGGGGACGGACGATAGACGATAGACGATAGGCGGGAGACGAGAGGGTCTCGGAGACCAGGCGCGCGCTCATCCGGTCGGCCGCTGCCCATGCACAGTCCCCTAACGCCTAACGCCTAACGCCTACCCCCTACCGCCTGGCCGTGCTATCCTAGAGGGAGTGCGAGGGCGGCGCGCCGCGCGCTGGCCGGTGGCCGCCGACAGGGAGCCTATGGACGAGGTACAGCACGACTTCGAGC
>DASSSV010000654.1:0-12752 GCA_035708265.1 Thermomicrobiales bacterium | reverse complement strand
TTTACGCTCTTGACGGGCTTCTTGCCCGTTAGTTTTGGTCTGGCCACAAGCTCTATCCAGAGGCGCAGCAGGTTCATGCCCGTGGCCCACAGCCTCTTGAAGTTAAAGAACTGCGACCGCCCATGCACGCGGTGGTAATGGTGCACGGGCACCTGGGCGAAGCGCGCGCCGCTGTCCTGCAGCTTCTTCACCAGCTCCACACAGATCGTGCCGCTGGTCGATTCCAGTTCGATGCGGTCCAGCGCGCTTTTGCGGATCAGGCGGAAGTCGCAGTCGGTGTCGCGCACGCGCAGGCCGAACAGCAGCTTGACGCCCCAGTGGTACACCCGCCCGATGATGATGCGGAAGATGGGGTCGTGGCGCTCGATCTTATAGCCTTGCACAATATCGACGCGCGGCCCCATGCGCGACAGCAGCACCACCAGTTCGCGCGGGTCGTACTGCGCGTCGCCGTCGGTGTAGAAGACCAGCTCGCGGGTCGCCGCGGCGAAGCCGCTCCGCAGCGCCGCGCCGTAGCCGCGATTGCGCCCGTGGTCGATCACGCGCAGCGCGGGCACGAGCGCCCGCAACTCCTCCAGCACCGCGGCGGTGCGGTCGGTGCTGCCGTCGTTGACGACGATGATCTCGTAGTCGTCGGTCAGGGCGCGGCAGGCGCGCGCCGCCTCGATCACCATGCTGGCGATCGTGCCGCCGTCGTTGTAGGCGGGGAAGAAGACGCTGATCCCCGGCCCGTTCGCCACCCGCTCCACCCGCACCCCCGCCTCGCGCCCGCCGCGTGTCCCCCGGAAGGCGGAGTATAGCAGATCGCCCACCGCGTGGAACCCCTTGCTTCTCCTCCCACAGTCCGGTACAGTGTGCGCCAATACCGGGCGCGGTAGGCGGCGCCGGCGGCGACGCCATGGCCTTGCGCGATCATGCCGGCGAAGTGGCGGAGGGGAGGGATGGGCGCCTCGCGGGCCGCGCTGCTTCGCGTCACGGTGGCGTCGCTGCGCCTTGTCGCGGCGCTCGGGGTCGTGTGCCCCGCTGCGGGGATCGCGGCGGGTGGGGCGGACGCCACGCCGGGTGTCGTCGCGCCCGGGCAACTCCTGGCCGGCTTCCAGCCGGGGGTGACGCCGGAAGAGCAGGAGGCCGTCGTGCGCCGTCATGGCGGCCGGACCCTGCGGGCCCTCCCCGACATCGGCGCACGCCTGGTGGCGCTGCCCGCCGGGCGCGCCATTGCGGATGAGGCGCTGGCCTTCGGCGCGGAACCGGCCGTGCGCTACGCCGAGCCGAATGGCATAGTCTCCGCCGCCGACCCGCCCGGTGATCCCTCCTTCGGGGCGCAATGGTTCCTCCAGAACACCGGGCAGGCAATCCCCGGGCAGTCGTCGGGCCAGCCTGGCGTCGACATCGGCGCGACGCGCGCCTGGGAGACGACGACCGGGAACCCAGATATCGTCGTGGGCGTGCTGGACACGGGCATCGACTTCGACCATCCCGACCTCGCCGGCAACCTGTGGACGCTGCCGGCCGAGACGGCGCTGACCGACAGCCGGGGCGCGCCCTGCGCGACCGGCAGCCACGGCTACGACGCGGTAACCGACCGGTGTGGCCCCGACGACGGGCGCGACGATCCGGGCTTCGCCCCGGGCGACTTCCGCTACGGGCAAGGCACGCACGTCGCCGGCGTCGTCGGCGCGGTGGGCAATAACGGTGTCGGCGTGGCCGGCGTGAACTGGCGCGTCGGCCTGATGGCGCTGAAGGTGCTCGACGCTACGGGCGCGGGGGATGCGGCCAGCGTCGCCGCCGGGATCATGTTCGCCGTGCGGGCGCGCCAGGCCGGCGTCAACGTCCGCGTGCTGACCGTGGGCTGGGGACTGCGCGACGACAGCAAGACGCTGCGCGACGCGGTCGATGCGGCCGGCCGCGCCGGCATCCTCGTGGTCGCCGCGGCGGGCAACCAAGAAGGCGGGCAGGGCGTCGACATCGACCGCGTCCCCTTGTACCCCGCCAGCTACGCGGCGGCGAACATCGTCGCCGTCGCCGCGACCGACAACCGGGACGGCCGGCTCGGGTTCACCAACTACGGAGCCCGCTCGGTGGACCTGGGCGCGCCGGGCGCGGGAATCTACTCGACGTTGCCCGGCGGCGCCTACGGCTACCGCAGCGGCACGGCGATGGCCGCGGCGACCGTCGCGGGCGCGGCCGCGCTGATCCTGGCCGCGCCCGGCCTCGGCGGCCTCACCATCGACCAGCTCAAGGATCGCCTGCTCTACTGCGGCGTCCCCGACCCGGCCCTCGCGCTCCTCACCGTCAGCGGCCGGCGCCTCGATGTCGCGCGGGCCATCGCCGGCGCCGACTGCGCCATCCCGCCGCCCGGACCGGGCGTGCCGCCGTCCCCGCCGCCGGGTTGGTCGCCGTGGGTCGCGCGCGGCGGGATCCTCGGCGACGCGCCCGCGGCGGCGGCCCTCGGCAACCGCGTCTACGTCTTCGCGCGCGGCACCGGCGATGCGCTCTACGTCATGTCGTCGGCCGGCGGCGACTTCACGGGCTGGCAGGATCTCGGCGGTATCCTGACCGCCGCGCCGGCCGCGGCGAGTAACCGCAGCATCCTCTACGTCTTCGCGAAAGGGAGCGACGACGCCCTCTACGCGATGTCCTCGACGGACGGCGCGAACTGGAGCGGCTGGACGCGGCTCGGCGGCGTCCTCACCGCCCCGCCGGCCGCCGCCAGCGCCAACGGCGTCCTTTACGTCCTGGCCCGCGGCGCCGATGGTGCGCTCTACCTCACGTCCTCGCGCGACGGCCAGACCTACTCGGAGTGGCTCGACCTCGGCGGGATCCTCACCACGGCGCCCGCCGCGGCCGCCTTCGGCGGGCAACTCTACGTCTTCGCCGGCGGGTCCGACGCCGCGCTCTACGAGCGGCACTCCGCCGACGGCGTGACCTTCACCCCCTGGCAGCGCCTCGGGGGCATCCTCACCGCCGCGCCCGCCGCCGCGGCCTTCCAGCCCGACCAGGGCCCGGAGACGCTCTACACCTTCGCCACCGGCAGCGACCTCGCGCTCTACGAGCGCCACACGACCGATGGCGCGACCTGGAGCGACTGGCAGGGCCTCGGCGGCCAGCTCGTCGGCCCGCCGGCCGCCGCCGACGCGAACGGCCGGCTCTACGCCGTCGTCCGCTGGATCAACGACGAACTCTACGAGCGCCACCTGGGGCCGTGACGGGCTGTTGACCCTCACCCCCCGGCCCCCTCTCCCAATGCTGGGAGAGGGGGAGCCCGGCCCGAACGAGACGGCGACCCTTTAGATCTCGGGCCGGGAGGGTGGAGGCAGCGCCCGCATCGTGATCGCCTCTCTCCCAATCACGCGGGATCGAAGGTAGACTGGCGTGGCAGGAGCTGCCTTCTGGACTCGAGATCTGGAAGAGCGCTACGGCGCGTATGCGAGGCTCCCCCTCGCCCAGCATTGGGAGAGGGGGCCGGGGGTGAGGGCGAGCATGGCGACGCTCGGCGTGACCTGGCTGGGGCAATCGGGTTTCCTCTACCACTTCCCGGTCGGGCCGGGCGGCGCGGCGCCGACGGTCTGCGTCGACCCCTATCTCTCGCACGCGATGAGCGGCGGGCGGACGCGCGAGCGGCTGACGCCGATCGTCGTGCCGGCGACGGCGCTCGTGGCCGACCTGGTGGTGACGACACACGACCGCATCGACCACTTCGACGAGATCACCCTGCGCCCCATCGCCGAGCGGCCGGAGCCGCTCTTCCTCGGCCCCTCGTCCTGCCGCGAGCGCTGGCTGGCGATGGGCCTGCCGGCCGAGCGTTTCTTGCGTCTCGACCAGGGGGAGTCGCGCGAGGTCGGAGGCGTGCGCCTGACCGCCCTCTACGCCGACCACGGCTCCGGCGACCGGCGCGACGCGATCGGCGTGGTGCTGGAGGCGGGCGACTTCCGCGTCTACCAGACGGGCGACACCGAGTACGGGGAGCGGCTGGTGGCGGCGACGCGCGGGCTGGCGCCCGACCTGTTGACGCTGCCGATCAACGGGCGCATGGGCAACATGGACCACCGGCAGGCGGCGCTGCTGGCCGAGGCCGTCGCGCCGCGCGTGGTCGTCCCCAACCACTACGGGATGTTCCGCGCCAACACCGCCGACCCGCAGAACTTCCTCGACGCCTGCCGGGACCTCGGGCTGGCCGCGCGGGTCGTGCTCGCGCAGCCCGGCCGGCGCTTCGACCTGGAGCCGGCCGCGGGCTGAGGCCCCTCGTCAGCGGTGCGCCGCGGCGTGCGGGCCGGCGTGCGCCGGCAGGAGCGGGCACGAGCAGGTGTAGGCGGCGTCGCTGCTCTCGACCTGGATCGTGGCGTGCTCGATGCCGAACCTCTCGTGCAACTCGTCGCCGATCTGCGAGAGCAGGGCGTCGTCGGGCGTCGTGCCCGGCAGGACCAGGTGCGCGGTGAGCGCCGTCTCGGTCGTGCTCATCGCCCAGATGTGCAAGTCGTGGACGTCGACGACCCTCGGCAGGCCGGCCAGGTAGGCGCGCACGGCGGCCGCGTCGATTTCTGCCGGCACGGCGTCGAGCGCCAGGTTCAGCGAGTCGCACAGCAGCCCCCAGGTGCCGACCAGGATCACCGCGACGATCGCCAGGCTGACCGCGGGGTCGAGCCAGTCCCAGCCGGTCAGCAGGACGACCGCGGCGGAGACGGCGACGCCCAGCGAGACGCCGGCGTCGGCGGCCATGTGCAGGAAGGCGCCGCGGACGTTGAGGTCGCGCCGCTGGCCGCCCATGAAGAGGAGGGCGGTCGCGCCGTTGACGGCGATCCCGACGAACGCGACGACGATGACCGTCGCCTCGGCCACCGGCGCCGGCTGGAGCAGGCGCAGGATCGCCTCCCAGGCGATCGCGCCGATGGCGACGAGCAGGATCACGGCGTTGGCCAGCGCGGCGAGGATCGTCGAGCGGCGCAGCCCGTAGGTCCGGCGCGGCGTCGGCCGCCGCCGCATCAGCATGGCCGCGCCCCAGGCCAGCAGCAAGCCGAGCACGTCGCCGAGGTTGTGGCCGGCGTCGGCCACCAGCGCCAGCGACCCCGCCAGCAGCCCGAACGCCGCCTCGGCGGCGACGAACCCGAGGTTCAGCGCCGCGCCGATGGCGAAGGCGCGCCCGTAGTCCGCCGGCGCGTGGCTGTGGCCGTGGGCGTGGCCGTGGTGGTGCTGGTGCGCCATGCCGCCTCCTCGCGTCAGCCGTCGTGGCAGGCGTCGTCGCCGCAGCCGCAACCGGCGCGGCCCGCGCGCGCCCCCGCCATGGCCCCCCGCGCCTCGCGCCCGAGCCAGTACAAGAGCGCCAGCGCGGCCAGCGGATCGGCCCACCACCAGCCGAAGGCGGCGTTGAGCGCCAGCCCGACCAGGAGCGCCCCCGCCATGGCGGCGCAGGTCAGCGAGCAGGCGGCGTCGCCGCGCAGCGCGGCGCTGTCGAGGCGCGCGGCGATGTCGCGCTTGCGCCAGGCCAGGAGAGGCATCAGGACGACGGCGACGACCGCGAGCGCGAGGCCGGAGAGCGACGGGTCGGGCTTCGCCCGCAGGGCGAGTGCCGCCGCGGCGGTCGCGACGACGTAGGCGCAGAGCAGGACCAGCCCGACCGCCGTCACCCAGGCCGCGCGGCGCTCCGCCCGTTCGACCCCGTCGAGGGACCCGCCGCGCGCCTCCGCCAGCAGGCGCCAGAGCAGGACGCCGCCCGTGACCAGTTCGATCAGGCTGTCGAGGCCGAAGGCCGTCAGGAGGACGCTGCGGGCCAGGACGCCCGCGCCGAGCGCCACGGCCGCCTCGACGGCCATGTAGGCGATGGTGACGACCTCGATGCGCACCCCGGCGCGGACCTGGGCGGCGCGCCCGGCCGGCGACCACGCGGCGTGCGAACTCGGGAGCGTGGCCACGGCCCGCACCTCCCCGCCGCGCTAGGCGCTGTCGCGCAGCCGCGCCGCGGCCCCGGCCTGCTCGCGGATGTGGTCGAGCCCCTGGCCGAGCAGGCCGGCGACATGGGCGTCGTCGAGCGCGTAGTAGGCGACGCGCCCTTCCTTGCGGTAGCGGACGACGCGCAGGGCGCGCAGCAGGCGGAGCTGGTGGGAGACGGTCGACTGCCGCATCCCGAGCGTCGCGGCGAGGTCGCAGACGCACAGCTCGCGCCCGGCGAGCGCCTGCACGATCCGCAGGCGCGTCGGGTCGGCGAGGACGCCGAAGAAGCCGGCCAGGTCCTGCGCCTCGTCGAGCGGCAGCAGCGCGGCGCGCGCCGCGCGGACCGCGTCGGGGTGCAGGCAGACGACGTCGCAGGTATCGCGGTCGGGGGCTGGTCGCGCCGGCATCGTCACTCCTCGCGCGCATGGCTGGATATATGAACAACTATGCATATGTTAGCGCGGGCGCGGCGGCGCGTCAAGGAGCCGCGCCCGCCCATCCGATTGCGCGTGTCGGGCGTTGTCGAGACGATTTCGCGCAATTCGGGGGACCTGCGCCAGTGCCGTCCCGGCTTCCCCGGCCGACCGCGATGGGATTCGCTGCCTGACGCGGAAATGGGGTGGCCTTGGCGGGCCGCGAGTCGCCGCGCGGTCCGTCCGGCCACGCTATACCCATGCCAGGCGGCGGAGCGGATGCCGGTCAGCCCGGAGACCGGGCCGCACGAGAGCCAGTCCCGGGGCTGCCCGATCCCGCACAGCGCGCTCGCCCCACGGCCCGCGCCTCACGACCGCTCGTGCCGGCGCTCCTCGCGGTCGAGGTAGTCGCGGTCCTGGGCCGGCTCCGGAGCGACCGGGGCGCCGGGCAGCGGCCACAGCGACGGCCCGACGGCCGGCTCGGTCTCGCCGGGCGGGGTGATGGAGGGGTACTCAGTCCCCAGCACGCCGCCCTCGCGCATCGCCTCCCGGTGCGTCTTCAGGCCCTCGGCCGCCGACTCCGTCAGCGGCGCGCCGCACTTGATGCAGAAATCACGGCCGGGCGGGTTCTCGGTGCCGCAGTTGCTGCAGACTTCCGCGTTCGCCGTCATCGTGCCCTCCTTGTCGCGTGTCGGGCGCGCCGCCGCGCCGGCGGCGTGCCGCCGATCAGCACGCAAGAAAGGGGCCAGGCCGCGACGAGCGCGGTTGCGGGGCGCGGGGACGGCGCCCGGGGGCTTGCCCACCTCTTATCGGTCTGCGATATACTGTCGGACGGAAAGGGGCGCCGCGCCGGGGGCTTGAGGGGCGCGGCTCGGACCAGTCCGTTCGCGGGGGAGAGGGAGGATGTGGCGATGACCGACACACGATGCCGGGGTTTCGGGAACGACCTATCGGGCGGGAAACTCAGCCGGCGCGAACTGCTCTTCCGCGCCGCCCTGGCGGGCGGGGCGGCGACCGTCGCGGCGGGGGTGCTCGCCGCGTGTGGCGGCGGCAGCGCCACGCCCACGACTGTGCCCCCCAGCGGCGCCAAACCGGCCGCCTCGCCGACCATCATGGCCCTGCCGACCGCCGAGATCGCCTCCTCGCCCGCGGCGAGCGCCTCGCCCGCGGCGGCCGGCGGCGGCGCGAAGCAAGGCGGCACGATGACCTGGGTGGCCCACCAGGAGCTCTCCGGCCTCGGCCCGGCCGACACCGGCCCGAGCGACCAGTGGGACATCATCACCCAGATCCACAACGCCCTGGTCGAGATGGACGAGAACTTCGTCTTCCAACCGGTCCTGGCCGAGTCGTTCGAGACGGCCAAGGACGGCCTCTCCTACACCTTCCACCTGCGCAAAGGCGTCAAGTTCCAGGACGGTGCCGACTTCACCTCCGCCGACGTCAAGTACACCTTCGACTACTACCGCGACCCGAAGAACGCCTCGGTCATCGCCAACAACTTCCAGAACGTCGACAGCGTCGAGGCGCCGGACCCGTCCACAGTCGTCGTCAAGATGACCGCGCCCAACGCCGCCTTCATCGCGCGCGGCGCGACGACCTTCATCGTCCAGTCCAAGTACCACGCCCAGGTCGGCGAGAAGAAGTACCGCACCGCGCCGATCGGCACGGGCGCGTTCAAATTGAAGGAGTGGGTCGCGGCCGACCACACCACGGTCGAAGCCTTCGACCAGCACTTCCGCGGGCGGCCCCACCTCGACAGCATCGTGGAGCAGGTCGTCCCCGAGCCTTCGGTCCGGGCGATCGCGCTGGAGACCGGCAAGGCCGATTCCTCCGTCTGGGTGCTGCTCGCCGCGGACGACCTCAAGCTGATGGGGGAGACGGACAAGTTCACCTCATTCCGCACCGTGAGCGTCGCCGTCAACCACTTCCCGATCAACAATGAGCGGCCCTACTTCGCGGACAAGCAGGTGCGCCAGGCCCTGCTACACGCGATCGACCGCCAGAAGGTCATCGATACCGTCTTCCAGGGCGCGGCGGTCATCGCCGATTGCAACATCGCGCCGAACTTGAAGGCGTGGTACAACCCGAACGTGCCGAAGTACGACTACAACCCCGACAAGGCCAAGGCGATGCTCGACACGGCCGGCTGGCGGGCCGGGTCCGACGGCATCCGCGCGAAGGACGGGCAGAAGTTCTCGTTCACCTGTTTCGTCTTCACCGGGGACCAGGCGCGCAAGCCGGAGGCCGAGGTCGTCCAGCAGGAGCTCAAGGCCGTCGGCATCGACATGAAGATCCAGGAAGCGCCGGTGACCAACGTCAACGACCAGCTCCTTGCGGGGAAGATCGACGCGGCGCTCTTCAACTGGACCTACGGCGGCAGCGGCGGCGACCCCGACGCCTCGACGACGTTGCGGTCGGACGGCGGCAGCAACTTCTCGCACTACAAGAACCCCCAGATGGACCAGTTGCTCGACCAGGGGCTCAAGGAGGTCGACCCGCAGAAGCGCAAGCAGATCTACGACCAGGTCCAGCAGATCGTGGCCGAGGACGTCCCGTTCCTCTACATGATGTACTGGAACTGGTTCAATCACTTCACCAAGCGGATCGAGGGCCTGCCCAAGACGGCACTCAGCGGCGGGCAACTGTACGCCAAAGCCTATCAGTGGTCGATTGCGCGGTAGCGGTCAGCGTTCGACAACCTCGACGCGGCGGGGCGACATATGCGGGGACCCGGCGGCTGAAGCCGCGGCCGGGGTGCCCGCGTGCGGGCCTGCCGAGAGGCGCGGCTTCAGCCGCCTGGACCGCCGCAAAATGCAGGCGCGACCGGCGGATCGCGCCCGCTTGACTGGCCCGACACCGGGGCGTAGAGTACCCACCATCGACATGCAGCGCTCTCCCGCGCCGGCGGGCTCTGAAGGCGGCAGATGGCCATCAGCGCGACGAGGCATCATGGTGGCCGCGGGAGGCGTCACCGATGGGCCACGTCTGGCGTGCGGCCGCCGCCGCAGTTGTGCCACCCGTCGCCCGGTTGTATGCTGCGTGAGCGATGAGCGTACCGCGTTACCTGAGCGAGCCATGGGTATCTCCGCGCACAGGCAGATCTCTTCGTCTCTCCGAGTAGGTCAACGATGTCGCGAGAGGAGAGGGAGCCATGACCGACTCCGGGCTGGAGAACTCCGCGGGTACCACACCCAGCCGCGTGCTCAGTCGACGGGCGTTACTGCTGCGGGCGGCGGCGTTGGGGGCCGCGGCGCCGGTGGCCACGGCCCTGCTCGCCGCCTGCGGCGGCGCGGCGTCCACCGCCACGACCGTCCCCACCATCGGCCCGACGCCGACCATCGCGGCGCTCCCGACCGCGGCCGTCGCGACCGCGCCCGCCGCGACCGCGGCGGCGGCCGGCGGCGCCTCGCCGGCGGCGGGTGCCTCGCCGACGACCGCCGCCGCCTCGCCGGCCGCCGCGGGCGGCACACCCAAGCGGGGCGGCGCGATGACCATCGTGGGGCACCAGGAGCTCGCCGGTCTCAGCCCGAACGACGTCGGCCCTGGCGACCAGTGGGTCATGATCACCCAGATCCACAACGCCTTGCTCGAGATCGACGAGAACTTCGTCTTCCAGCCGGTGCTGGCCGAGTCCTTCTCGACCTCTCCCGACGGCCTCACTTACACCTTCAAGCTCCGCCAGGGCGTCAAGTTCCAGGACGGCACCGACTTCACCTCCGCCGACGTCAAGTACACCTACGACTTCTACCGCGACGCGAACAACGGCTCGGTCATCGCCAACGGCTTCCTGAACGTCGAGAGCGTCGAGGCGCCGGACCCCTACACGACCGTGGTCAAGATGTCGGCGCCGAACGCCGCCTTCATCGCGCGCGGCGCCTCCACCTACATCGTGCAGTCCAAGTACCACGCGCAGGTCGGCGAGAAGAAGTACCGCACCGCGCCGATCGGCACCGGCCCCTTCAAGCTCAAGGAGTGGGTCGCCGCCGACCATACCACGGTCGAAGCGTTCGACCAGCATTTTCGGGGCCGGCCCTACCTCGACACCTTCACGCAGAACGTCGTGCCCGAGGCGTCGGTCCGCACAATCGCCTTGCAGACCGGCAAGGCCGATTCGTCGTGCTGGGTGCTGCTCGTCGCGGACGACCTGAAACTGACGGCCCAGACGCAGCAGTTCACGACCTTCCAGACGCTGAGCACCGCCGTCAACCACTTCCCGATCAACAACGCGCGGCCCTTCTTCGCCGACAAGCAGGTGCGCCAGGCGCTGCTGCACGGCATCGACCGCCAGAAGCTGATCGACTCCGTCTTCCAGGGCGCGGCGGTCCTCGCGACCGGCAACCTCGCGCCGAACGTGAAGGCTTGGTACAACCCCAACGTGACGAAATACGACTACGACCCGGCCAAGGCCAAGGCGATGCTCGACGCGGCCGGCTGGACGGTGGGGGCCGACGGCACCCGCGCGAAGGGCGGGCAGAAGTTCTCGTTCACCTGCTTCGTGCTCACCGGTGACCAGGCCCGCAAGCCCGAGGCCGAGATCGTCCAGCAGCAGATGCAGGCGATCGGCGTCGACATGAAGATCCAGGAGGCGCCGGCGTCGAACATCCTCGCCCAGTTGGTCGCCGGCAAGATGGACGCCTCGCTGTTCAACTGGACCTACGGCGACGGCAGCGACCCCGACGCCTCGGACACGCTGCGCTCCAACGGCGGGAACAACTTTACCCAGTACAAGAACCCGCAGATGGACCAACTGCTGGACAACGGCCTGAAGGAGGTCGACCCGCAGAAGCGCAAGGCGATCTACGACCAGATCCAGCAGATTGTGTCCGACGACGTGCCCTTCTTCTACGTGATGTACTGGAACTGGTTCAACCACTTCACCAAGCGGATCCAGGGCCTGCCGAAGACGGCGCTCAACGGCAGCCAACTGTACGCGAAAGCCTACCAGTGGTGGACCGCGGAGTAGCGGCCGGGATCGGCCGTCGGCCGTCGCCGTTCAGGAGGCCGGCCGATCGCTGACGGCTTCGTAGAGAGGAGGGGCCGGCCGGGATGCTGCGCTACGTCGTGCTCCGCCTGCTCCAGGGGGCGCTCGTCGTCGTCCTGATCAGCGTCCTCACCTTCGGCATCCTGCACCTCACACCGGGCGACCCGATCCTGATCCTGATCGGCGAGACCGGGAGGACGCAGCTCACCACCGCGCAGATCGAGGCCATCCGCCACTACTGGGGCCTCGACCGGCCTCTCTACGTCCAGTACTTCACCTGGGTGGGGCACATGGTCAGGGGGGACTTCGGGGAGTCGGTGATCCGGGTCGGCGTGCCGGTCCGGCAGATGATCCTCGAGGCCGCGCCGGTCACCGTCAAGATCAACGCGCTCGCGCTCCTCCTGTCGATCGTGGTCGCGCTGCCGGCCGGCATCCTGGCCGGGGTGAAGCAATACTCGCTGTTCGACTACGCCGGCACGGTCGGGGCGACGCTGGGGGTCTCGCTGCCCAACTTCTGGGTCGCGCTGATGCTGATCATCCTCTTCGCCCTGAAGTTGGGCTGGCTGCCGCCCTTCGGCGTCGCGACCTGGCAGGGCTACGTCCTGCCGGTGCTAGTCCTGTCGATCGAGCAGCTCGCCGTGCTGACGCGGCTGATGCGCGGCACGACGATCGAGACGCTGGGGCAGGACTTCGTCCGCACGGCGCGCGCCAAGGGCCTGCCCGAGCGCGCCGTGCTCGGCCGGCACGTCGTCCGCAACGCCCTCCTCCCGGTCGTGACGGTGATCGGCTACCGGCTGGCCTTCCTGCTCAGCGGCACGATCGTGATCGAGACCGTCTTCGCGGTGCCGGGGCTCGGGCAGCTCTTCGTCAACTCGGTCTACCACCTGGACTACCAGGTGGTGCAGGCGATCGTCTTCGTGCTGACGGTGCTGGTGGTGGCGGCGAACTTGCTGACCGACTTGGTCTACGCCTACATCGACCCGCGCATCCGGCTACGCTAGGGGAGGGGGCGATGCGCTCCGCGACACCATCGAGCGTCGGCGGTCGGCTGCCGGCGACCCTGACGGGGGCCGGGCGGGCGCGCCGCTCGGAGTGGTCGCGCACCTGGCGGCGGTTCGCCCGCTACCGGCCGGGCTTGGTCGGCCTCGCCTTCATCCTCTTCCTGGCCGTCGTCGCCATCGCACCCGGGCTCTTCGCGCCCTATTCGCCCACGGACGCGGACCCGCTGATGCTCGGCAAGCCGCCCTCCTCGGCGCACCTCTTGGGCTACGACGAGATCGGGCGCGACGAGCTGAGCCGGATCATCTACGGCACGCGGGTCGCGCTCGTCGTCGCGCTGCTGGCGACGGGCCTGGCCGTCACCATCGGCGTGGCGGTCGGCGCGGCCGCCGGCTACTTCGGCGGCTGGGTCGACGCGGTGCTGTCGCGGGCGG
>DASSSV010000653.1:0-5695 GCA_035708265.1 Thermomicrobiales bacterium | reverse complement strand
CGCGCCGACGACCTCGCGCTGCGTCAGGCGGCCGGCCGGGCTGTCCGCCTCGCGCTCGAAGATCGCCACCTCGATCCCGAGTGCGATCGCCGCCTGCAGCGTCATCTGCGCCAGTTGTCCGCCCCCGAGAATGCCGACCCGGTTCATCGTCCCCTCATCCCTCGCTACGCAACGCCGCGGCCAGTTTACCGTAGGCCGATGGCAAGTAAGCGCCGCCGCTCCCCGCATCGATCTCTGTTTGCAGCACGTTCTTCACCTGCACCGCGAAACGGCGGAGCTTGCAGACCGCCGAGAACTCTTCCTCTCCTTGCTCATCCAGTTGATTGCTGAATGAGTCGCGGAACCAGAGGATCGTGATCTGCACCTCCTCGCCACGCCGCTCGAGAATCCAGCGGTGTTCGCCCGGCTCAACTGCCCAGGCGCATGTCGCTCTTGTTACCATCTGCAACAGTTTGACGACAGCCTCGGCCAGATCATCGAGCGCGTGGTAAGAGAGCACAGTAGAGTGGAATACCACAGTCTCACGCGAGTCGTCTGCGATAGTCATCTGCCCATAGCGTCGGTCGTAGGAGAGGGTCAACTTCATCGGCGCGGCTCCAAAATACCCGTAAACGGCACGAACACCGCGAAGTATGACACCACTCCGACCAGATCGCGCGACGTGCCCTCATCGCGGCGGCCCCTGGCGGACGCGCTCGCGCATGTCGTCGAAGGGGCCGCGCAGGCCGTGGATGTTCTCGATCCACCAGGTCACGCCGGCCTCGGCGTAGGGCGCGACGACCGCCGCGCCCGCGGCCCGGTCGTCGCCGGGCGTGTAGCCGCCAACCACGACGTCGTAGGGGGCCGCGCCGGCGCGGTACGCCGCGATGTACAGCGCGGCGCGGAGGTCGGCCAGAGGGATGATCTCGTCCCAGTTCGTGTTGAGGCTGCCGGGGCAGACGCCGTCCCAGCGCGCGGCGCGGCGGAAGGGCGCGCGGTTGGGCCAGTAGCCGCCGACCCAGATCGGGATGCGCGGCCGCTGCACCGGGCGCGGCAGGAAGACCGTCTCTTTCAGGCGGTACTGCTCGCCCGCGTAGGCGAAGGGCTCACCGCTCCAGAGGCCGGTCAGGATGTCGAGTCCCTCGTCGAGTTTCCGCGCGCGGACCTTGTCGTCCGTCTCCTCGCCGAACTGGCCGAACTCCGCGTCGGGCGGGTAGCCGAGGCCGACGCCCAGCACCAGCCGCCCGCCCGTGAGGTGGTCGAGCGTGACCGTCTCGCGCGCGACCTTCCAGGGCCGGCGGCGAGCCAGCGGCGTGACCAGCGGGCCGAGGCGGACGCGCGTCGTGCTCGCCGCGATGGCGGCGAGCGCCACCCAGGGGTCGGCGATCGGCAACCGCCAGCCGGTGTCGAAGAGGATGTGGTCCCAGAGGAAGAAGCCGTCCCACCCTGCCGCCTCGGCGTCGCGGGCGAGGTCGGCGAGCGTGCGCGGGTCGGCGTACTCGGCGAAGTTCGGGACGCTGATGCCGTATTGCATCGGACCTCTCCTCTCCCAGCCGCGGCTTCGGCCGCTACGCCCCCTCCGCCCGGCTCCAGGCCCGCTCCACGGCGACGCCAGACGCCGTATACTATCTGCTACACCGGCACGCGCGCGAGGGGCGCGCGGCCGGTCGGAGCTTGGAGAACGGGACGGGACGATGGATCCGCCGACGCTGGCGATTTCCCAGGTGGCCTTGCGACTCGCCATCGCGACGGTGCTCGGCGCGCTGGTCGGGCTGGAGCGCGAGCGGCTGGAGCGCGCCGCCGGCCTGCGCACGCACGCGGTCGTCTGCGTCGCCTCCGCCCTCATCATGATGGTCTCCGCCTTCGGCTTTACCGATGCCTTCACCGCCGACCGCCTGGTCGTGCTCGACCCCAGCCGCATCGCCGCGCAGGTCGTCAGCGGCATCGGCTTCCTCGGCGCGGGCGTGATCATCCTGCGCAAGAACACCGTCCGCGGCCTGACCACCGCGGCGAGCGTCTGGGCCGTGGCGGGCGTGGGACTGGCCGTCGGGGGCGGGCTCTTCGTGCCGGCCGCGCTCGCCACCGCGTTCATGCTGCTGATCCAGGCCGGCCTGCGCCCGCTCGAACGCCGCCTCTTCGTCCACCACGAGGACCACCGGCTGGTGCTGCGGGTCCGGCGCGGCGGCGGGCGGCTGACGACGGTGGAGAACACCGTCAGCGACGCCGTCCAGATCCGCCGCCTGCGCCTCCGCCCGGCGCAGCAGGAGCCGGTGGACGTGCTCGACCTCGACCTCGGCACCGCGCGCCAGGGCGCGATCGCGGCCCTGCTCGACACCCTCCACGCGCTCGACGGCGTCCGCGTCGTCAGTTACACGCGCGGCGGCGCGCGCCTCGTCGCCGCCGACGCCGCCGACGAGGCCGAGGGCCTGGCCGCCGAGGACGAGGACATCGCCGAATACGCCGAGCGCAAGAGCGGCCGGACGGGCGATTGACCTCGCCGCCCTGCTCGGCCTCGGCCCCGCCGCGCCCCTTTCATGCGTCGCCGCCCGCCAGATCCCGACATACCGTTGTCGGGATCTCGTGCTATGATCCCGGCATGAACCGCACCGACCGGCTGTACGCCCTCGTCGAGGAACTGCGGGCCCGCGCGCCCCGGACGATGCGCGCCGCCGAACTGGCCGCGCGCTTCGAGGTCAGCGCCCGCACCATCGAGCGCGACCTGCTGGCGCTGCAACAGGCCGGCGTGCCGATCTGGGCCCAGCCCGGCCCCGGCGGCGGCTATGGCCTCAACGCCGAGACCACCCTGCCCCCGCTGAACCTCACCCCCGCCGAGGCCGCCGCGCTCGCCACCGCCCTGGCCGCCGCCCGCGCCATGCCCTTCGCCGCGGCCGGCCGCTCCGCCTTGAAAAAACTCGTCGGCGCGATGGCCGCGGCGCCGAAAGACACCGCCGCCGACCTCGTCCGCCGTGTTCGCGTCGCGCAAATCCCCGGCGATCCCGTCGATGTTGTCTCCGAGATCCTCCAGCGGGCGATCCTCGACGCCGTCGCGGTCGAACTGACCTATCGCGACGCGCAGGGACACGAGACCGCGCGCGTCGTCGAGCCCGCCGGCCTCTTCGGCACCCAGCACGGCTGGTATCTCGCCGCGTGGTGCCGTCTCCGTCAGGCGCCCCGCGCCTTCCGCCTGGACCGCATCGCGCGCGTCACGCCCACCGGCGAACCGGTCGCCCCCCGCTCCCTCGACGCCGTCCTCGCCGACCTCCCCTTCGCGCTGGCCGAACCCACCCTGATGTAGCGTCGCCGTCCCCGGCGCCAAATCCCGACACAATGGTGTCGCCACACGGGGGTAGGCTATGTTCAGCGGCGGGAATGGAGCCGCGCGCGTAAGACGAGGAGGACTTGCTATGACGGCCACACCCCGGTTCGGATTCGCCCTGGAGTACGTCTCCGACGTGGAGGCGGTGAAGCGGTTCTACGTCGACGTCCTCGGCCTCGCGGTCGAGCGGGAGCACCCCACCTTCGTCCAGTTCAAGGACCGGGCCGGCGCCAACTTCGCCATCGCCAGCGACGAGTCGCTGGGGGGCCGCGGCGAACTGGAGTTGTACTGGCTCGTCGACGACGCCGAGGTCGCCTTCCGCGAACTCTCCGGCAAGGCCGAAGTCGTCGTCCCGCTCAGGGAGATGCCCTTCGGCAAGGTCTTCGGGATCAACGACCCGGCCGGCCAGCCCCGCTACCTGCTCGAGTTCGCCCGCGAGCGGCCGAGCCGGCCCGTGCAATGAGCGCGCCGGTCGCGCCGGGCCGCGCTCGCCGGTGAGCCGCCCGCCCCCGCTCGCGGCGGCCCTCTCATGGGGCCGCCGCCGCGGGATCACCGCCCCAGCGTCACCTCCCGCTCGTTGACCTGGCAGACCGGCGGCCCGCCCGTCAGCACCTGCGTGACGTTCAGCAGCGCCAGTTGGAGCGAGCGCTCGACCGCCTCGTGCGTCGCGCCGCCGAGGTGCGACGTCAGCAGGACGTTCTCGAACTCCACGAAGGGGTTGTTCGGCCGGGGCTCCGTCTCGAAGACGTCGAGGCCGGCGCCGGCGATCCGCCGCTCGCGCAGCGCCCGCACCAGCGCCGCCTCGTCGACGATCGGCCCGCGCGCGGTGTTGATGAGGTACGCGGTCGGCTTCATCTGCGCCAGCGTCGCGTCGTTGATCAGGCCGCGCGTCTGCGGCGTCAGCGGACAATGGAGCGAGACGAAGTCCGCCTCGCCGAGCAGGCGCGGCAGGCTGACGTAACTGATCTGGTGCTCGTTGGCGAAGGTGATGTCCCAGACGACGTCGGTCGCCAGGACGCGCATGCCGAGGCCGCGCCCGATCAGCGCCAGGCTCTTCCCCACCCGCCCGAGGCCGACGATGCCGAGCGTCTTGCCCCACAGCTCCGGCCCGACCAGCCGCGGCCAGCCCCCCTCGCGGATCGCGCGGTCGGCCGTCGCGATGCGCCGCGCCAGGCCGAGCATCAGGCCGAGGGCCAGTTCGGAGACGGCGTGGTTGTTGCAGCCGGCGCAGATACAGACGGCGACGCCGTGCCGGCTCGCCGCCGCGACGTCGATGTGGTCGTAGCCGACGCCGCCCGCGCTGATGACTTTCAGGCGCGGCGCGGCGGCGAAGACCCGCTCGGTCACGGTCTCGAGGTGCGTGACCCAGCCGTCGGCGTCGCGGACCAGTTCGCACAGTTCGTCCTCGCCCAGCCGCGCCCCGTGCCGGTCGTGCTCGATCGGGACACAGTCGTGCTCCCGGAGATACTGCCGGGCGAACGCCTCGTCCTCCCGGAACTTCGGCGTCGTCAGCAAGACCCGATACGTCATCGCCCCCTCCTCCAAGCCAGCCAACCCGCGCGCGCATTCTACATGCCCCCGCCCCGCGCCGGAACCCCGCCGCCTCGCCCAATGCTGGGCCCCGAATCGAACATTAGTTCGGCTACTGTGCTATACTGGCCCCGCCGGCTCCGCCCGGGAGGGCGGCCGGGGCTCTCGAAGAGCTCCATCGCGCGCGGAGCCGAACGGGCCCGCACCGTGAAAGGGGACGCGAAATGGCCGAGGTGATAGTGTTCCACCACGCGCACGGGCTGACGTCCGGTGTCCGCGACTTCGCCGAGGGGCTCAGGCGGTCCGGTCACACCGTCCACGTCCCGGATCTCTACGAGGGGCGGGTCTTCGACAGCCTCGAGGAGGGAGTCGCCTACGCGCGGGAAGTCGGGTTCGACACCATCGCCGAGCGCGGACGGCTCGCCGCGGAGCGGCTGCCCGGCGACCTCGTCTACGCCGGGTTCTCGATCGGCGTCATGCCGGCGCAGCTGCTGGCCCAGACACGACCCGGCGCGAAGGGCGCGCTGTTGTTCCACGCCTGTATCCCAACCGCCGAGTTCGGCGGGGCCTGGCCCCGCGGAGTCCCGGTCCAGATACACGGGATGGACGCCGACGAGTTCTTCGCCGAGGAAGGCGACCTCGACGCGGCCCGCGCTCTCGTCGCGACGACCCCGGACGCCGAATTGTTCCTCTACCCGGGCGACCGGCACCTGTTCGCCGACAACAGCCTGCCTGCATACGACGAGCACGCCGCCACGTTGCTCACAGAACGCGCGCTCAACTTCCTCGGCGACATCATGTAAGAGTCATACCGCCTCCGCGCCGGAACCCCGCCGCCGTGCGGGGCGTCGTAAAGGGCGGGCGGTTGGC
>DASSSV010000652.1:0-6255 GCA_035708265.1 Thermomicrobiales bacterium | reverse complement strand
CCAGGCGCTCGACGCGGTGGCGGGGCTGGCCGCCGCGTGCCATGCCGTGGCTCTCGTCGGGGAAGCGGATCAGTTGCACGTCGGCCCGGCGCAGCTTGCGGAGCGCGGTGAAGAACTCCTCGGCCTGCGGGATCGGGCAGCGCTGGTCGTTCTCCTGCGACTCCAGCAGGAGCGCCGTCGTCACCTTCGGCGCGTAGGTGAGCGGCGAGCGCTCCAGGTAGTGCTCGGCGCGCTCCCACGGCGGGCCCAGGAACTCCCAGTCGCCGGTGAAGGAGCCCATGTCGCTGTAGCCGTAGTGCGAGTAGCGGTTGCTGGTGCTGCGCCCGCTGACGGCGGCCTTGAAGCGCTCGGTCTGCCCGACGATCCAGTTGGTCAGGTAGCCGCCGTAGGAGCCGCCGGTCACGCCCATGCGCCGCTCGTCGACGTAGCCCTGCGCGAGCAGCCAGTCGACCCCGGCCATCACGTCGCGGTAGTCGACGCCACCCCAGTCGCCGCGCTGGGCCGACACGAACGCCTGGCCGTAGCCGGAGGAGCCGCGCGGGTTGGTGTAGAGGACGACGTAGCCGCGCGCGGCCAGCAGTTGGAACTCGAGGTAGAACGACTCGCCGTAGGCGCCGTGCGGCCCGCCGTGGATTTCGAGCACCAGCGGGTATTTCCGGCTCGCGTCGAAGCCGGGCGGCGTGATGACCCAGGCGTCGAGGTCCTGGCCGTCCTCGGCCTGATAGCGGTGCCGCTCCGGCGCGCGCAATTCCACCTCGGCGGAGAGCGCGCCGTTGCTGTCGGTCAGCCGCCGCTCGTCCGCGCCGTCGGCGGCGCAGGTGAAGATGTCGGCGGGCATGAGCGCGTCGCCGGCCGCGAAGGCGAGGCGGGCGCCGTCGGCCGAGCGGTCGGCGTTGGTGACCTGGCGGTCGCCGCCGAGGATCTGCGCCGTCTCGCCGCCTGCGACATCCACGCGCACCAGCCCGACGCGCCCCTCGTCTTCCAGCAGGCAGAGGAGCGCCGTGCCGTCCGGCGTCCAGATCGGGCGCGCCTCCGGCGTGCCGTAGCGCGAGTCGGTGCCGACGCCCGAGCCGACCGGCCGGTCGAGTGCTGCGGTGAGGTTCCGCGGCGGGGCACTCCCGTCGGCCGGGACGACCCAGAGGCCGGTCTGCGTCGTCGGGCCGTAGTCGGGCGCGTTGTCGTGGCCGGTGTAGGCGATCGTCGCGCCGTCCGGCGAGAAGGCCGGCGAGGCGCACGGCCCGGTCGTGCGCGTCACGCGGCGCGGCTCGGGGCGCTCCTCGTCCACGGCGATGACCCAGATGTCGCCCTTGTTGTCGAAGTCGCGGTCGTCGTGGCGGGCGGAGGCGAAGGCGAGCACACGGCCGTCGGGCGACCAGGCGGGCGCGACCTCGTTGTAGTCGCCGAACGTCAGTTGGCGGGCCTCGGCGCGCTCCAGGTCGCGCAGCGGCACGACGAAGAGGTGACGGCGCTTGTCGCCGTAGAAGCCCTCACCGTCCATCCGGTGCTTGATGCGGTCGATGACCTTGACGTCGCTCTTGGGCTCGTCCTGCTGCTCCTCCCCGCTCGCCGCGGCGGCCTCGTCGGCCAGGCTGACCTTGCTGGTGAAGGCGAGACGGGCGCTGTCCGGCGACCACTGGGGGTCGGCCGCGCCCTCCTTCACGTCGGTCAGTTGCCAGCCCTCGCCGCCGCGCGCGCCCATCACCCAGAGCTGCGGCCTGGCGTCCTTCTCGCCGCGCTTGCGCAGGAAGGCGAGCCAGCGGCCGTCGGCCGACCAGCGCGGCGCGGTGTCGTTCGGTCCGGCAGTGAAGGGGCGCGGCGGCGCGCTGCCGTCGCTCGGCGCGACCCAGATCCGCGAGCGGTAGGCGTTGGCCTCGCGGTCGATCGTCGTGACGGCGTAGGCCACGCGCGCGCCGTCCGGTGTGATGCGCGGGTCCGCGACGTAGGTGAACCGATACAGATCCTCGGCGGTGATCCCCCGCTTGCCGCCCTGTCCCGCCGTCGTCGCAGCCTCGTCGCCCATCGCCCTCCTCCTCGCTCGCACCGTCGCCACGCCATCGGGCGCGGCTACTGTAGCACAGGGGGTGGCAGGGGGTGAAAGGGGGTGAAGGGGGTGGAGATGCCGGGCGGCTGAAGGCGCGGCTGGGGGCGCCTGCGGCGCACGAAGCCTGCCCCCGCGGCCTGACATCACCCATTCAGGGCGGGCGATCGGGCGGTAGGGCCGACGCGGCGCGTCGCCCGCGCGGGGAAGCAGACCGCGCGGCGGGCACCAGTCGCGTTGTGTGTTGTCCGCGTGTCAGATGCCGACCGCCGCGGGCGCCCTGCCCGCGCGGCGGCCCCAAGTCGCGGCTTCAGCCGCCCGGCCCTCCCCCGCCCTCCTGCACCCCCTTCACCCCCTATCCCCCTCCACCGCCTGCCACCCCCTCACCACTTCGGCATCAGCGGCAGCCAATCGGGGTTGCGCTCGCGCATGGCGGCGACGTCGTCGCGGGCCAGCGCGCCGCGCCGCTCGTAGGCCGCCGCCGCGGCGGCGAACTTCTCCTCGTCGAGCGTCACGCCGAGGCCGGGCCGGTCCCAGATCTCGATCGCGCCGTCCTTGAAGGTGAAGAGGTCGGTTTCCTTGACCACGTCGGCGGGGTTCCAGGGGTAGTGCGTGTCGCTGGCGTAGGTCAGGTGCGGGATCGCCGTGCCGGCGTGGATCATCGCGGCGAAGGAGATGCCGAGGTGGCTGTTGGAGTGCTGCGAGAGCCCCCAGTGCAGCGTCCGGCAGACCACGCCGAGGTCGCGGAAGGCCGTCAGCCCGCCCCAACCGTGGTGGTCGCCGAGGACGACCTGCACCGCGCGCAGGCGGAAGGCCGCCGGGACGTGCTCGAACGACGTGACGCACATGTTGGTGCTGAGCGGGATGTGGGTGTGGCGCGCCACCTCGGCCATCCCCTCGATCCCCGCCGTCGGGTCCTCCAGGTACTCCAGGCCGGTGTCGCGCAACTCCCAGGCGACGCGCCGCGCCGTCTCGACCGACCAGGCGGCGTTCGGGTCGATGCGCAGCCCCGCGCGCGGGCCGAAGCGCTCGCGCAGCAGGCGCATCGTCGCGATCTCGACGGCCGGCTCGAAGACGCCGCCCTTGAGTTTGAAGACGGTCATGCCGTAGCGCTCGTGGAACCGCTCGGCCTGGCGGACGAGCTGTTCCGGCGTCAGCGCCGGGCCCCACTCGTCGTCGCCCGCCTCCTTGTAGAAGAGGTAGGCGGCGAAGGGGACGCGCCGCCGCACCGGCCCGCCGAGGAGGTCGTAGACCGGCCGCCCGGTCGCCTTGCCGACGAGGTCGAGGCAGGCCGACTCGACGGCCGCGAAGACGCGCGGGTTGCCGACGAGGATGCGCAGCCGCTCGAGGTGCGCGGGGTCCGCGCCGACGACGTGCTGGGCCGCCGCGCGCACCTGCTGGACGAAGAGGCCGCCGCCCGGCCCCTCGCCGAGCCCCTCCAGCCCGTCCTCCGTCCGCAGGCGGACGACCGCGCGCAGGAAGAAGGGCTCGTGGATGCCGTGGTGGTTCAGCAGCGGCGGGTCGGGCAGCGCCACCGGCGTGACGCTCATCTCGCTGATGCGCAGGCGGCTCATCGCTCCCTCCAGTGGCGAGTGGCGAGTGACGAGTCACGAGTGACGAGGGGACGAGGAGATGGATGCCGGATGTCGGAAGGCTACCGAGGCCGGGTTGCCTCATCCGTCCTCCGTCTTTCCGTCCTCCGTCTGACTCGTCACTCGCCACTCGCCACTTAGTCCGGCCGGGCGCCCTCGGGCGCGGGCGGCTTGTTCTCGCGGTCGTGGCGGTGGTACTCGCCGGTGTAACTGATGGCGATGCGGATAGAAGGCTGGTCGCCGTGGACTTTGATCAGGTGGAAGCAGTTGCCCGGCGCCAGGATCCAGTCGCCGGCCTTGACGTGGATCGGCTCGGCCTCGCCCTCGATCGTCCAGGAGAGCTCGCCCTCGTAGATGGACCAGCACTCGTCGACGAGGTGGTAGTGCCAGTCGTTCTGGTGGCCGGGGTTCTGGCAGATCACGGTGACGACGTAGCGGTCGTTCATCACGATCCGCTCGGCCCACGGCGCGGCCCCGCGCCGGGCCTTGATCTCCTCGATGTGGACGCGCAGGCCGTTCTCGCGGCTGATAGTCGGTGCGACGACGGCGGTCATGATCCTCTCCTTTCGGTGAGCCATCAGCGGTCAGCGATCAGCCGTCAGCAAGTGCCGGATGATCCCTGGCCGCTACGCTCTCACGCTCTCGCGCTCTCACGCTCCCACGTCACGGCCGCGGGATGGCGGCGAGTTCGGGCAGCGCCGTCAGCTCGTCGTAGAGGCCCTTGTTGATGACGGTGTGGCGCTGCGGCAGGCCGCCCTGCGCGGTCTGGAGGGCGATCTCCCCGGCGCGCGTTCGCAGCCGCTTCGCGCCCTCCTCCGAGTAGCCGGCGACGTGCGGGCAGAGGATCACGTTGTCCATCGCCATCAGCGGGCTCTGCGGGTCGAGCGGTTCCTGCTCGAAGACGTCGAGGCCGGCGCCAGCGATGCGCCGGGCGCTGAGCACGTCGATCAGCGCGGCCTCGTCGATCACCGGGCCGCGCGAGGTGTTGACGAGCCAGGCGGTCGGCTTCATCATGGCGAACTTCGCCTCGTCCATCAGGTGCCGCGTCTCCGCGTTGAGGTAGACGTGCACCGAGACGATGTCCGACTGGCGCAGCAGGTCTTCCATCGCCAGCGGCGTGACGCCGTAGCGCGCGAAGACGTCGTCGCCGACGTAGGGGTCGTGCGCGACGATGCGGAAGCCGAACGCCTTGGCGCGCTCGGCCGTCGCGCGGCCGATGTTGCCGAAGCCGACTAGCCCCAGCGTCAGCGCCGTCGGCCGGTGGATGACCATCCCCTCCGGCGTGCGACGGCGGCGCTGGGCCCAGGAGCCGTCGCGCACGAAGCGGTCGAGCGCGGGCACCTGGCGGTTGGCCGCCAGGATCAGCGCGAGCGCCTGGTTGGCAACGTCGTCGGTGATCGCGTCGGGGACGTTGGTGACGAGGACGCCGTGCGCCGTCGCCGCGTCCACGTCGATGTCGTCGTAGCCGACGTAGGGGCGGCAGAGGTGGCGGGTCGCGCGCAGCGAGGCGAAGAACGCCTCATCGAGCCGCGCGCCGCCGGAGACGACGACGTCGCTCTCGGCGATCTCCGGCGTGACCGCGCCCTGCCCGTCGCGCAGCGGCGCGGGTAGCACCTCGGCCCCGGCGTCGAGCAGCGTCGACACCATGTAGTCGTCCCGGTTCAGGTCGGCGACGTTCGCCAGCGCGACGCGCCCTGGCTTGCGCCACGCCTCCGGTTGCCGCCAGCGCTGCAACGGATCCATACCATCCTCCTCCGCGAGCCTCTTCCGCCTCCGTCCATTGTCCGTGTGCCGCGCGGATGATAGCACCGGCGGCCCGGAGCCACAACGGCGCCCGGGCCGGTCCAGGAGGTGCTGCGTCCTGGCTTAGCGGCTGGCTCTCAGACGGTGGGCGGCGGTTGGATGGATCGGGGACGACCCGGTCAGCGCTCGTCATGGGGGGCGTCACGGTGACGATGACCGCTGCGATCCGGCGCATGCGGGCCTCAGGCGCGGGCCGCCACGACCTCCAGGTAATCGCTCTCGACGCGCGTTGTGCCGTCGGCGGCGCTGTTGCGGTCGGTCCAGAGTGCCGTCAGGTCGCGGCGGAAGGCGGCCTGCCGGTCGGCGTCGAGTGTCGAGTAGGCGCGCTGGACCGCGCCGAGGTGGTGGATGAAGAGGTCCGCGACCTCGGCGGGGCCGAATGGGAAGGCGAGCGGGTAGCGGCGTCGCCCGATCCGCACGCCGGCCGACCCTTCCCGCAGCCGCTCGCGCGCCGTGGCCTCGACGCCCCAGAGCACCGGCGGCGCGAGCATCGGCGGCGGCGGGGCGTAGTGGCCGACGAGTGCGCCGAGTTGGCCGATGATGCTGTCCGGCGTCCAGTTGGTCATGACGACGCGCCCGCCGGGCCGGCAGACGCGGAGGAGTTCGGCGGCGACGCGCTCCGGGCGGGCGGCAAACATCGCGCCGAACATGCTGGCGACCGTGTCGAACGCGCCGTCGGCGTAGGGCAGCGCCTCGGCGTCGCCCTCGTCGAGGCGGATGTCCAACCCCTCGGCCGCGGCCCGCGCCCGCGCCTGCGCGAGGAGATTGGGGGCGAAGTCGAGGCCCGTCACGCTTGCGCCGGCGCGGGCGGCTGGCAGCGCG
>DASSSV010000651.1:0-2141 GCA_035708265.1 Thermomicrobiales bacterium | reverse complement strand
CGTCCTCGTCGGCACGGGGTTCATCAACGGCGACAGTGTCGGCGGGAAGACGACGGCGTACGCGGACTTCTCGGTGTGGGCCCCGGCGCATTGAGCCACGCTAACCGTGAGTGCCCGAAGGAGGCCCGATGAGTTCCGCCTGGCCGCAGATCTTCACGCGCCGCGGTCCTCGCCCCCGAGCCATGCGCGCCCTGGCGCTCTCCGCGGTCGTCGCCATGTCCGTCTGCGGCGTTCGGCCGCCGCTCGCGGCCCCGAGGGGGATCGCGAGGGAACTGGCGTGGTGGCTCGTCGACGTCATATGCCGCGTGCGCGAGCGGGCCGGTACCATCCGCGCTGGCCGTCTTGTTGCGCTGGCGGTGAGGCGGCATTCCGCCATCGCCGGGGGGACGGGCGCGACGCGCGCTACCACGGCGAGCCCCAGTTGGTGCCGGCGCGGCGGTCGCATGCGACGATCGGCGCGAGGCCAGGTGCCGCACCGAGGAACTCATCCGCACGGCGAACGCCCGGGGGCCCGGCGCGCGCGCGCTTGGCGAGCGGCGCCGCTCCTCGCGGCCCTCGCCGTGCTGGCGGCGGCGGTGCCCGCCGCGCCCGCCCGCGCCGACGTGATCCCGCCCGGGCAGAAGGGCGTCGGCTACTGCTTCGAGGTCGCCAACCTGGCCGCCTACCCCGACGCCGTGGTGCTCGCCTACTACGCCTACGGGACGCCCAGCGCCGCGCCCCCGGCGTCGGTGCTCGCCTACACCGTGGTCCGGCCGGGCGCCTGCGCGAGCTTCTACAAGGGCGCCACCGCCCGCTTCGCCGCCCTGCCGCGCGCGGCCTTCGACCCCGCGGCGATCCCCCGCGACGGCGAGGGCCGGGCGCGCTACTTCGCGACCGACCCGCATCTCGCGCGCGCCGCGCTCATGGTCATGCCGATCAGCACGGTGGACCAGCGCGACCCGCGGACGGCGGTCGTCGACGTGCTGGCGATCGCGGGGCTCACTGCCACGACGCTCGACCTGCGGCTGGCGCGGGTGCGCTACACCTACGTCGACGGCTCGAGCGAGGAGCTGCCCTACACGGGCGGCGACCGGCCGGCCCCGCACCAGACCGCCCGCGCCGCGTCCCCGTCCCTGCCGTCCTCCCCAGCCATAGCACCAACCGCGACCGCAACGGCCGGTGGGCTGCCCGCCACGCTGACGCCGGGCGGTACCCCCACGCCGGTGCTCGTGCCTGACGCACCGGCGACCGGCGGCCCGCCGCCGGCGTGGTTCGCCCCGGCCTGGTACCTGCTGGTGCCCGCGCTGGCGGCGGCCGGCCTCGCCGGCGTGCTCTGGCGCCGGCGGGGGCGCTGAGCGGTGGCCACGCCCGCGGCCGCGCTGGCGCTGACCGCGGCGGTGGAGTGGCTGGTCTACTGCGCCTGGCTGCGTCGCGCGCCCGCGGCGCTGGCGGGCTACGCGCTCCTGGTCAACGCGCTGACCGAGCCGCCGGCCAGCTACGCCTACCAGCGGCTGGGCGGGCCGCTGTGGGCGGTCGAGGCGGCGGTCTGGCTGGCGGAGGGGCTGCTGCTGCGGGCGCTGCTGGGGCTGGGGCCGGGACGCGCGCTGGCGCTGTCCGCCGCGGCCAACCTGGCCAGCGCGCTGGCGGGGTTGCTGGTCTTCTGGGCTCGTTGAGCCGCCCGGCCGCGCCGGACGAGATCGTTCGCCGACAGGCGCTTAGCAGTCGGGCGATCCGGTGGCGCGTGCGGTTCGCCGCGGCAGGGTAGCGGAGAGAGAGGCTCGTCACGCGGGGGCGCGCCACGGCGACCGGACCTGCCTCCCATGTGCAGGCCGCAGGTGGCCTTCGGCCATGCCTTGCCGATCAGTACGTAGCCGAAATAGGTACTTCCACGTATTGCGGTCCCGCGCGCCGGCGGCTAGGATATATCTATACACGACGTATCTGGCGCCCGCGCGGACCGCGACCCCGGACATACCCCTGGGGCACCCTCGGGCTGTGGGCCGGGGCCGCGGCGCCCTCGCCCGCAGACGCCGGGGGCCGCGTGACCGCCCGACACGACACGGGCCACGGCCCGATCACCCTGAAACCGCCGCTACGCGGCGGCGAGAGGGGCGAGTCATGGCCGTGGGGGGCATCCCAGCGAGACGAGCGCGCGGAAGCGC
>DASSSV010000650.1:0-2064 GCA_035708265.1 Thermomicrobiales bacterium | reverse complement strand
TGGCGATCAACGACCTCGACGCCGACGGCCGCGACGTCTCCTGGCTCTGGGATGTCGACTTCGAGCTGCTGGCCGCGGGCGACGCGCCGATGCACACGGCGGGCCTGCGCGGCCCCGACATGGCGGTGCGCCTCAAGTACGCCGGGGTCGCGCCCGCGCGCCTCGTGCCGCACCCGCCCGACGACCTGCGCGCCGCGCTGCTCGACTTCGTCGCCGCCGCGCCGCCGGGCGCCACCCTCTACGTCCTGCCGACCTACACCGCCATGCTAGAGATCCGTCGCAGCCTGGCTGCCCTCGGCGCCGTGCGCAACTTCTGGCAGGAGTAGGGCCGGGTAGTCGGGTAGCCGGGCAGTTCCCGGCCATGGGGGGAGAGGCCGGCGGCTGAAGCCGCGCCGGTGGCCTTCGTGGCGGCGCAAGCCGCCTTCAGCCGTGGCTTCAGCCGTCCGGCCCGCCCTCGCACAATGCCCTGACGCACCTCCCCCGTCACTCGTCACTCGTCACTCGTCACTCGCCCGAGTTTGCCCGCCTCGACGAGCGTGGCGAGCACGTCCATGATGACGCGCCCGCCGAGGAGGGAGGTGATGTCGGCGACGTCGTAGGGCGGGGAGACCTCGACGACCTCCATGCCGGCCAGGCCCTCGCGCGCGGCGATGCGCAGCATCCTGAGCGCTTCGCGCGGCAGCAGGCCGCCCGGCTCCGGCGTGCCGGTCCCTGGGGCGAAGGCGGGGTCCATCGAGTCGATGTCGAAGGAGAGCCAGACCGCCTTCGCGTTCTTCCAGGCGACCTCCAGCGCGAACTCCATGATCCGCTCGATGCCGTAGCGGTCGATGTCCTCGACCGTGATGACCGTCGCCTGCCGCTCGCGCGCCACGCGCATCCCCGGCTTGGAGCCGAGCCAGCCGCCGATGCCGACCTGCACCAGATTGGTGGCGGGGGCGTTCTTGATGTTGGTCGCGTGGAAGAAGGGCGAGCCGTGCATCCGCTCGTCGTAGGTCGTCTCGCCCAGGTCGCTGTGGCGGTCGAAGTGTATGATGCCGATGTTGCCGTCGATATACGGTGCCATGCCGCGGATGTCGGGGTAGCCGATCGAGTGGTCGCCGCCGAGGACGACCGGGAAGACGCCGCGCTCGGTGAGGTAGCCGACGGCGTTGGCAATCTGGTCGAAACTCTTCTCGATGTTCGCCGGGATGACCTGGATGTCGCCGACGTCGACCATCTCCAGCGCCTCGTGGAGATCCAGGCCGTACTCCGGTTTGTAGCCGCTGCCGAGCGTCGAGATGCGGCGCATCGCGTCGGGGCCGAAGCGGGTGCCGGGGCGGAAGGTCGTGCCGGTGTCGAGCGGCGCGCCGACGAAGGCGACGTCCTGGCCGCCGAGTTCGCGCATGTCCTCGAGGAAGGGCACGCCCATGAAGCTGCCGCTGTTGGCCAGGCTCCAGCGCCCGCGCCGGAAGAGCGTCAGCGAGCGGTCGCGGATGCTCGCGGCGGCCTCCAGGCCGTAGAGCTTGTTGCGCTCGGCGCGCTCCTTCGCCCGCTCGCCGGTCAGCGCCGCCTCGCGCTCCATCGCCCAGGTGCCGCGCAGGTCCTCGCGCCTGAGCCGCTCCTGCTCGCCCCCGCCCGCCCCACGCTCCCGATCGTCTCGCGGCGTCATCCAGCACCTCCCTCCGCCGGCCGATAGTCCGCCCGGCCATTCTACAGTACGAGCGGACGGCGGCCCCGCCGGGTCGGCGGCGCGGGGATGGGACCAATGGGGCATGGTCGCCCGCCTCGCCCTACCCCATACTTGCCCGTTATGGGGCGCTCACGCCGTCATCTGTTCGGCGGACCGCCTCTGATCGCGACCCACCGGCATGCGGCCGGCGCGGGCGCGCCGTTGACGGAGCATTTACCCGCCGCAACCAGTCCCGCAACCCGGGCGCCCTACGCTCGCGCCGGCCGGTGGGGGGTGGTGGCGGTAGTCACGAGGAACAAGGGACGGGCGATGACGGTCGTGACGCATCTCGAGGGGCTGCCCGGGCGCGAGTCGGGCGAGTGGGTCCGGGTCGAGCTGGCGGGCGACGTCCTCTC
>DASSSV010000649.1:0-8501 GCA_035708265.1 Thermomicrobiales bacterium | reverse complement strand
CTGGTCGTGCTGGCCGGCGCGCCGGGCTTCTTCGTCGGCGGCGCGGGCGTGCTGCTCGTCGGCGGCGTCGCGCTCCCCGCGACGCACGCCGTCGGCGCGATCTGGGTCAACGAGCGCAGCGCCAGCGACGTGCGGGCGACGGTGCAGTCGTTGCTCGCCCAGGCCGAGTACGGCGGCGAAATCCTCGGCGGCCTCGCGCTCGCGGCCCTCGCCCAACTCGCCGCCGTCACCGTCGCCTTCGCCTGCGCGGCCGCGCTCATCGCCTGGGCCGGCTTGCTGGTCGTGCGGTCGCACGCCGCCGGGGGGTGAGCCCGGGCGGCGTCGCGCGCTGGTTGGGGATAGTGAGGCGCTGAGAACGCCGAGATCCTGCGGCTACGCCGCGATCAGGAGGTCGAGGAACGCGCGAATCGTCACGATCTGGAGCGCCCCCAGCCGGGAATCGCCGGCCAGGGTGCGCAGGTCGTCGTCACCCGATACCAGGTAATCGGCCTCGCCGCCGAGCGCCGCGACGAGGACGTGTGCGTCCTTGTGGTCGCGGACGGCAACTGGGACGGCGGGGGCTGGAGTGACGATCCCAGCCCGACGGTCGAGGAAGCGGAAGAAGGCGGCGACATTCGCCGCGGGCACGACGTAGCGCCGCTTCAGGCCAGGCCGGGCGAGCACGCCCGCGTATTCCTGGCGCAGGGCGTCGGAGAGGATGAGGCGGAACGCGCCCTCGTAGAGCGCCTGTAGGAGCGCGTGGGGCGCGCCACGTCTGGAGAGGAAGGCGCTGACGATGAGGTTGGTGTCGAGGACCGCGCTCGGGACCGACTCAGCCGCCATGATGCTCGCGGCGCATCGCCTCGACCTCGGCCGTCACGTCGGCTAGCACCGCGTCGGGGTCTTTGTCGTCGTTGAGCTCCCCCACCTCCTCAATCAGCGCCCAGTCGCGCGCGTCCTCCTCCTGGAGGCGCTGGAACGCCTCTGGGCTGATGATGACGGCGACCGTCTTCCCCTTCTTCTGAACGACCACGGGCTCTTTCGTGTAGTAGACGCGGTTGAGCACGTCGCCCAAGTTGGCGCGGGCCTCGGCCGTGGAGACCGTCCTGACCATAGTGGCACCTCCCATGCGCACTTTCACGGGACACGTATACTGCATGTTGTACATCTCGTCAAATTCGCCGGGAGGCCGCGCTCGCTCGCCAGACTGCGCTGGCGCCCGTTCGCCTCAGTGCCCGCGCTTGGTGAGGGCGTCGAGCGCGTCTTTCGCGTCCTGGTAGTCCGGCTTGAGGTCCAGGGCGCGCTGGTAGGCGGCGCGGGCCTCGTCCCAGCGTTGCAGGCGCTCCAGGTCCACGCCGTGCCAGTACTGGACGTAGGGGTCCTGCGGTTCGAGGCGGGCGGCCTCCGCGAAGTGCGGCTCGGCGTCGGCGTAGCGCTGCTCCTGCACCAGCACCCAGCCGAGCCAGAACTGGATGTCGCCCGGCTGCTTGACCTTGGGCAGCCCGTCGTTCAGCACCCGCTCGGCGTCGGCGTACTGCTGCTGCGCGGCGTAGACGCGCGCCGCGCCGGCGTAGCCGTCGGCCAGGTAGGGGCGGTCGTCCATCACTCGCTGGTAACTGGCGAGCGCGTCGGCGTACTGCCGCTGGGCCAGCGCGGTGTCGCCGAGGCCAAGGCGGGCGTCGGGGTCGCGCGGGTCGATGTCCGCCGCGCGCTGGAAGTGCAGGCGCGCGTCCGCGTAGTCCTGCTGCGCCAGCAGCGTATAGCCGAGCCCGACGTGCGCGCTGACGTCGATGTCGGTCATCGCCAGCGCCTTGCCGAACTCCTGCTTCGCGTCGTCGTAGCGGCCGTCGTCGTAGGCCAGGTAGCCGAGTTCGGCGTGCGCGTAGGGGTAGTCGGGGTCGAGCGCCAGCGCCTGCTCCTGCTGCGCCTTGGCGTCGGCGGCGCGGCCCAGCCCGCGCAGGACCGCGCCCTTGCCGTAGTAGAGCGTCGGCCAGTTGGGGCGCTCGGCGATGGCGCGGTCGAGCGGCGCGAGCGCCTGGTCGCCCTTGCCCTCGGCCACCAGCACCTCGCTCTCGAACCAGAGCACCCAGATGTTGTCCGGGTCGAGGGACTTGGCGTGGTCGATCGCCTGGCGCGCGGTCTGGATGCCGCCGTCGGGGTGCGCCGGGTCGGGGTTGTAGCGGACGTAGGTGTTGGCGACGGCGGCGAAGGCTTCGGGCAGCGTGGGGTCGAGCCGCGCGGCCTGCTGGGCGGCGGCGTAGGCGCGCTCACCCTGGTAGGTGTCCACCGCGGAGAAGGAGAGGTAGGCCCAGGCGAGCGCGTCGTGCGGCGCCAGTTTCGTCGCCCCGTCGAGGTAGTCGATCTCGCCGGGGTCGTGGTTCCAGATCCACAGCATGTGGCCGAGCTGGCGGTTGGCGAGCGCGCTGTTCGGGTTCTGCGCCAGCGCCGCCTGGTACTTCGCCTTCGCCTCCGAGAACTTGCCGTCGCGCGTCAGCGCGTCGCCCTCCTGCACCAGCGGCAGCGCGGGGTCGGCCGCGGCGAAGGCGGTCGCGCTCGCCGCCGCCTGCCGCCGCGCGTCGGCGGTCGGCGTGGCGGGGGGCGCGGTCGGGCTGGCCGCCGCGGCGGGCGCGGTGGCGGTCGGCGTGCCGGCCGCGCCGGCGGGCACGGTCGCCGTCGCCGGCGCATTGTTGCCGCCGATGAGCAGGTAGGCGCCTCCGGCCAGCGCGCAGAGGAACATCAGCGCGGCCCCGATCCCGACGAGCCAGAAGACCGCGGGCGGCCGGCGCGGCGCGGCGGTGGGCGGGGTCCAGGCGCCGGGCGGCGGGGCGACGGGCGGGGAGATCGGCGGAGTCGTCGGGGCGGGGCGGGCCGGCGCGTCCGCCCGGGTCGGCGGCGCCTCGGCGGGGGCCGGCGTCCTCAGCGCCGGGGTCGGCGTCGGCCGGGCGACCGTCGTGTCATGGACGAGGCGGCCGGCCAGCGTTCCGGCGCGGGTGTCGGTCAGCGACTCCGGCGGCGCGCCGGCGAGCGTCCGCGCCCGCCGATCCGGCGGGGGCGGCGGGCGGCGCGCGGCGGCGGCGACCGCGGCGTCGAGCGCGTCGGCCAGCGCGGCGCCGGTCGGGTAGCGGTCGGCCGGCTGGCGGGCGAGGGCGCGCGCCAGGACCGCCTCGACCTCGGGCGCCAGCGCCGGGTTGCGCTCGGTCGCGCGGGGCAGCCGGCCCTGCAGGTGCCCCTCGATCACCTGCAGCGGCGTGTCGCCCAGGTAGGGCGGCGTGCCGGCCAGGGCCTCGTAGAGCACCGCGCCGAGGGCGTAGAGGTCGGCCCGGCCGTCGAGCGGCTCGTTGAGCGCCTGCTCGGGGGCCATATACTCGGGCGTCCCGACGCCGAAGCCGGTCTGCGTGAGGGCTGTCCAGCCGGGCACGCTCGCCTTGACGATGCCGAAGTCGCCGAGCACCGCGCGCGGCCCGTCGACGAAGATGTTGGCCGGCTTGACGTCGCGGTGGATCAGCCCCTGGCCGTGGGCGTAGTCGAGCGCCGCGCCGATCTGCCGCGCCAGGCGCGCGACGTCGCGCGGGTCGAGCGGCCGGCCGAGGTGGCGCTGCAAGGTGCCGCCCTCGATCAACTCGCTGACCAGATAGGGCTCGCCGCCGGCCTCGCCGGAGTCGTAGACCGCCAGGATGTTGGGGTGGCGCAGCCGGGCGACGGCGCGCGCCTCGCGCCGGAAGCGCTCGCGGAAGATCGGGTCGGCCGCGTGCGACCCCGTCAGCACCTTGACCGCGACCTCGCGGTCGAGCGCCGGCTGGTAGGCGCGGTAGACCGTCGACATCCCGCCGCGCCCGAGCAACCCGCGGATCTCGTACGGCCCGATCCGCCCGGCCTCCCCCGCGCCCATCACGGCCCCGGAGTGACGAGTGGCGAGTGACGAGTGACGAATGACGAGGGGCGCGAGGCGCGGGGCGGGAGACGGACGGTGGAGGAGGGCAGGCGCGGGAAGGCAGACAGCGGAGCGCCGGGCGGGCTCCCTCTCGCCCGCCTCCCATATCCCATCCCCCGCCCCGCCACCCTACCCATCACTCGTCACTCATCACTCGTCACTCGCCACTCACCGCACGACATCCTTGCGCCGCTGGAAGATCACGATCGTGACGATCGAGGCGACGATGAAGCCGAGCAGGATGGCGAGGTACGTGAAGGGGCTGGCGGTGAACTCGTCCTTGTGCTCGGGTAGCAGGTAGAAGAGCCGCCGCGCCTGGTCGAAGAACATGTGCGGGTTGTTCGCCGTCAGTTCCGGCGCCAGCGCGGCCGGCAGCCCCGGCAGCGGCTGCATCGGGACGGGGATGCGGTCGATCTGCATCGTCGCGCCGAGCGCGCGGTAGGTCCACTTCGTCACCATCAGATACGAGAGCAGCCGGCCGACGGTGTTGCCGCTGACGTCGACGATCACGCCGGTGAAGATGATCTGCGGGATCAGCGCCAGCGGCACGAAACTCGCCGCGCGGTCGGGATTCGGCGCCTGCGCCGAGATCGCCAGCCCCATCCCGATGCCGGCGACCGAGCCGGCGACGAGGGCGAGGTAGAGGAGCGGCAACTGCGCGACCGTCGCGCCGGTCAGCGCGAGCGGGATCAGCAGCACCAGGTCTTGCAGGCAACTCAGCAGCGTCAGGACGGCCAGTTTGGAGGCGACGTAGGGGCCGAGCTTCAGGTTGACGTGGCGCTCGCGCGCGTAGATCGCCGCCTCCTTGACGATCTCGCGCGCGGCGTTGGACGTGCCGAACCAGACCGCGACCATCGCCAGCAGGAAGACGACCTTCTGCGCGCCGACGTTGTCCCCGCTGCCGCCGGCCGTGACCGGCGCCATGTCGAAGATCTGTCCGCGGAAGACGAGCGCGATCATCAGCGCGATCAGCGGCGCCTGCAGCAGCAGGATGATGAGGTTGCGGCGGTCGCGCAGCACCGTCTCGAGGTAGCGCTGGCTGAGGATGGAGAACTGGTGGCGGCTCGACACGCGCCGCGCGGCCGGCGGGCGCGCGCTGGCCGCCACCCGCGCGGCGGCGTGCGCCCCGCCCGCGCGCCCGTCGCCCGCGGCGAGGAGCGTCGGGCTGAGGCGCGCGACGACGTTGCGCTCGAAGTCGGGCGTCGCCTCGAAGCGCCGCGGCCAGGTCGCCGGGTCGGGCTCCCGGTCGATCGCGGTATAGATGTCGGCGAACTTCTCGGCGCCGAAGTAGGCGAGCGCGTCGCGCGGCGGGCCGTAGTAGGCCAGGTGGCCGCCCGGCGCCAGGAAGAGGATGTTGTCGCACATGTCGACGTTCTGCGTCGCGTGCGTGATCAGGACGACGGTGCGCCCCTGGTCGGCCAGTTTGCGCAAGAGCGCCATCATCCGCCCTTCGAGGCCGGGGTCGAGGCCCGAGGTCGGCTCGTCCAGGAAGAAGAGCGTCGGCTTGGAGAGGAGTTCGGCGCCGATCGAGACGCGCTTGCGCTGCCCGCCCGAAAGGTGCTTGATCGGCATGTCGCGCCGCTCGGCCAGCCCCAGGTCGTCCAGCACCTCCTCGATCCGCGCCTTGACCTCCGATGGGCTCATGTCGGCCGGCAGGCGCAGCCGGGCGGCGTAGTGCAGCGCGCGCTCGACGGTCAGTTCGGTCGGCACGATGTCGTCCTGCGGGACGTAGCCGATCGAACTGCGGTATGCCTCCATCTGCGCGTAGTAGTCGGCGTTGTTGTAGTAGACCGCGCCGGCGTTGGCCGGGCGCACGCCGCTGAGCGCGTCGAGCAAGGTCGACTTGCCCGCGCCCGAGCCGCCGACGATGGCGACGAACTCGCGCGGCAGGATCGAGAAGGTCAGGTCGTTGAGGAGCGCGCGGCCCTGCGCGACGGTCTTGCCGACGTGGAGGCAGTCGATGCGGATGGTGCCGTCCTCGCTGCCGCGGATCAGCTTGCCGTCTTCGTAGACGAACTGGAAGGGGCCGAAGGTGAGTAGCGCGCTGGCCGGGATCTGGGCGGTCCCCTGCAGTTGCCGGCCGTCGACGAAGGTGCCGTTGGTGCTGTTGAGGTCGGTGACGGCGAGCCGGCCGTCGGGGCGCAGTTCCAGGCGCGCGTGGTGCCGCGAGACCTGCGGGTGGTCGAGGACGACGTCGTTGCTCGGGTCGCGCCCGACGGTCAGCACCGGCCGGGCGCGCAGGTTGAAGATGTCGGGCAGGACCAGGGCGTGCGGGGTGGGGCGCTCGGCGGAGGCGGCGTCCGCGCCGGCCCTGGTGCGCTCGCCGGCCTGCCGGACGCCGTCCGCCTGGTAGACGAGGCTGAAGCCGCCGATCTGGAGCAGGTCGCCGTCGCGCAGGACGGCGCGCCCGACGCGCTGGCCGTTGACGAAGGTGCCATTGGTGCTGCCGGGGTCCACCAGGACGACATCGGCGCCCTCGCGGCGGACCTCGGCGTGCAGGCGCGAGGCGCGCGGGTCGGCGGTGACGATGTCGTTGCTGACGCCGCGGCCGATCGTCAGGCGCGGCGCGTCGAGCGGGTAGGAGCGCCCCTTCTGGTCCTGGGAGACGACGAAGAGGCAGCCGGGGCCCTCCGGCCGCCCGGCCGGCGCGTCGCGCTGCCCCCGTCGTCCCATCGTCTCCATCGGTCGTGTCCTGCTGCTCGCATTACGGCACGGCCCTCACCCGCCCCCGCCTCGCCGCGTTCGACTCCCCCTCCCTCCCCCGGCATCGGGAGAGGGAGGAGGCCGGGGATGGGTGAGGGCCGCCGCCCCGCCGGCTCAGCGCCGGTCGCGCGGGATGAAGACCGTCGGGCTGTCGTCGGCCTCCTCGTCCGGCGGCGTGCCGACCATGTGCTCGCCCTCCCGGCCGGGGGCCGGCGGCGGGGCCAGCGGCGGCAGGGGCGGTGGCCCGCCCTGCGGCCCCCCGCCGAGCGGCGGCAGCGGCGGCACCGACCCGGCCGCCTGCCGGATGCCCGGGTTCGTCTGCGGCTCGTCGTTCCCGCCGCCGCGCGGCGGCGCGGGTGGCGGGAAGTTCGGCGCCGGCGGCGGGAAGGGCGGCGGCGCGGGCGGCTGCTCCTCCTTCGGCTCGCCGAGCTGGATCCGGCCGATCATCGTCCGGTCGTTCTCACCCGGCCCGGTCGGCGCGGGCGGCGGGGCGGGCGTGCGCACCATCGTCTCGCCGGTGTTCTGCGGCCCGCCGAGGCCCGACCGCGGTAGCGGCGTCTCCATCGTCGGCGTGAGCGGTGCGGGGCGCTCGGGGGGCGGCGGCGAGGCCGGGCGCGCGGTGGCGCCGGGCTGCGCCGGCTGCGCCGCGCGGCTGTCGGCGCCGCGCTGCTGGAAGGCGAAGACCGTCTTGCCGATGAAGATGACGTCGCGGTGGCTGAGTTGCTGCGCGATGCCGGCCTCGAGCACCTGGTCGTTGACGACGACCGGGTTGGCGCTGCCGAGGTCGATGATCGTGAAGTGCCCGCCCTGGCGCTTGACGACGGCGTGGTAGCGCGACACCATCGGGTCGTTGAGCACCATGTCGTTGTCCGAGCCCCGCCCGACCGTCAGTTGCACCGTGTCCAGGTCGTAGCGGCGGCCGATGTCCTCCCCCCGCTGCACGATCAGGAATGCATCCATTGCCCGCTCCTCCTCATCACCCGAGTATCGCGCCGCGTCTCCGTCGCGTATAGTACCAGACCCGGTTGTCCCCGCCCGGCGCGGCTCACGGCGCGGGGGTCACGGCGATGCCGGTGAAGGTGGCCGTCAGGCCGGGCTGCGCGAAGGTGGCGGCGAAGAGCCCGACCCGCCCCGCGCCCGGCGCGGGCGCCTGGGTCGTCCCGACCGGCCGGCCGTTCACCGTCACCGTCACGGTCGCGCCGCGCGTCTCCAGCCGCAGGGCGTTGGCGGCCCCCGCCTTGATCGCGTCGCTCGGCGTCCAGGGGATCAGGCTGCTCCACCGACCGGCCCGGTAGCGCGCCACCTCGTAGTACCCGTCCGCGCTGACCGCGAAGACGTAGTAGTCGTCGTCTGCCGCCTGCCAGAAGACGATCCCGGCCGTCCCCGGCGCGCCGCCCGACAGTTGTACGGTGAGATCGACCGTCACGTCACTGTAGGGCGAGCCGTAGTTGGCCCAGACGGCGCGATTGGCGGCGTTCGGCGCGATCCGGTAGGCGCCGTCCTCGTAGCGCGCCTCGGCCGTCGTCGGCAGGCCGCTCCCCGGCTTGGCGAGGGTGTCCTGGAAGGCGGGGCCGCTCGCCGCGCCGGCCGGCGTCGTCGCCCGCGCGGCCGGCGTCGTCGCCGGGGCGGTGGCGCCGGCCGGCGGCGACGACGCCGGGGCCGCGCCCTGCGCCGGCGGGCCGAGCTGCAGCCGGCCGTAGCCGGACTCGTCGTCCGGGCCGGGCGTCTCCAGGTCCTTCGCGCGCGACTCGAGGAATTGGGCGACGCTGTCGGCGGTCGCGCCCTGCTGCGCGTTGAAGACGAGCGCCGCCGCGCCCGCGACGTGCGGCGCGGCGGCCGAGGTGCCGGCGAAGACGGTCCCCTCGGCCTTGCTGAAACTGACCGACGA
>DASSSV010000648.1:0-2342 GCA_035708265.1 Thermomicrobiales bacterium | reverse complement strand
GCGAACGCGGGCGCGAGGAGGACGTCGCCCTCCTCGGCGCCCAGGACCGCGAGCGTCGCCTCGACGAAGACTTCCAGGTCGGTGGCGGCCAGCGCGAGCCGCCCGCCGGCCACGGTCAGGCGGAGGCTGGCGGTCGCCGGGACGAGCGCCTTGCCCTTCGGCAGCGCCAGCTCGGCCGAGCGGGTGAGCCCGACCAGCGCCTTGAGGGGAGCGGTGAACGCGGGGACGACGGGTTCCGCCACCACGTCGACCGGGCGGGGCGGGTCGACGGACGGCGCGGCGAGGATTGGTTGCGCGGCCATCGGTGGTATTCCTCCTACTTCGCCCGCGGGCTCCGCCCGCCGCGCAGCGGGCGCGGCGGTGCTCCGGGCGTTCAGGGCAGAGCGAGGCGAACCTGCCCGCGCGGGCAGGCCCGCTGGGTATGCACCGGCAGGGTGGTCGCGGCGGCCAGCACCGCCGCGTCGTCGGGATGGATAGCGATATGGGCTGGCTCGGCGCCCACGCGCGTGCGGAACGCCGCCAGCGCGGCGGCGAGGGTTGCCTCCACCGGCTCCCCGGGCGCGAGCGGAGCGTAGCAGCGGTAGACTGTCCCAAACGAGTCACCGACCGGCTGTTCCCCGGCTGGCGGGGGCGGCTGGGCGACCGGGGCCGCGCCTGACGCCTCCGTTGCGGGCGCCGGTGCGGGGTTTCGCGTCCGAGGCGGGAGATCGAACAGCGAGAGTTGTTGTGCCATGGTTGTCCCCGGTGTCCGGTCGCGCCGCGCCGTCGCGCGCCTCCCGGACACCCCTATGTCGTTTTGTTGCATCGTGCGCTGGGGGAACGCGGCGCTCAGGTGAGGGGCAGCCGCCCCGCCTGCGGCGAGTTCGCGGACGGGCGAGGCCGGGCACGACGCTGACGGCGCTCCGCGAGCGCCAGCGCCGCCAGCTCCTCCCAGGAGACGGTCCGTCCACCAGGTCTACGACCGGCCGCCGCGACCGCGTCATCGCCGGCCTGGCTCGCGCCTGGTGGACGCGGAGGTGGCACGGCCTCGGAGACGTGGTCGCCAGCCGTGCCCGCTGCGGGCGCGGCGAAGAGCGGCAATTGCCCGCCGTGGACCGGCGGCGGCGTGTCGCCTGGCTGTTCCGGCGATACGAGGACGAGGGGCCGGGGCGTTGACGACCGCCCCGCCAATGCGGGCGGTTGCCAGTCGTCTTCGATCGCCCCGCCCGCCGCGAGGTTTTCAGACCCCGCTTCAGGCTCGTCGTCGCCGAGGAAGGCTGCCTCCAGGAAGGCGTCGGCCTGGAGTTCCGCCCCGTGGGTGTCGGTGAAGAGCGCGTCCAGCCCGCCCGGCGCGCCCGCCGCGAGCTGCCGTGCCAGCTGGGCGAAAAGATCGTCGTCGACCTCGCCGGTCAGGCCGCCCTCCGGGAGTTCACCTTCCAGCAGGAGACTCGCGCGGATCTTCGCCTGCATCAGCGCCAGCGCGCTCGCCTGCAACGTCTCGGCGTAGCAGAGATAATGGACCTCGACGTCCGATTCCTGACCGATCCGCCAGGATCGCCGCGACGCCTGGCGCAAGACGTACGTGGAATAGTCGAGCTCCATCCAGATGATCGTGCCGAACGCGAGCAGGTCCAGTCCCGTCTCCACACACCGGGGGTTCGCGATCAGGACGCCGATCCCCTCCGCGACACGCGCCTCGACCCAGGCCTCGCGCCGCTCGGCGGGAACCGACTCCGCGCGCAGTGTCGCGACGCGATGCCCGCGTCCGGTCAGCAGCCGCGCCAGGCGCGCGGTCAGGTCGCGGCTGCCGGTGTGCGTGCAGTAGACCAGGGTCCGTCGCCCCCGCCGCCTGGCGTCGTCGGCCAGGTCCAGCAGGTGCTCCTCCTTCGGATAGTCCCGGTCGAGCGGCAGCCCCGCGACCGAGGCGGCGACCGCGCCGTCCGGCCCGTCGGCGACCGCCTCGGCGCGCGGGTTGTCCGGCCACGAAAGCAGGGTCTGCAGGTACGCCCCCAGGAGCCGCTTGCTCCCCGCCTGGAGCGCCGCCATCAGCGCCTCATGCAGTTGCCGCTCCAGGTCCAGGTACATCGACCGCTGCTCGGGGGCCATGTCGAGGACGACCGGGTACTCCCGATAGGGCGGCAGGTGAGGCGCCACATCTGCCAGATTGATGAAGACGGCGCTGGGCAGCAGTCGCAGCAGCAGCCCCGGATGGATTCCTGGTCGCTCGCGCAGTACGACGGAGGTGTACTCCTTGCGGTCGCTCTGCGCGCCGTCGGCCAGGACCTCCACGTCGCGGCGGGCCTTCTTGCGGGTCTCTTCCCAGATGCCGTAGCGGCTGATCCAGCGTTCCTCCTCGTGGAAGC
>DASSSV010000647.1:0-5275 GCA_035708265.1 Thermomicrobiales bacterium | reverse complement strand
ACGCGCAGGCCGCCGCCCATCACGACCTGCCCGCCCGGCGCCTGCCGCCAGTATTCGAGGCGGCCCGCGGTCACGTTCGGCGCGATCCGCGCCGGGATCGGCTCGGTCACCAGCACCTGCCCGCGCGTCGGCCGGATCGGCGGCGCGAGGCCCGCCAGCGCGGCGACCTCCGCCGCCCAACCGTTGGCCGCGTTGACGACCCAGGCGGCCGACGTCGTCCCACGCGGTGTCACGACGCCCGTCACCTGGTCGCCGCGGCGCGTCAGCCCGGTCACCGGCGTGTGGGTGCAGAAGCGCGCGCCGTGCCGCACGGCGTGGCGCTGGAGCGCGAAGGCGAGCGCGTAGGGGACCAGTTGCCCGCCGAGCGGGTTGAAGACGCCGCCGGCGATGGCGGGCCCCAGGAGGGGCACCCGGGCGCGGCACTCCGCCGCAGTCAGCAACGCCACCGGGACGCCGGCCGCCCGCCGCGCGTCGAGGCGCGCCGCCCCCTCGCGCCATTCGTCCTCGTCCAAGAGGACGTGCAGCGAGCCGCTCTCGCGGTAGGCGAAGCAGCCCTCCCATTCCCGGTCCAGCGCGCGCAGCAGGTCGCGGTTGCGCAGCGTCCAGGCGGTCAGTGCGGGGACGACCGGGCTCGCCAGCCCGGTCGCGACGATGCCGGTGTTGCGGCCGGAGGCGCCGGAGGAGACGTCGTCACGCTCGAAGACGGTTACGCCGACGCCGCGGCGGGCCAGCAGGTAGGCGACCGCGCAGCCGGTCACACCGCCGCCGATCACCGCGACCTCGCTCGTCCGCGGCGGATCGTCCGGCGGCGCGGGCTCCGCTGGGGCTTGCGATCCGCCCATCCCGCCCCCTCTCCGGCCGGCTAGCGGTCGCGGCGCGCGGCGTCGCCCGCGGTGGCCGGCGCCGGGGCGTGGCCGTTGTCGGCGTCGGCGGGCCACCAGACCGCGCCGGGCGCGTGCTTCGCCCGATAGACGGCGAGCAAGTCCTCGACCAGCCGCTCGCGCCGATCATAGAGCCGCTTCAGCGGCCGTCGCGCGCACTTCGTCAGCACGTAGGAGGCGACGATCGGCAGCGCGATCGTCGAGTCGACGTAGCAGACGACCGAGTCGGGCAACTGCTCGGGGTCGATCTTGCCCCAGGTGACCGCCTCCTCCGGCGTCGCGCCGGAGAGGCCACCGGTGTCGGGGCGGGCGTCGGTGAACTGCAGGAAGTAGTCGTGGCCCTTCTCCTCGTAGCCGAGGATCTCCTGCAGTTGCGGCTCGGTCTGGAGGGCGAAGTTCTTCGGACTGCCGCCGCCGAGGACGAGCACGGCGCTCTGGCCGCCGTGGCGCTTGGCCTCGTAGACGATCGCGGTCGTCTCGGTCACGTCGGCCTCGGGGTCGAAGCCGACCTCGTAGCCGACGGCGCGCAGCGCGGCGACGTTCATCCCGATGGTGGAGTCGCCGGGGCTGGAGGTGTAGACCGGCACGCCGGCGGTGTGGGCGGCGGCGAGGATCGAGCGGTAGCCGGTGGCGAGGACGGCCTCGCGCTCGGCGAGGTAGCGCCCGAGGCGGTAGTGCAACTCGGCGGTGCTCATGCGCCGCTGGAACTCCGGCTGCTCCAAGCAGCGGTAGAGGAAGGCGTCGGTCTGGAGGAGGACGTCGAAGTCGAAGAGGATGTCGTAGATGCGGATGATCTGCCGCTCGCGCAGCTCGACGTCGTCGAGGTGCGGGCTGCTGTGGTAGAGGTCGAAGCCGAGCGTGCGGTGCATGTCGTGGTAGAGGTTGGCCCCGGTCGAGACGATCCAGTCGACGAAGCCGGCCTCGATCAGCGGGACCACTGCGGCGTGGCCCAGGCCGGCCGGCGTCAGCGCGCCGGAGAGGGTCAGGCCGACGGTCACGTCCGGCCGGAGGATCTTGCGGGCCAGCAGGTGGCAGGCTTCGCGCAAGCGGCCGGCGTTGTACGCCAGGAGGAAGCGGTCGACCAACTCCGCCACCGACAGGTCGTCGGGGATCGCTCCGGGGTTCAGGGGGAAACCGTAGGCCATGCGCGCTCCTCCAGCGTGGGCGGGCCGGGGCGTCACCGTCGTGGCCCGGCCCGGCGAATCACCTCCTCATCTCGACCGCCGGTCGCGCCCGGCAGGCACGTATGCCGCCCCGCATGATACCTGCCGCTGGCGCGGCGGGGCAAGGCGGCTCGCCGGGCCGCCGCTTCATCTATACTCTGCCGCGGAGGCCGGCGCCCGCCGGGCGGGCCCGGCCGCGTCGCCGCTGAGTGGACTGGAGGCGCCGGTGCCGCGATTGCCGCTGATCCTCTTCGACATCGACGGGACGCTGCTGCGCACGGGCGACCCGACGCACGGCCGCTCCGTCACGGTCGCCTGCCGCGAGGTCTTCGGGGTGGAGGGCGACCTGCGCCGCACCGACCACGCCGGGCGCACCGACCGGCGCATCCTGCAGGCGATCCTCGCCAGTTACGACATCCCGCTCGAGCGGAGCGCGGAACGACTGCCAGAAGCCTTCGCTTGCATGGAGGACTACGTCGAGCGCGAGTTGCCGCCGTCGCTGGCCGAGCGCGTCCTGCCGGGCGTGCCGGAGCTGCTGGCGGCGCTGGCGGAGCGCGACCTCGCGCTCGGCCTGGTGACGGGCAACCTGCCGCGCATCGCGGCGGCGAAGTTGTCCCGCGCCGGGATCTGGGCGCCCTTCGCGGCGGAGGGCGGCGGCATCGGCGGCTACGGCGACGTCTCGGCCGACCGCGCCGACCTGGTCCGCGCCGCGCTGGTCCAGGCCGAGGCCGCCCTCGGACGGCCGGTGCCCGCCGCGGCCGCCGTGATCGTCGGCGATACGCCGCATGACATCGCCTGCGGCCGCGACTGCGCCGCGCGCACCGTCGGCGTCGCCACCGGCCGCTTCACCGCGGCCGAACTGCGCGACTGCGGCGCCGACCTCGTGCTCGACGACCTGACCGACCGCCAGACCTTCCTGGAATTCGTAGCGCTGAGCGGTGAGCGATCAGAGGTGAGCGATCAGAGGAGTGACGAGTGACGAGTGACGAGGGGATGTGAGGGCGGGGCGGCCGCCCCTCGTCCGTCTTCCGTCCTCCGTCTCACTCATCGCCCGCCGCTCAGTACTCAGCACTGAAGGAGCGAAGCGACGATGCCCCTGACCCGTGACCAGGTGCCGGTGGAGGAGACCTGGGATCTGACGGCGCTCTATGCGAGCGCGGCGGCCTGGGAGGAGGATGTCGAGCGGGCGAAGGCGGCCAGGGACGACCTGGTAGCCCGCCGCGGCACGCTCGGCGACTCGGCCGCGGCGCTGGCCGCCGCGCTCGGCGCGCAGGCCCGGCTCAACGAATTGGTCGAGCGCCTCTACGCCTACGCGATGCTGAAGCGCGACGAGAACACCGCCGACCCCGCCGCGCTCGAGCGCTTCGACCGCATCGCCGCGCTGGCGACCGAGTTCGGCGCGGCGACGGCGTTCGTCGCGCCCGAGATCCTCGCCATCCCGCCCGAGACGCTGGACGCCTACGCCGCCGACCCCCTGCTGGCGCTACACCGCCACAACCTCGACGACCTCGTCCGCCACCGCCCGCACGTCCGCTCGGCCGAGGTCGAGGCGGTGCTGGCGGGCGCGGAGGAAATTGCGCGGGCGCCGGATGGCGCGTTCACGGCGCTCGACAACGCCGACCTGACCTACGGCACGATCCGCGACGCCGACGGCGCGGAGATCGAGTTGACCAAGGCGCGCGTCGCGAAGCTGCTCCAGGGGCGGGACCGCACCGTCCGCCGCGCCGCGGCCACGACCTTCGCCGCGAGTTACCGGGCGCACCGGCACACGCTGGCCGCGCTGCACGCCGCCGCGATCCGCCGCGACGTCTTCTACGCCAGGGCGCGCGGCTACGCCTCGGCGCGCGACGCCGCGCTCTTCGAGTCGAACATCCCGCCCACCGTCTACGACACGCTGATCGACGCCGTCCACGCCGCGTTCCCGGCGTTCCACCGCTACCTCGACCTGCGCCGCCGGGTGCTCGGCATCCCCGACGAGTTGCACAGCTACGACCTCTACGTCCCGCTGGCCGAACTAGCGACGGGGGAGGTCGCCTACCCCGAGGCGGTGACGACGGTGCTGGAGGGACTGGCCCCGCTCGGCGCGCGCTACGTCGGCGACCTGGGGCGTGGCCTCGCCTCGCGCTGGGTCGACGTCCACGAGACGGCCGGCAAGCGCTCGGGCGGCTACAACCTCGCGGCCTACGGCGCGCCGCCGTACATCCTGATGAACTGGTCCGGCACGCGGCAGGACGTCTACACGCTGGCGCACGAGGCCGGCCACGCGATGCACGGCTTCTACTCCAACCAGGCGCAGCCCTTCGTCACCGCCGGCTACACGATCTTCGTCGCCGAGGTCGCCTCGACGGTCAACGAGACGCTGCTGACCTGGCACCTGCTCGACCGCGCGACGAGCGACGCCGAGCGCTTCGCGGTGCTGGCGCAGTTCCTCGACGACGTCCGCAGCACCCTCGTCCGCCAGACGCTCTTCGCCGAGTTCGAGCGCTGGACGCACGCGCAGGTCGAGGCCGGCGCCGCGCTGACCGCCGACAACCTCTCGGCCGAGTACGCCCGCCTCTTCGGCGAGTACTTCAAGGGCGTCGCGGTGGATGAACCGGTGGAGATCGAGTGGGCGCGCGTCCCGCACTTCTACCGCGGCTTCTACGTCTACCAGTACGCGACCGGGCTGGCGGCGGCCATCGCGCTGGCGCGGGCGATCCGTGAGGAGGGGGCGCCGGCGGTCGAGCGCTACCTGGCCTTCCTGGCGAGCGGCGGGTCGGACTACTCGATCGAGTTGCTGCGACGGGCCGGCGTGGACATGACGACGCCGGAACCGGTCCGCGCCGCGCTCGGCGAGTTCGCCCGCCGCGTCGACGAGGCGACCGCGCTCTTCGACGCCGGCGCCGTCCCGGCGCACGAGTGACGAGTGATGAGTGATGAGTGATGAGTGATGAGGGGCGGTCAGCCGTCGGCGATCGGCCATCAGGAGAGTTGCTGATGGCTGACGGCTGACGGCTCGGTGGAGGATGATGGCGGCGGGCGTTGACGAGGTGGAGGCGGCGGCGGTGGCCGCGGTGCGGGACGAGCTCGCCGCGGTATACCGGGCCGCGTTCGCGCCGCCGCTCTACCAGACGGGCGAGGAGGACGCGGCGCGCTTCGGCGGCGAGATCCTGCCGCGGCACGCGGGGCGCGCCGGCTTCCGCTGTTGCGTCGCGCGGGAGGCGCCGGGCGAGGCGGTCGTCGGCTTCGCCT
>DASSSV010000646.1:0-2680 GCA_035708265.1 Thermomicrobiales bacterium | reverse complement strand
TCAAGCTCCTGACCCGCCTCTACGACCCCGACGAAGGGCAGATTCTCATTGACGGCGTGGACATTCGCGAGTACGACCCGGCCGCGCTGCGCCACGAGATCGGCGTGATCTTCCAGGACTACGTCACCTACTTCCTCTCGGCGCGCGAGAACATCGGCGTCGGCCGGCTGGAGGCGCTGGAGGACCGCGACCGCATCGGCCACGCCGCGGCCCAGAGCGGCGCCGACGACGTCATCGCCCGCCTGCCGGCCGGCTACGACACGCTCCTCGGCAAGTGGTTCGACCAGGGGCACCAGCTCTCGGGCGGCGAGTGGCAGAAGGTCGCGCTGGCCCGCGCCTTCGTGCGCGACGCGCAGATCCTCGTCCTCGACGAGCCGACCGCCGCGCTCGACGCGCAGGCCGAGTACGAGATCTTCGCGCGGATGAAGGAGCTGACGGCGGGCAAGACCGGCCTCTACATCTCCCACCGCTTCTCGACCGTCCGCCTGGCCGACCGCATCCTCGTCCTCGAAGGCGGCGCGATCATCGAGGACGGCACGCACGACGAACTCCTCCTGCGCGACGGCCGCTACGCGGAGCTGTTCAACCTGCAAGCCGCCTCCTACCGGTAGGACTCAGGACTCAGGACTCAGGACTCAGTGAAGGCGCCCCGTAGGCATCATGCCACCGGAGAGCGCGATGTTTCCCTACCTCGTCCACTTAGTCCTGAGTCCTGAGTCCTGAGTCCTCGTCGCGCAATACTCACTTTTGGGAAGCATTGCGCCGGCCGGGCCGATCGGGTACAATCGTGGGCAGCACCGTGACGTGGACGGGAGGTCGGAGGGCGACAAGCGGATGCCAACCTACGAATATCAGTGCAAGACGTGCGGCCACCAGTTCGAGCAGATGCAGCGCTTCAGCGACGCGCCGCTGACCGAGTGCCCCAAGTGCGGCGGCGCGATCCACCGGGTCCTCTTCCCGGCCGGGATCATCTTCAAAGGCTCGGGCTGGTACATCACCGACAGCCGCAAGGGCACGTCGAGCGAGAGCGGCACGAGTTCCACCAGTTCGACCGGCGCCAAGTCGTCGTCCGGCGGGTCGTCGTCCGAGAGCAAGGCCGAGAAGGCCGCGCCGGACAAGGCCGCCGCGGCGACGAAGGACTGACCGGCCGGCGCATGACGAGTCACCAGGGGAGCCCCATGGCCACGACCGCGACGGAGAGCCGGGAGGCGTTCATCCGCCGCCACGGCGGGAGCCGGTGCAGGTGTCCGCGGGGGTGTGGGCGGGCGTAGGCCCGCGTCCGCACCCCCTCGCTCACCGTCCAGCACCCATCCCACCGCGAAAGGAGAGTCCGCCATGGGGTTCTTCGCGCGTCTCCGCGAGGACATCCGGGTCGTCAAGGAGCGCGATCCCGCCGCCCGCAACGGCGCGCTCGAAATTCTGCTCACCACGCCGGGGCTCCACGCCCAGTGGTTCCACCGGGTCGCCCACCCCCTCTACCGGCGGCGCGTGCCGCTCCTGCCGCGCCTGATCTCCCACTGGGCGCGCTTCCTCACCGGCATCGAGATCCACCCGGGCGCGACGATCGGTCGCCGCTTCTTCATCGACCACGGCATGGGCGTGGTGATCGGCGAGACGGCGGAGATCGGCGACGACGTCGGCATCTACCAGGGCGTCACCCTCGGCGGCACCGGCAAAGAGACCGGCAAGCGCCACCCGACCGTCGAGAACCGGGTGACGATCGGCGTCGGCGCGAAGGTCCTCGGCGCCGTGCGCATCGGGGAGGGAGCCCGGATCGGCGGCGGCGCCGTCGTCCTGCGCGACGTCCCGGCCTACAGCACCGCCGTCGGCGTCCCGGCCCACGCCGCGCGCCCCGACGCCGCCAACGGCGCGGGCGCCGGGCCGCGGCGCCTGGAGCGCCTGCCCGACCCCGAGCACGAGCAACTGCTCGCGCTCCAGCGGCAGGTCGCCGAACTCACCGCGCGCATCGCCGCGCTGGAGCAGCACCACGCGCGCGAAGAAATCGCCTGTCCGCCCCCGCCACCGACGCGCTACCGGCCGGAGGCGGGGTAGGCGTTCGCCCTCGCCCCCCGGCCCCTCTCCCAATCCTGGGCGAGGGGGAGATCTCCATTGAGACATTGTGCCGTTCTTCCGGACTATCAGCCGGGAGGGCAGGCCCCATCCCTGAACCCGCGCGCGGGAACACTATGGTGTTGACGGCGGGTTCCCCCTCTCCCAGAATTGGGAGAGGGGGATAGGGGGTGAGGGCCACGGCTCCGCCCCGCACGCCGCCTCCCCCACGCAGCCGCCCGCCGCCCGTCCACCGACGGCCGACGACCGGCGACTGACGACCACGAAAGGAGCCCCCAGTGGCGCTACGTGTCTACAACACGCTGACCCGGCGGAAAGAGGATTTCGAGACGGTCGAGCCGGGGAAGGTGCGGATGTACATCTGCGGCCCGACCGTCTACGGCCCGGCGCACATCGGCCACGCGCTCTTCGCGATCTGCTTCGACGTGATCCGCCGCTACCTGGAGTACCGCGGCTACACCGTCGCGCACGCGCAGAACTTCACCGACGTGGACGACAAGATCATCGCCCGCGCCGCCGAGCTTGGCGTTGAGCCCCTGGCGCTGGCCCAGAGCTACATTGACGAGTGGGAACGCGATATCGCCGACCTCGGGGTGCTGCCGCCGACCAT
>DASSSV010000645.1:0-2621 GCA_035708265.1 Thermomicrobiales bacterium | reverse complement strand
CGGCCGCCGCCGGCTGGCCGGCCGCCTCGCCGCGGCCGAGCAGCACCAGGTCGCCGGCGATGACCTCCACCGCGGTCCGCGCGATGCCCTCGCGGTCGGTGTACTGGCGCGTCTGCAAGCGCCCCTCGACGTAGACCTGCCGACCTTTGTGCAGGTACTCGCCGGCGATCTCGCCGAGCTTGTCGAAGGCGACGCAGCGGAACCACTCGGTCTCCTCCACCGCGTCGCCCTGCTGGTCGCGCCGCTGGCGGTTGACCGCCACGCGGAAGTTCGTCACCGCCTGGCCGCTCGGCAGATAGCGCGTCTCGGGGTCGGCGCCGAGATGGCCGATGATCTGGATCCTGTTGAGCCCGCGAGCCATGATGCACCTCCTCCTGTGCCTGTTCGCTCACGTCGCCCTACGCGTTTCCTCGTGCCAGCCGCACACGCCACACCGCGTCCACCACCCGGCGCGGCCGTCCGGCGCCAGCCGGCTGCCGCAGGCCGGGCAGCGGCAGGTCGGCGTGAACCCGCCGGCCGGCCGCGGCCGCACGGGGTGGACGGGGCGCATCGCCGCGAGGTAGTCGGCGATGCCGGCGAACAGTTGCCGGCGCTCCTCCTCGTTCATCGCGGGCCTCCTTCCTCTCAACGACTGACAGACGCACGGCCGAGCAGCGCGTTCACCTCCTCCCGAGTCAACCGGCACCAATGCGGCGTGCCCAGGCACCGCCGCGTCACGCCGCCTTCGCAGCGGGTCGTGATACGCCAGGGGCTGAAGGCCACCCGGTCGAACGCTTCCCGCAGGCCGCGCTCGGCGGGGTAGTGCTCGACCCAAACCACTGGTTGCTCGTCCCCGTCCGATGCGACCAGCAGCCAGGGAAAGTGCCGGGCGACGACCTCGGCGGCGAGGATTTCGGCGAGATTGGTCACGCTCGTGTTGGTATTCTCTTGCATTTCCGAGCAGACGATCACCGGCCGGTCCGTCCCCTCGCCCGGCGCCGGCTCGTAGACCTCGATGCGGCAGATCCCGCCGTCGCGCCAGATGCCCCGATAGCGGTGGAGGTAGTCATGGGTCTTGCGCATGACGCCGACCTCCGTGCTGGGTCGCCCCGCCGGCGTGTGCGCCGGGCGGCGGACACGTTCAAGCCGCGGTGGCCGCCGTGCCCGGCAGATCGGGGTAGGTCGTCGCATCGTCGAGGGCGGCGATGACGGTGTGGGCGGTTAGGCGGATCGCTTCGAGGTTGCGCGCGAGCACGGCGCGGTCCTCGGCCCAGCGGGCGACGTAGGCGAAGGTGTAGCCGCCGGCGTCGAGCCCGGCGTGGTGGAGGACGACGTAGGCCGCCCCCTCGGCGATCGTCTCGGCGTCGGCCCGGCTGAGGCCGTGGCCGGCCACGGCGCGCGTCACCGCGACGTGGTGCGCGGTCTCGTGGGCCAGCGTCTTGACGGCCTGATCGCCGTCGAGATCCCGGTGCAGGACGATGCGGCGTAGTCGGGGGACATAGCACCCGTTGGCCCGGCCGGTGTCGGCGCGGGAGACGCGCACACCCTCCGCGACCAGCACGGCGGCGAGCCGCCCGGCGAGCCGCGCGCCGGTGTCGGACGACCCCGCCAGCGCCGCGGGGGCCGGCGGCGCGGGCAACGGGTCGCCGTCGGTCTGACTGATGTCGAAGACCGTCGCCACCCCGAAGCCGGTCACGACCTCCACCGGCTCGTCCTCCGGCGCGTCGCCGTACGCGACGCTGCGCCGGTGGGGGGCCAGAATGCGGATGCCTTGCTCGCCCTTGCGCACCTGCCGCCCCAGCGCCTGCCAGGCGCGATAGCCAGCCACGCGGGTCGCGTCCGGTCGCTGCGCGTGGATCAGCGCGACGTTCCGGGCGCTGTACTGGTGGAAGCGGGCCATCGTGCGCAGGTAGGCGGCGAAGCCCGGCCCGTCGAGGAGCGCCTCCACGCCGTCCTCGAGGAGGGCGAGCGCAGCGGATAGGCGTTCCTGAACAAGAACGCGATGGCCGCCAGAAGGGGCGTCGAGCGGCTTGCGGTGAGACGCGAGCATCGCTGACCACCTTTCGCTCGGGGCCTCCGGCCCCCGGTGGTGGCCTCGCGGGGAGCTTGCCGGCGTTCCCGCGGGGCCATTCTCCTTACTCCACTAAGTTTACCAAAGTCTACAAAGTTTGTCAATAGTTCTTTACAAAGTCTCCAGAGTCGACTATGCTCGGTCGAGGAGGAGGCGGCGCGATGGGCGAGCAACGGTTGCTGACGATCAGCCAGGCGGCCGCGCGGCTCGGGGTGCATCCAAACACGCTGCGCGCCTGGGCCGACAAGGGGTTGGTGCCGCATGTGAAGCTGCCGAGTGGATATCGCCGGTTCACCGTGGCCGAGATCGAGCGCGTCCGGCAGCAGATGGGTCTGCCCCCGTCCGCCGCCGGGGAGCAGCTTCCGCCCACCAGGGAAGACGCCCCGGGGTAGCGCACTATCGCCCCCAATCTCTGGTTTGGCCGGCACGATATCGGTCGCGCCCGCCGCTTTCGGCGGCACCCGGCCAGGCAGGCCCGCGGCCACGCCGTCGCGCGCCTACCGGTGGAGCGCCGGCGCGGGGCCCTCGGCAGATCGCGGCCACCGGCCGCCCCGCTGCCTGCATCGGTACG
>DASSSV010000644.1:0-10663 GCA_035708265.1 Thermomicrobiales bacterium | reverse complement strand
GGTTATACGGCGAGTATCGCACGGCGGCGGCACGATGTCAAATACGCAAAAACGCTACTTCGCTGGCATCGGCGGGCATGCCAAGACGGGGCGGGATTGGCCTCACGACCGAGCGAGGCGATCGCGGAGGGAACGCGGGGCGGGGTCGGTCGGGACGCGCCAGAGCGGCGCCCACGAGGAGTCCGGGTCGTCGCCGGCGAGCAGCTCGGCCGCCGTGGTGAACCAGTAGCGCCCGCCGCCGCCGGCCTGGCGGGTCGTTGCGAGCAGCCCCTCCAGCCGCCGCGGGCTGAGGGTGACGGTCAGGACGATCGGGCTCGTACTCGCCGCGAAGGCGGGGTCGTCGGCGATCAGGCGGGTGAGGTAGCGGCCGTAGCCCTCGATTTTCCGCGCCCAGGCCCGGTCGGGCCGCCTGGCGCTCGTCTGCGCCTCGGTACCGCGGTCGATCTCCAGGAAATGGCCGTAGGGCGCGCCGCCGGCCTCCAGCACGAAGAACCCATCGGGCACGGTGACGAAGTGGGTCAGGCCGGCCCGCTGGAGCGCCATGAGTTGCCGGTCGTCCTGCCAGTCGCGCAGGGTAAACCCGGCCGATGCCGCCGCCCGGTGGAGGCGGACGTAGACGTCGTTGATCAGCAGGCTGTGATCGATCTGCTGGGGGCCGAGGTCGTAAAGGCCGCGCGACCAGCGCGGCGTGCCGGCGCCGGTCTCGGCGTAGTGCTCGGCCACGGCGCGGGCGCCGGCCGGCGTCAGGATGCTGTAGAAGTGCAGGTAGGGGCCGCCGGTGCGCGGCGAGGTGAGGATGGCCGACTGCCGGCGCAGCAGGCCGCTCTCCCAGAGCCGCCGGCAGGTCAGATTGGCCAGCTTGCGCGCGTAGGCGGCGCCGTAGGGCCGCCCGGTGGCCGGGGAGGAAGCATCGGCGAAGACGAGGTCGCGAATCTGGCCGTTGGTCAGGAGCCCCAGCCGGTCGAGCGCCACCAGCACGTCGAGCCCCTGCGCGATGTGGGCGAGGGGATAGGGCCTGGCCGGCTTGCCGCTCCGGACATACCGGGAGCGGGCGCGCCGCTTCGCCGGCGTCTGGCGGCGGTGGTCAGTTGGTGCGGTGGGATGCGCCATAGAGTGTCGTTGTACCACATCGCCGGCCCCCTCTCGAAGGGGGTGCCGGACGCGGTTTCGGCGCCATACCGGGCTATCGCACCTATGATTTGAGGGCTTCACATTCGGGTTTTCTTCGTGTTATTTTGGTTGCGGCGGGCGCGGCCGACTCCTCTTTTTGGACCGCAAATACGACCGACTTACCCGGGGAGGTTGGGCCGGACACACCGCCCGCCGCCCGTTGAGCGCGCCCTGTCGAGCGCCTTCCCGCTCGTCCGGGCGGGGCCGGAGCCACGATAAAGACAGGAAGGTGACACCGGGCACCCGTCGCCGGGTCCGGTCGGCCGCGCCGCGCCGACAGGGTTAGACGAGGTCATGGTCGGCCGTGCGGTTTTCCATGATCGCCCTTCTCAGGCGCTCGTAGCCAGCATGGCCGCGCGGGTCCCAGATGGAATCACCGGTCGCCTTGAACTGCGCCCGGATGTGGCTCTTGATCAGGCGACGGCAATAGGGGAGGGTGACCGGCCGGTCGTCGGGCCGGCGCCGGCGGTCAAGCTGGCGCCTGACCTCGGCGTAGTGGCCGTAGGCCCACCATTGGAGGGGTTCGGGGACGGGGTCCATACACCCCATTATCGACCGTCAGAGCGGCGCGGAGAAGAGGCGACCGTCGAGTTCAGCGCTCCGACCTTGCCCGGTGCTGTTGCCATTCAACAGCAGCGACCCAAGGCCGGAGGGAGACGATGCTCGCACCCACCCAGGCGACGCCGACCGTGCCGCGCGCCGACGAGCTGGCCGCCGCCACCCAGGCGGCGGTGCTCGCCCTGGCCGATCAGCTCGACCGGGGTCACACCGAGGACTACCTAGCGACGCTGGCCTGCTGGAGCCGGTTCCACCGGTACAGCTACCGCAACCTGCTCCTGATCCGCGCTCAGCGCCCGGGCGCCAGCCGGGTCGCCGGCTACACCACCTGGCGGCGGCTGGGTAGGCAGGTGGCGAGAGGGAGCAAGGCGATCTGGATTTGGGCGCCGGTCGTCGCCCGCGAGCGCGACCCCGAGGACGGGGGCGAGATCGAGCGCTGCGTCGGCTTCCGGCCGGCGGCGGTCTACGCCGCCGAGGACCTGGTCGACATCGCCGCCCGGCCCCTGCCGTCACTCTGGCGCCCCCTGCCCGACGACGTCGAGCCCTTATACCGGCGCGTCGCCGCGGCCATCTGGGCGAGCGGGGTGCAGGTGGCGGAGGCGGCCCTGCCCGCCGGCGTCCACGGCCGCACCGACGGCCGGACGATCGTCGTCGCCGCGGGCCTCGACTCGCGCAACCGCCTGGCGACGCTGCTGCACGAGTGGGCGCACCAGCTCGCGCACTTCGGCCCGGCCGCGGTTGACCGGCAGCGCGAGCAATGCGAGCTGGAGGCGGAATCGACCGCCTACGTGGTGCTGCGGCACCTGGGGATCGAGTATCCCTTCGCGGCGGACTACCTGCTGACCTACAAGGTGACGCCGGCGCGGCTGTGGGCCTCGCTGGCGGTCATCGCCGGGCTGACGCGCCGGATGTTCGGCGCGCTGGAAGAGGCCGCAGATGAGGTGGGCCATGAGTAACGAATGTCGCCGCCGGCCGGCCCTGCTGATCGTTTATTGGGAGCAGCGCGCGGTCGCCGACCCGACGGGGCGCGCCTACGAGGCGGTCGCCTACCTGGCGATCGGCGCCGACACCTACTGCGCGCGCCTGGAGCGCGACGCCGATGGGTGGCGGACGAGCCTCTTCGCCGCCGCGGGCGGCGGGGCCACGCCCCGCTGGGCCTCGCGGTGCTACCCGGCGGCCACGCCGGCGCTCGACCCGCTTTTCGCGCACCTGCTCACGCTGGCGCGGTGCGACGACTGGTACCCGCTGGCCGACGCCCTGCTGCCGGAGCGCGGCGCGGCGGTGGCGGCACCATAGGAGAGAGATAACCCTAACCCGATTGAGAGACCGGGGCACGCCGGCGCCTGCCTTTGCGGCGCCGGCTTTTTCTGGTCATGCGGTCGGCACACCACCTAAGCCGGGCACCACGAGCACGCCGGCGACACCGGGATCGCGCGGGTGCTGGTGATGGTGCCACGGCACGACCGGGCTGTGGCACCCCTCCCGATCCCCCCTCTGCCGCCCGAACGGCGGCGGCAGGGGACGGCGACCAGGAGGGACACCATGGAGCGGAGACACCCCAGCGCGGCGCGCTACATCGTGGCGACGGAGTTTGCGGACGAGGAGGATGCCGGGCGGGCCTACCGGCGCGTCGCCGCGGCGCTCCACGGGGCCGGGTGCGACCTGTCGGCCTACCGGCTGCTGCTCGATGGCGTACCTTACGTCGTCGTGGTGGGGGAGCCGCCAGGCGAACGGCTCGGCGAGCGATTGCGCCTTGCGCTGATTTGCGGCCACCCGGCCGAGCTGCCGCCGGCGGTCGTCGCGACGCTCGCCGCCCGCCGGGCCGAGCGCCGGCGCGAAGGCCCGTGGGTTGAGGAGCACCACCGGCCGGGCAAGCGACTGACCTGACGTCGATCACATCACGTATTGAGAGAGAACTGGCCCCCGCCGCCATGGCGGGGGGCCTTTTCCTGCTCATTCTCACGCGCAGGACGACGGATGAACGCCGATGTCCGCGGATCATAGGATGATCATGGCCGCGAATATTTCGAGGTCTCGAATCGGCCGGCGAGATCGCCGCCTCGCCGCACCAAGTACAGCGTCTGTTCATTGCGACAGCCCACTCTTTTGACAGCCCGGTCCCTCTCCGCTAGACTGTAGCCAATAGTACGTACGCCTATGGAAGAAGTGTTGATGCCGATCAAGAGCGATCTCCCGTTCGGAAGTGAATTTTCTCCCTCGCAGATCGACCTGCCACACCTGTTGCAGCTCGCCGTAGACCACGCCGGTGATCCCAAGTCCTTCGAGGAAGCCGTGCGCGATCGCTATTTCGGCAGTCATAAGACCAGCGATTACAACCGGTTGAAGCTCGCGAACAACACCAAACTCGGCATGATCGCCTACGGTATCATCGACCGCCAAGTACACCTCACCGATTTTGGCCGGCAGCTCTATGAGCTGCGCCAAGACGATGACACACTGTACGCGGCGCTCGGGCAGCATATCCTGCGCAATCTGCACGGCGCGACCGTCGTGCAGTGCATCCTCGACATGCAGGCCGGTGGCGAGACGGTCGATCTACCGAAGCTGCGCACCTGGCTGGGGGAGCGTGGCATCCACTTCCCACGCGGCGGCAAGCACCCGAGCATGATGCGCCTGTGGTTGGAGCGGGCCGGCGTCTTTGTTACTGGCTGGCGCGTCGATACTGGGCGCTTCCAGGAGTTGCTTGGCATCAGCGAGGAAGAGCTAGAGGCGCTAGCGCGATTCTCAGCACCGCAGCGCGCCTACCTCAAAGTGCTCGCCAACCTCGGCGGCGACGCCGCCCCCTACGCCTCGAATGATATCGAGCACCTGGCACACACCACCTACGGCATTGCCTTCAACGAAAAAAGCCTGCCGAAGGACGTGCTCTACCCGCTCCGCGACGCCGGCTTCATCACCCTGGAGCGCGGCACCCGCGAGGTGGGGCGAGGCGCGCGGCCGTTCATGGTCACGCCGACCGAGAAACTCACGGCTGAGGTGCTCACGCCGCTCTTGGAGCAGTTCGAGCAGCAGGTCGGGGCCGACCTGCGCCCCTTCCTGCGCAAGCCGCTCGCCGACGTGATCGCCGAAGTGGGCTCGACCGACAGGCACATCGGCGGCCTGGCTCTGGAGGCGCTCGCCATTAAGCTGATGCGCCTCGTGGACCTAACTTACGTGAGCACCCGCCTACGCGGCGATGCGACCGGCGGCGCGGAGGTTGATGTAATCTTTGAGACAACCCGGCTGGTCTTCTCGCGCTGGCAGATTCAGTGCAAGCGGACGAACTCCGTCAGTCTGGACGACGTGGCGAAGGAGGTGGGCCTGACACACTTCCTCAAGAGCAACGTCATCGTCATCGTCTCGACCGGCACTATTGGGCCGGAGGCGCGGCGCTACGCCAACAAGATAATGAACGACTCGAATCTCTGCATCGTCATGATCGACGGCCAGGACATCCGGCGCATCGTCGCGCGGCCGATTGTCATCGCCGATATCCTGACGCGTGAGGCCAAGCACGCCATGACCATCAAGGTGTTGGAGCAATAAACAATGACCGAGCAGCCCCGCCTATACCATAAGACGACACACGGCCGCATCATCCTCGGCGACGCGCTCGACGTGATGCGGGAGGCGGAGGAGCGCTCCGTGGACCTGATCATGACCAGCCCGCCGTTCGGCCTGGTGCGGAAGAAGGAGTATGGCAACGCCGACGCGCACAGCTACCTCGACTGGTTCCGACCCTTCGCCGATGGCTTTCGGCGCGTGCTGAAAGAGAACGGCAGCCTGGTAATCGACATCGGCGGGGCCTGGATACCCAGCCAACCGACGCGCAGCCTCTACCACTTCAAGCTACTGATCATGCTCTGCGACGAGTACGGCTTCCACTTGGCGCAGGAGTTCTACTGGTGGAACCCCTCGAAGCTGCCGACGCCGGCCGAGTGGGTGAACATCCGCCGCATCCGTGTCAAAGACGCCATCAACTGCGTCTGGTGGCTCTCGCCCACGCCCTGGCCGCGCGCGAGCAACCGGCGCGTCTTACAGCCCTACAGCGCCTCGATGCGCGACCTGCTGAAGAACGGCTACAAGGCGAAGCTGCGCCCTTCCGGCCATGACATCAGCGAGAAGTTCGCGATCGACAACGGGGCCTCCATCCCGCCGAATCTGATCGCCCTGCCCAACACCGAGAGCAACAGCTTCTACCTGCGCTACTGCAAGGAGCGGGGCATCAAGGCGCACCCGGCGCGCTACCCGGCCGACCTGCCCGAATACTTCGTGCGCATGCTGACCAATGAGGGCGATACGGTGCTCGATCCTTTCGGCGGCAGCTGTGTCACCGGGGAGGTGTGCGAGCGCCTAGCGCGGCGCTGGACGTGCGTGGACTTGGAAGAGGAGTACTTGCGCGGCGCACTCGGCCGCTTCGTGGAGCGCCCCGCCGCGCCGGCGCGCTCGGCCGACGAGTACTACAAGGTGCCGCGGCCGGGCTTGCTATGGAACGGCGAAGTACCCGAGGACCTGCCGGAGGACGGCGGGCGCACCCGCCCGGCACGGACTATCAGCGAGACGCCGGGCCAGTACGACGCCGACGGCATGGCTGACGAGGTAATCGCCATCCCCCTCGATGCTATAGGGAAAGAAGGATAACGGCGAGAGTTCCTCGCTCTACGAGCGCTTCACGATCAACCCATGCTTCAAAGAGCGGCTGGCCAGTACCGTCCTCGCCGAGACCTACCGGGCCCTGGGCTAGAGAACGTGCGACCGGGGGCAAAGTAGCGGGGGCCTACACCGGGAAGCGCCCGATGACCGCCTCGTACTCGGCCTGGGCCTCGCCGAGGGCCAGCCGCGAGTAGATCTCGAGCGACTGCCGGCTGGCGTGCCCGGAGTAGGGCTGGATCAGCGCGTCGTCGACGCCCTGCTTCTTCAGCCAGGTGAAGAGGAAGTGCCGCAGCCGGTGCGGGGAGATGGGGTGCGGCAGGCCGGCTTCAGCGGCGTAGCGCGCCAGGATCTTCCGCACGCCCCGGTCGCTGTAGGGTTTCTTCCAACTCGACTCGAACAGGTGCGAGGCGCCCTGGCGACCCATCGCGGCCATGTGGAGCGCCAGGGTCTCCTTGAAGGCCGCCGGGAACGGGACGACCCGGTCCTTCCCACCCTTGCCCTGATTGATGCGAATCTGGCAGCGGTCCAGGTCGACCGCGTCGAGCCGGACGGCGACGAGTTCGCTGACCCGCACCCCGGTGTAGAGCAGGGTCTTGATGAGGACGGCGTCGCCCAGGCGGCGCCCGTGCCAGACCGCCTCGTAGAAGCGCCGGATCTCGTCCTCGGTCGGCACCGCCGGCAGCCGCTTCGGTGCGCGCGGCACGGCGACGTCCAGCTCGGCCCGCAGGCAGCGGAAGACCTCCTTGAGGTAGGCGTAATCGGGCCGCTCGCCGCGCAGATGCCGGGCCAGCTGGCGCGCCTTCTGCTTGGCGGGGGTCCGCGCGGGCGTGCTCATGCCGCGTCCTCCTCGTCGCCGAGCGGCAGGCGCGCGGCGAGATCCAGGGTGAAGGTGCCGTAGGGCGTCACATGGTGGTAGAGCAGCGGCGTGAGCGCCCGCCAGTCCGCCGGCGTCATCTGCTCGGCCCAGCCGGGCGCGCCCAGCAGGCGCTGGAGCATCAGCACGTTCACGTACTCGAGCGCCAGCTGCACCAGGTGCAGGCAGAGCATGGCGACCTCCTGCTGCTCCGGCCGGTTGCTGGCCAGCTCGCCGCCGCGGCCGTAGAAGATGAAGCCGTTGGCGCTGTTCCAGTTCTCGATGACGTTGAGCCCCTCGTGGATCTCCCGGCGCAGCGCCTCCGACGCCAGGTACTGGCAGAGGAAGATGGTCTTCTGGGCCTTGCCCAACTCGGCCAGCGCGCGGTAGGTCGGGTGCTGGACGCTGGCGCGGGTGAAGCGCCGCAGGAGCGCCTCCGGCTCGGCCGTACCGAGCCGCAGCGCGGTGGCGTACTTGACCAGCTCGTCGTACTGCCGGCGGATGAGGTCCCAGTCGATGGGGCGCGTGAGGACCGGCTGGAGGTGCGGGTAGGCATCCGGCCGACCCGCCTCGGGGCGGTAGAGCCGCTGCCGCTTGAGCCCCTTCAGCCGCGGGAGGAGCTGGAAGCCGAGCAGCCGGGTGAAGGCGAAGGCGACCTCCGACTGGCCGTGGCTGTCGACGTAGTTCTTCTCCACCGCCATCGCGGTGCAGTGGCGCAGCACGCCCTCGATCATCGCGGCGACCTCGGAGGAGGAGCAACTCTTGAGCTGGGAGTAGATGCAGACCGCCTTGCGCTCGACGTGCCAGTAGATCATCACGCCCGGGCCGCGATAGCGGACGTGCCACTCGGTCAGCAGGTTCTGGTCCCAGGCGGCGAACTTCTTGCTGTCCGAGGCGCAGGCGGTCGTGCCCTCGCCCCAGATCGCCGGCTGGCGCGCGGCCAGGATGGCGTTGACCAGTTCGGCGATGGCCGCCCGCAGCCCGTCGCGGGTGAGGAAGCGCCGGCGGACGTAGCGCAGGTCGCCGTAGCTGGCCCCCGCGGCGGCGCCGCTGACCCGCCGCAGCCCGGTGTTGGTGCCCAGCCCGTAGAGGCAGAGCAGCAGCCGTTTCTGGAGCGTGGCCGCGTCCAACTGCTCCCTGCCGGCGACGCTGGCGAGGTGCCGGGTGAAGCCGACGCGCAGGTCGGCCTCCTTGAGCATGTCCAGCAGGCTGGTCATCGGCCAGCGGTGGGCCAGCTCGGCCTTCAGCCGCTCCAGCGCGGCCGGCTCCGCCTGCGGTGCCAGCGGCGCGACCTTGATACGCCCCTGGCCCGTGGCCCCGATGGTGACGGCCGCGTTCGCCGGCAGGCCCGCGTCGAGCGCGGCGAGGGCCTCCCGCTGCTCGCGCTGCACCGTGGCGATGAACTGGTCGGCCTCCCGCGGCTGGTTGAGCGCCTGGTAGTAGTCGGCGCGCCGCGCGTCGAAGTCCCGGGGCAGGTCCTCGTCGGGGTCGCGGTAGCGGTCGGCGCCCACGACCCAGATCTCCTTGGCGCGCAGCCCGTCGCGCAGCGCGTGCAGGGCGGCGATCTCGTAGTTGATGCGATTGACGCGCCGGCCACCATCCGTCGGCACCTCCAAGACGAATTCCTGGAGGCCGCCGCGGACGACCCCCTCGAGCGGCACCACCTCCTCCTCGCCGTAGGTGCGCGCCTTGCTGTCGGCGTACTTCCGCAGGAGCGCCAGGGCCGCGATGACGGGCTGGTGGGCGTCGTTGTTGGAGCGGAAGTCGAGGGCGGCCAGGAGCAGCGGCAGCAGCCGACGGTAGTGATGCTGGTAGGAGGCGCGCATGACGGTGTGGATGCGCGTGCGGTAGGCCGGGCCGGTCGCCTTGTATTCCTTGACCAGGTCGCGCAGCGTCTGCTCGCCGACGGCCGGGTAGATCACCGCCCGCACCGTCTCATCGGGCCGGGCCAGCGCGGCCTCGGCCAGCGTGAAGAGGATGCCGTGCTTGCCGGCGACCCGCCGGAAATCCTCCAGTAGCTCGCGCTCGACGCGACGCTCGGCGCGCACGCCGATGCGCTGGACGACGTGCAGGAGCAGCTCGACCAGGCCATCGGTGATCTCGCGGGCGCGCAGGGTGCAGAAGGCGGCCAGGAGGGTGGCGCGCACCCCCGGCGCGTGGGCGCGCAGCTCCCGCGGCCACTCGGCCGCGGCGCGCTGGCGGTACTGCGCCAGCACCGCCGGCCCGACATCGCGGAAGAGGTCGGGGGGCAGGTCGAGCGCGCGGATGGTCGCCAGCTTGGCGATCTCCGCCTCGACGCTCGCCAGCCCGACCGCGCCGGGGTCGGCGCGCAGGGCGGCGAAGGCGCTCGTGTCCGGCGGCGCCTGGCCGGGCGTCGCGTCGCCGTCGGCGGCCTCGGCCGGGCGGGTCGCCACCAGCGCATCCAGCGCCGCCAGGGTCGCGGGCGTCAGCCGCGCCAGGGTGGCGGCGAACAGGCGCGCCTCCCAGGTGTGGAGCGCCGAGCGGGTCAGCCGGGCGAGTTGCTTGGGGGTCGGCGGCTCCAGCCGGAGGGCGCGGAAGCGCCCCTGGGCGGCGGCCCGCAACGCGTCGGGCTGGTGCTGCTGGTCGAGGACGTGCTCGACCAGCCAGGCGGCGACCGCCTCGGCGTCGGCGATCGTCGCCTCGCGCACGCCGAGGTACTCGCGGATCCGCGCGCGGTGGTACTTGATGGCCCGGCCGCCCCAGTCGTACTCCAGGTAGGCGGCGGCCGGGACGCCGACCTGGCGGGCGAGGAAGGCGACGACCGACGCGGGCACCTCGTGCTTGCCGGCCGGGAACACGCCCTCATGCTGGAACGCCTTGAGCAGGACGCCGAACCCCAGCCGGGTCGCCCCGGTCTTGTTCCCGAGTAGGGCCAGCTCGTCGGGGGCCAGGGTCCAATGCTCGACCAGCTCCTCCTGGGTCCACAGCCGCTTCATGCGCCCCCTCCCGCCGGAACACCGCCCCGTACCGCCACCCGGGAGAAGTGCCGAGAACGGTCAGAGGCGGCACTTCTCCCGGTCCCGGCAGTATACGTACAGCCGATCCGGCGGGCAAACCGGCCGGGGAAGGGGCGATGTGCCGACGCCAGGAGACAACTCGGCACTTCGCCTGGTGCTGGCCCCGCGGCGGTAAGCTGAGCGCTTGTGGGGGCAAACGGGAAGCGCGCCGTGCCCGCAGCGGGGCGGGACTGTCGCTACTTTGCCCCTGGTCGCACGTTCTCTAGCCCAGGGCCTACCGGGAGGGGAAGTAGTCGCTCGGTTCCTCTGCTGTGCTCACCAGACGCACACTCCGTGCGAAGAAGTGTCTTTTCCTAGGTATTATCAGCATGAAGAGGTTATACGAGTTGCTGAACATCTCGAAGTCGACTGTCTCCATGATTCCGTCGCCTCTCTGGATGTGTATTTCGCC
>DASSSV010000643.1:0-13525 GCA_035708265.1 Thermomicrobiales bacterium | reverse complement strand
CGACGACGTCGCCTTCCGGCGTCACGACGTCCTGCCGCCGCGCGCGGCTGACGACTTCCTGGTCGTAGGCCGGATCACGGTCGTAGACCGGCTCGCTGGGGGGTACAGGATCGACTGCCATGCTGCAAACTCCTTCGCCTGCGCCGCCGGTCCGTCTCGGGACGGGCCACGGCTGCCGGCACTTCGGGCACGGCTATCGCACGAAGTATGCCAGCCCCTCATGGCGCCAAAATACGAGATCGCGCGCCCGCGATGGAACGGATGTTGCGCGCCGGACGTGGCGCGGGAGATGGCCCGGGTGGCGAGCGGGGCGGCGGGGTGCAACTGAAGCGGGCGAGCGGCCTCTTCCTCGGCGTGCTGACGGCCATCGGCGGCTTCGTCGACATGGGCGGCATCATCACGTCCGCCCAGGCCGGCGCGCAGCAGCGCTTCGGCCTCCTCTGGACGCTGGTGCCCGGCGTGATCGGGCTGATGGTCTACGCCGACATGTGCGGGCGGGTGGCGATCGCCTCCGGGCGGACGCTCTTCGACGTGATCCGCGACCGCCTCGGGTTCCGCCTGGCGCTGATCCCGCTCGTCGCGACCGCGATCGTCAACACCCTGACCCTGCTGATCGAGCTGGCCGGCATGTCGCTGGCGCTGGAGCTGGCGACCCGCGTCTCGTACCTGGTCTGGTTCCCGCTGGCGGCGCTGCTCCTCGGCGTGATCCTGTGGAAGGCCACGTTCGACCTGCTGGAGAACGGCAGCGCCATCCTCGGGCTGGCGATGTTCGTCGCCGTCGTGGCGCTGGTCAAACTCGCCCCGCCCTGGCGTGACGTCGGCGTGGCGCTGGTCCACCCGGCCATCGCGCCCGGCGGCTCGCTCCCGCTCTACCTCTTCGCGGCGATCAGCCTGCTCGGCGGCTACATGACGCCCTACCAGTTCTACTTCTACTCGTCGGGGGCGGTCGAGGAGGAGTGGGACGGCCGGGACCTGCTGATCAACCGAGCGACCGCGATCGTCGGCTCGGCCTTCGGCGCGATCATCGACCTGGCCCTGATCGTCGTCGCCGGGCTGATCCTCTTCCCGCGCCACCTCCAGGTGAACGGCCTCGGCGACGCCGGGCTGCCGATCAAGGAGGGGCTCGGCGGCGTCGGCTGGGCCTTCTTCCTGGTCGGCGCCTTCGCCGTCTCGATGGGCGCGGGGCTGGAGACGGCGCTGAGCGGCGCCTACGCATTCTGCCAGTACTTCGGCTGGGATTGGGGCAAGAAGGCGCGGCCGGGCCAGGCGCCGCTCTTCTCGCTCGGCTACCTCGTCATGCTGATCCTGGCGGTCATCCTGGCCTACACCGGCGTCGACCCGATCCAGGTGACGATCGTGACGCTGGCCGTCGCCGCGGCCACGCTCCCCTTCACCTTCCTGCCCCTCCTCATCATCGCCAACGACGAGGACTACATGGGCGACCAGAAGAACACCGCCGCGATCAACGTCGTGGCGATCGTCGTCCTGGCGCTGCTGACGCTGGTGACGATCGCCGTGATCCCGCTCATGGTCATGACCGGCGGCGGGGGCTGAGGGGCGCGGCGATGGAATTGGGCAAGCATGTCGTGGACAAGGAGCTCTTGGCCCGCGACGGCCGGCGCGCCGGGAAGGTCGACGACCTCCTCCTATCGCTGCCGGAGCCGGGCGCGGACGGCGCCCTGCCCGAACCGGAGGTGACGGCGATCGTCAGCGGGCCGCTGGCCCTCAGCCGGGATCTGCCGCGCTGGGTCTTCCGGCTGGCCCGCCTCGTCTACCGCGTCCTCGGCGTGGCCGACCCGCGGCCGAGCACGATCCCCTGGGACCGGGTGGCGGCGATCGACGTGGTGGTCCACCTCGACACCGAGCGCGACGGCGAGGGGATGATGGCCCTGGCCGAGGCGGTGCGGCGGCGCTACATCTCGAAGATCCCGGGCGCGTAGCCCGGAGGGGGACGGCGGGCGATGCGGCTGCGCTATCGGGAACTGCTGCGCAAGTCGGTGATCGCGGCCGACGGCCGGAAGGTCGGCCGGGTCGTGGACCTCGTCGCAGAGCCGCGCGACGGGCGGCTCCGGGTGACGGCGCTGCTGATCGGCCGGGCCGCCCTGGTCCGGCGGATCGGGGTCAAGCGGGCGACGCTCCAGCGCGTCGTGCCGCCGCGCCGGATCCCCTGGGCGCTGGTCGAGCGCGTCGACGACCAGGTCCACCTGCGGGTGGCGAGCGACCGCCTCGTCGGCCTCGCCGGCGACGAGGCGGCGGCCGCGGGCGAGGTGCTGGCCGCGGAGCGGAGGGCGTGATGGCGGTGCTCCCCTGGGCGATCACCGCGCTGGTCGTGCTCCTGCTCGTCACCTTCGCCTGGTCGGTCGTCAGCCTCCGCACCATCCCGCTCGGCCGACGCCCGCGGACGATGGCCTACGACCGGTTTGGCCGGCCGCTCGGCCTGACCGAGAACCCCGACTACCACGCCAACCCGGGCGAGGACCACGCCGAGGGGCCCGACGAGGCGCCCCAGGAGGGGGAGCGACGGCGCCGGGACGACGCCCGCCAGGGTGGGTGAAGTACACGGCCGTCGCGTCGTTGCGCGGCCCGGCAGGATAGCGTAGCATGGCGGCAATCGCCCGCGAGGCGCGCGAGCGTCGCGCGTGGCGGCCCCGAAACTCGCGAACAGGAGGAGGAGCCCCGATGGTGTACATGCGGCAGGTGGGCGCGCGCGTCAAGCGCAAAGAGGATCCCCGGCTGATCACCGGCACGTCGACCTACGTGGACGACCTCCAGCCGGCGGGGTTGTGCCACCTGGCGGTGGTGCGCAGCGTCTACGCCCACGCGAAGATCAACGGCGTCGACATCAGCGCCGCCGCGGCGCTCCCCGGCGTCGTCGCCGTGCTCACCGGCAAGGACTTCCGCGACATGCTGGAGCCGATGCCGCACGGCGGCGAGGGCGGCGGCATGCCCGGCATGCAGGCGATCGCGACCCCGGTGGTGGCCGAGGACCGCGTCGTCCACGTCGGCCAGGCGGTCGCGGTCGTCGTCGCGCAGGACCGCTACACGGCGCAGGACGGCGCCGATCTCGTCCAGGTCGATTACGAGCCGCTCGACGCGATCACCGACATCGAAGAGGCGATCAAGGACGGCGCGCCACAGATCTATGCCAACGTGCCGAACAACATCGCCTACACCTGGACGCGCAAGAAGGGCGACGCCGACGCCGCCTTCGCCGCGGCCGAGGTCACCGTGACGCAGCGGATGAACAACCAGCGCGTCGCCGGCGTCCCGATGGAGGGGCGCGCGGTCCTGGCCCAGCCCGACCCGCTCAGCGGCGGCCTGACCGTCTACACCTCGATCCAGAACCCGCACACCGCGCGCAGCCAGATCGCGCAAACGCTGCGCCTGCCGGAGATCGCCGTCCGCGTCGTCGCGCCGGAGGTCGGCGGTGGCTTCGGCGTCAAGATCAGCACCTACCCCGAGGACATGATGGTGGCCAGCACGGCGCTCCGCCTGCAGCGGCCGGTCAAGTGGATCGAGACCCGCAGCGAGAGCATGCTGGCGACCCATCACGGCCGCGCCCAGTTCGCCGAGCTGTCGCTGGCGGCCAGGCGCGATGGGACGATCACGGCGCTGAAGATGCGCCTGCTGGCCGACCTCGGCGGCTACCCGCGCGACCCCGGCATCCCGCCGCTGACTGGCCTCCTGATCAACGGCGTCTATCAGTACGACACCCTCGACGTGGAGATCCGCACCGTCTACACCAACACGATGGCGACCGGCGCGTATCGGGGCGCGGGCCGGCCGGAGGCGGCCTACTACGTCGAGCGGATCATGGACGTCCTGGCCGACGAACTGAAGATGGACCCGGCCGAGGTGCGCCGCAAGAACTTCATCCCGCCCGACGCCTTCCCGCACAAGACGGCCGCCGGCCCGACCTACGACAGCGGCGAGTACGACAAGGCGCTCACCAAGGCGCTCGAACTCGCCGGCTACGAGGAGATGCGCGCCCAGCAGGCCGAGGCGCGCAAGGCCGGCCGCCTCGTCGGCATCGGCCTGACCAGTTTCTGCGAGATCTGCGGCTTCGGCCCGTTCGACAGCGCGACCGTGCGCGTCGAGCCCTCCGGTTCGGTGACGGTGCTGACCGGCATCTCGCCGCACGGCCAGGGACAGGAGACGACCTTCTCCCAGATCGTCGCCGACGCGCTCGGCGTGCCGATGGAGGACATCGTCGTCGTCCACGGCGACACCGCGCGCACGCCGCAGGGCATCGGGACGATGGGCTCGCGCGGGCTGGTCGTCGGCGGCTCGGCGCTGGTGCGCTCGATCGGCAAGGTGCAGGAGAAAGCGAAGAAGATCGCCGCGCACCTGCTGGAAGCCTCGCCGGAGGACATCGAGTACGCCGACGGCAAGTGGGGCGTCAAGGGCGCGCCCGACCGCAGCAAGACCTTCAAGGAGATCGCCAAGGCCGCCTACAGCGGCAGTATGCCCGACGCGATCGGCACCGGGCTGGAGGAAACCGACTTCTTCCGGCCGCCCGACACGACCTTCCCCTTCGGCGCGGACGTCGTGCAGGTCGAGATCAACCCCGACACCGGCGAGGTCGCCCTGCAGCGCTACGTCACGGTGGACGACTGCGGCCGGGTCATCAGCCCGCTGCTGGTGGACGGGCAGGTCCACGGCGGGCTGACGCAGGGCATCGGCCAGGCGCTCTGGGAGGAGGTCGTCTACGACGAGTCGGGCCAGCTCGTCACCGGCTCGCTGATGGACTACGCGGTGCCGAAGGCGGAGTTCCTGCCCTGGTTCGAGAACGACCGCACCGAGACGCCGACGCCGCGCAACCCGCTGGGGGCCAAGGGCATCGGCGAACTGGCGACGATCGGCTCGACTCCGGCCGTGGTCAACGCGGTGGTCGACGCGCTCTCGCCGCTCGGCGTGCGCCACGTCGACATGCCGCTCAAGCCCGAGCGCCTGTGGCACATCATCCAGGACGCGAAGGGCCAGCAGCGCCAGGCCGCCGACTGACGCGCATCTGAGCACAGCACCGAGGCGCCGGGGCCGCGCGGCCCCGGCGCCTACGCGTTCATGCGGGGCATTCATCCGTCGAGTGCCGCCGCCTCCTCCACCAGCGGCGCGGGCATCGTGTCCAGCTTCCGCACCGGTGAGCAGAGCAGCCAGAGGAAGGCCAGCGACGAGCCGGCCGCGCCGACGAGCAGGGTGGCGCGCAGGCCGAGCGCGTCGCCGAGCAGCCCGCCGCCCAGCGCGCCGAGCGGCGTCGTGCCGAGGATGATGAAGCGCGCCGTGGTGGTCATCCGGCCGAGGAGGCGCGTCGGTGTGATCGCCTGGCGCAGACTCACTTGCAGGAGGTCGTAGAGCGTGCCGCAGCAGCCGGAGACCCAGCCGGCCGCGATCAGGAGCGGCACGGCGACGCGCGGCGGCCCGCTCGCCAGCGGGAGCAGGAGGTTCCCGGCCCCGGCCAGCGCCGCGGCCACGACCAGTACCCGGCCCAACCGCGTGGACCGCGCCAGCCGCCCCGCCAGCGCCCCGGCGAGGAGGCTGCTGGGGCCGCCGGCCGCGAGGACCGCGCCGATGGCCGCGGGCGCGAGGCCGAGCGCGCGGTTGAGGTAGAGCAGGTAGACCGCGAATACTATGCTGCCGGAGGAGACCAGCGTGGCCCGGCACGCGGCGTTCGCCCAGAGGAGCGGCGTGCTCAGGATCAGCCGCAGCCCCTCGCCGATCTCGTCCCGGAGCGACCGGCGTTCGTCCCGCGCCGGCGGCGCGGGCTCCGGCGCCCGGATCGCGACGAGCGAGAGCGCGGAGACGACGAAGGAGAGGGTGTCCACGAGCAGGGCGAGCGGGGCGGTGAGGAGTTGCACCAGCGCGCCCCACCAGCCCGGGGAAGTAGGACTGGTAGGCCACGTCGAAGCAGACGGTCAGGACGCCGACCAAGAACGCCGCGGCGTAGAGGTCGCGCATCGTCAGCCGGCCGGTGAGGCCGCCGAGCGCGACCGCCCCGATCGTCGCGGCGCGCCCGAGGTCGGCGGCGATCAGGAGCGGGCGGCGCCGCCGCCGGTCCACCCAGACCCCGACGACGAGCGCCAGGAGGAGGAAAGGCACCCGCTCTGCCGCGCGCAGCAGCCCCACCTGCCGCGCGTCGGCGTGCAGCGCGATGATGGCGAGCAGCGGGAGCGCCAGCCCGCCGACCTGGTTGCCGGCCGCCGAGACGATCTGCCCGGCCCAGAGTTTCAGGAAGTCGGGGTGGCGCCAGAGGCCGGCGAGGCCCGGCCGCACCGGCGCGCCTCACTCGTCGCGCGGGCGCGTCGCCGGCCCACCGTGCAGTTCTTCGCGCAGGCGGCGGATCTCGGCGAGGGTGCTGTAAACCCGCCCCACGAGCGCCTGGTTCGCCGCGATCCCGGCGTGGATCAGCCACGCGGCGGCATCGCTGCGCGACGAGCGCAGGCCGGCCTCGACCAGCGCGTCGATCGTCTCCAGGTCGGCGTCGTCGATCCGGCAGGTCAGCACGTTCGTCTTCGGCCCGGCTGGGCCGGCTTCGCGCGGGCTGTCGGCCGCAAGCGTCGCCGCCCGCTCGCGCACGGCGTCCGCGGTCAGCCCGAAGTTCTTGAGGATCACCGCGGCCACACCCTCGCCCTCCTCGACTAACCCGAGCAGGAGATGCTCGGTGCCGAGGACGGGGCGCTGGAGCCGGCGCGCCTCTTGGCGGGCCAGGTCGAGCGCCCGGCCCAGCCGCGGTGTGCGGGGGAGCGCGCCCGCCACCGACTGCCGGCCGGCGCCGACGGTGAACTCGATGGTGTTGGCGACCTCGGCCGGGTCGACGCCGAGCGCGGCGAGGAGGTCGACGGCGTTGCCCTCGCCGTCGCGGACCAGGGCGAGCAAGAGGTGTTCCTGGCCGAGATAGTCGTGGTTGAGGCGGCGCGCCTCGGCCTCGGCGACGGCGAGGGCGTGGCGGGCGCGCGGGCTGTAGCGGACGAAGTCGCGGGCGAAGGATGACCTGGCTGGCGAAGGCGGCGCCGGCAGCTCGCTCATGACCACCTCTCAATAGCAGAGTTACACGTATACGTCGCTACAATTCTAGCGCGCAAAGTCCGAATGTCAATGCCCTGGCTGCCCCTCAACGGATGCGTACCGGCATAGAAGACGAGCGGCGGGCCGCGCGCCCGTGTGCGAGAATGGCCGCGCGATCGTCGCGCCGAAGAAAAGGGGGACAACGTGGTCGAGCACAAGGAGCGGGTGCGGGCGCAGTTCGGCGGGTCGGCCGAGGAGTACGTCAAGTCGGCCGGGCACGCGGCCGGGGACGACCTGGACCAGCTCGTCGCCTGGGCCGAGGGCGGCCCGGACAAGGTCGCGCTCGACGTGGCGACCGGCGGCGGGCACACCGCGCTGGCGATGGCCGCGCTCTACGGCCGCGTCGTCGCCAGCGACCTGACCCAGCCGATGCTCGACAGCGCCGAGGCGTTCATCCGCGGCTGCGGCGTGACCAACGTCGCGTTCCGCCAGGCTGACGCCGAGGCGCTGCCCTTCGACGACGCGGCGTTCGACTGCGTCACCTGCCGCATCGCGCCGCACCACTTCCCCGACGTCGCGCGCTTCGTCGCCGAGGTCGCGCGCGTCCTGAAGCCCGGCGGCCTCTTCCTGCTGGAGGACAGCATCTCGCCCGACGACCCCGACCTGGCGGCCTACCTCAACCACTTCGAGGCGCTGCGCGACCCGACGCACATCCGCGCCATGAGCGCCCAGGAGTGGCGCGACCTCCTCGCCGCGCACGACCTCGCCATCGAGGCCGAGCAGACCTTCCACAAGGACCACCCGTTCGACGGCTGGGTCGGCCGCTCGCGCACGCCCGCCGCGGTCGTCGCCGAGATCGAAGACACCCTCCGCGCCGCGACGCCGGCCGCGCGCGAAGCCTTTCAGATCGAGATCGCCCCGGACGGCAAAGTCCTGTCCTACACGGACACGAAGATCGGGCTGAAGGCGAGGCGTCAGGCGTTAGGCGTCAGAGGGTAGGCGTTAGGGGGCGAATGCATGGATGAACGCCATCGGGATGAGCGGCAGCCACCCCGGCGTCCCCTAACGCCTAACGCCTACCCCCTAACGCCTCCGTTCCGCGTGGACGGCCAGAACGCGGTCGTGACGGGGGCGGGGCGCGGGATCGGGCGGGCGACGGCGCTGGCGCTGGCGGAGTCGGGCGCGAACGTCGTCCTGCTGGCGCGCACGATGGTCGAGTTGGAAGAAGTGCGGCGCGAGGTCGAAGACCGGGGCCGCGAGGCGCTGGCGCTGGCGGCCGACGTCAGCGACGCGGCCGCGGTGCGGAGCGCGGCCGAGCAGGCGCTCGAACGCTTCGGCGGCCGGATCGACATCCTGGTCAACAGCGCCGGCATCGGCCAGCGCACCGGCTACGCCGAGACGACCGAGGCCGCCTGGGACCGCGTCATCGCCGTCAACCTGAAGGGGACCTTTCTGTGCATCCAGGCGTTCGCGCCCGGGATGGTCGAGCGCGGGCGGGGGCGGATCGTCAACGTCGCCTCGATGCTCGGCGTGATCGGCCACGCCGACCGCTCGGCTTACTCCGCCTCGAAGGGCGGCGTGGTGCAACTGACGCGGCAACTGGTGCCGGAACTCTCGCCGCGCGGCGTCACGATCAACGCGGTCGCCCCGGGCTACATCCGCACGCCGCTGACGGAAGGGCTGCTGGCGACGGAGTTCGGCGACTTCGCGACGCGGCGCACGCCGCTCGGCCGTCTCGGCGCCGCCGCCGACGTCGCCTGGCCGATCGTCTTCCTCTGCTCGCCCGCGGCCGGCTACATCACCGGCCACACGCTGCTGGTGGACGGCGGCTGGACGGCAGTCTGACGAATGACGAAGTACGAATGGCGAATGACGAATGAGGGGCTGACGACTGGCGACTGCGAGGTGAGGATGGGAGTGGATGAGATTCGGGCGGTGACGCTGGTCGGCGTGGGGATCATGGGGGCGGGGCTGGCGGCGGAGTACGCCGCGTCCGGCCGGCGCGTGACGCTCTACGCCAGGAGCGAGGCGAGCGCGGCGCGCGGGCGGGAGCGGGTGGCCGCGGCGCTGGAGGCGCTGGAGCGCGGCGGGGTGTTGCCCACGGGCGGCGCGGCGGAGGCGCTGGCGCGCGTCGGCACGGCGACCGGCCTGGCGGCGGCCGTCGCGGGCGCCGACCTGGTGGTCGAGAGCATCCCCGAGGACCTGGCGCTCAAGCGCGCCCTCTTCGCCGAACTCGACGCGCTCTGCCCGCCAAACGTGATCCTGGCGACGAACACCTCCGGCCTGCCGATCACGCGGATCGCCGAGGGGTTGCATCACCCCGAGCGCGTGCTCGGCACGCACTACCTCAACCCGCCGCACCTGATGCCGCCGGTCGAGGTCATCCCCGGCGAGCGGACGGCGCCGGAGGTGGTCGAGACGGTGCGCGCGATGCTGTCGGCGATGGGCAAGGCGCCGATCGTGGTGCGGCGCGAGGTGCCCGGCTTCGTCTGGAACCGCCTCCAGTTCGCGATCATGCGCGAGGCGTTCTGGTTGATCGAGCAGGGCGTCGCGACGCAGGAGGAGATCGACCTGGTGCTGCGGCGCGGCCTCGGGCGGCGCTGGTCCATCGCCGGCCCCTTCGCCAGCCTCGACCTCGGCGGCATCGACACGATGACGATGGTCGCGCGCTACCTCCTGCCCGAACTGAGCGCCGCGACCGCGCCCCCGGCCTTCCTCGAGGACCTGATCGCCGCCGGCCGCTACGGCGCGAAGACCGGCGCCGGCTTCTACGACTGGCCCGAAGAGCGCCTGCGCGAGACCATCGCCCGCCGCGACACGGCGCTCCTGGCGGCACTCCGTGCGGATCGTGCCGAAATGGACGAGGCGGGTGAGGACGGCCGCGCCGGCGATTGAAATCGCCGCTAGAGGCGCCTGCGGTGCCGCGAAACCCGCCCGCGCGGGTTGGGACGGGGCCTCGTCCTAGTCCGCGGAGGCGGACTTCTCTGCGAGCGTGAGCGAGCCCCTAGCCGCGGTTGCAACCGCCGGCGCGCCCCGGCCGTCGGCGCGTGGCGATTGTCACTGGCGCCGCGGCCGAATTGCCCATCGCGCGCCCTTCATGTAGAATCCCGCCCGTCGCGCGACGCGCGCCTTTTCGCACTTCTCACTTCTGACTTCTCACTTCCGGGAGGATGCATGGCCGTCAACGGGTTCGACCCGAAGCACAACAGCCGGACGATCACCGACGGGCGCGACCGCGCCGCCGCGCGCTCGTACTTCAAGGCGATCGGCCTGACCGACGAGGATCTCGCCCGGCCGATCATCGGCATCGCCAACACCTGGATCGAGACGATGCCGTGCAACTTCAACCTGCGCCGCCTCGCCGGCTACGTCAAGCAGGGTATCCGCGCGGCCGGCGGCACGCCGATGGAGTTCAACACCATCGCGATCAGCGACGGCATCACGATGGGCACCGAGGGGATGAAGACCTCGCTCGTCAGCCGCGAGCTGATCGCCGACTCGGTCGAGTTGTGCGGGCGCGGCTACATGTTCGACGCCGTGATCGCGCTGGCGGCCTGCGACAAGACGATGCCGGGCGTGGCGATGGGCCTCTTGCGCCTCAACCTGCCGAGCATGGTCATCTACGGTGGGACGATCATGCCGGGCCATTTCAAGGGGCGCGAGGTCGCCGTCGGCGACCTCTTCGAGGCGATCGGCGCCAACGCGGCCGGCACGATGAGCGACGCCGAGCTGAACGAGCTGGAGGGCGCGGCCTGCCCCGGCGCCGGCGCCTGCGGCGGCCAGTACACCGCCAACACGATGGCGATGGTCTTCGAGGTCATGGGCCTCTCGCCGCTCGGCACCGCCAGCCCGCCCGCGGTGGACCCGCGCAAGGACGAGGTCGGCCGCCGCGCCGGCGAGCTGATCATGGAGGTGCTGCGGCAGAACCGCCGCCCGCGCGACTTCCTCACGCGCGAGGCGTTCGAGAACGGCATCGCCGCCGCGGCGGCCAGCGGCGGCTCGACCAACGTCGTGCTGCACCTGCTGGCGATGGCGCGCGAGATCGGCGTGCCGCTCACGATCGAGGACTTCGACGTCGTCAGCGCGCGCACGCCGCTGATCGCCGACCTCAAGCCGGGCGGGCGCTACACCGCCGCGCATCTGGATCAGGCCGGCGGCATCCAACTCCTGGCGCAGCGCCTGGTCGACGCCGGCGTGCTCGACGGCGCGCAGCGCACCGTCACCGGCCGGACGCTGGCCGAGGAGGCGGCGACGGCGGTCGAGACGCCGGGGCAGGACGTGGTCGTCGCGGTGGCCGAGCCGCTGAAGCCGACCGGCGGGCTGGTGATCCTCAAGGGCAACCTCGCGCCGGAGGGCTGCGTCGTCAAGGTCTCCGGGCACGAGCGGCCGTACCACCGCGGCCCCGCGCGCATCTTCGACCGCGAGGAGGACGCGATGGCGGAGGTCACGCGCCGCGGCATCAAGGCCGGCGACGTGGTCGTGATCCGCTATGAGGGGCCGAGCGGCGGGCCGGGGATGCGCGAGATGCTCGGCGTCACCGCCGCGCTCGTCGGCGAGGGGCTGGGCGAGTCGGTCGCGCTGATCACCGACGGGCGCTTCTCCGGGGCGACGCGCGGGCTGATGGTCGGGCACATCGCGCCGGAGGCGGCGCGCGGCGGGCCGATCGCGGCGCTCCGCGAGGGCGACATTATCGTCCTCGACATCGAGAACCGCGCGCTCAACGTCGAACTCTCCGACGACGAGATCCGCGCGCGCCTGGCCGACTGGACGTCGCCCCCGCCGCGCTACACCGGCGGTGTGATGGCGAAGTACGCCGCGCTCGTCTCGTCCGCCGCGGAGGGGGCGGTGACGGAAGTGAGAAATCTGAAGTAAGAAGTACGAAGGACGAGGTACGAAGTACGAACGGCGATGGGCGATAGGCGGGGGCAGCACGATCGGGCGTGGCCGGGGAGCATCAGCGTTTTCCCGAAGCCCGCGCCCGCTGGGTACCCGGCAGGGCTGGGGCGTGGGGGGGCCCAGACAACGGAGGCGGGCTTCGCGGCGAGGTGCCCGCTTGCGGGCCTGCCGAGAGTCCCGGCTTCAGCCGCCAGCGCGCCCCCCGCACAACGCCGACGCGCACCCGAGGCCGGCCCTATTCGCACTTCGTACTTCGTACCTCGTACTTCCTCGGGGGTGAGTTCTGATGGCCGAAATCCGTGTCTCGGCCGAGGGGCCGGTTGACGCGCCCGCGGAGCGCGTCTACGGCTACCTGGCCGACTATCGCCAGCACCACCCGCGCTTCCTGCCGCCTGCCTTCTCCGACTTCCAGGTCGAGGAGGGCGGCGTCGGAGCGGGGACCCTGTTCCGGGCCAAGCTCACGGCCGGCGGGCGCACGAGGGCCTTCCAGATGCGGGTGACGGAACCCGAGCCTGGTCGCATCCTCGCCGAGTCCGACACCGCATCCGCGCTCGTGACGACCTTCACCGTCACGCCCGACGGCGACCGCTCCCGCGTGCGGATCACGACGACCTGGCCGGGCGCGGGGGGCGTCGGCGGCTTCTTCGAGCGCCTGTTCGCGCCGCGTGCCCTCCAGCGCATCTATCAGGACGAACTCGGGCGCCTTGACCGCTACGCGCGGGAGCAGGCCGCAGCTTGACGCTCTTGGACGGCGGCCTCACTGGACGCGGATCTCGGTCAGCCACTTGATCCACTGGAAGCCGCGGCGCTCCGGCGCGACGAGGCGCAGCGGGGAGCCGTGGTCGTGCGACAGCGGCTCTCCGCCGACGTGCGTGGCCAGGAGCGCGCGACGCGCCTCGTCGAGGGGCAGGGGCCAGCGGTAGCCGGTCGCGGAGACGAACCAGACGAGCGTTGCCTGCGGCGACGCCTGTGCCACGTCGAGCACTACGGCGGCAGGCAGGCCGCTCCAGGTGCGCGTCGCGTAGACCCCGCCGGTGCAGTCAACCGTCGCGGTCAGGCTGGCGGCGGCGCGCAGGTCGGCATAGCGCAGCGTCAGCGGGCGCGCGACGTTGCCGGTCACGCGCAGGCGCCAGCCGTCAGGGGCGAGCGGCGCCGGGTCGTCGTTGAGGAACTGCGTCACGAAGAAGGCGTTGGGTGCGCCGTAGTCGGCCTCGCGCGACCCGGTGAAGCGGCGCCGCCCGGCGCGCGCCGTCGCCGCGCCCGCGCCCGCCTCGACCGCCCACCAGGCGATGGCGGCGAGGAGCGCGCCCGCGCCGAGTGCGAGGACGCGCCGCCGTCCGGCGAAGTCGGCCCGACGCGGCCGGCGCCAGTGCTTCCTGACGTGCAGCGCGAGGAGCGGCAGCAGGCCGATCCCCGCGTACCAATGCACGACGAGCAGCGGCAGCCCCCATGCGCCGCTCCACGGCCCGCGCGCCAGCGACCAGCCGAGCGCGGCGGCGACGACGACCGCCGTCAGCCCGAGCAGGCCGAGCGAGACGGCGAGCGTCGCCCGACCGCGCGCCGGCCGCCGCCCCCGCAGCGCCCGCGCGATGATCCCGGCCTTCGGCACGAGCAGCACCAGGAGCGC
>DASSSV010000642.1:0-5367 GCA_035708265.1 Thermomicrobiales bacterium | reverse complement strand
GGCCCTGCCCGGCGCGCGCCCGCTCCTCGGCCGCGAGAGCGTCGCCGGGCGGCGGGTCGCCTTCGTCGTCGAGGGGGTGTTCGACTGGCTCACCGCCGTCGAGTGGGGCCTGCCCGCCTGCAGCCCCGGCGGCACCGCGCTGGCGGCCGGCCGGCTCGGCGCGCTGGCCGGCGCCGCGCGCCTCTACGGCGTCTTCGACGGCGACGCGGCGGGGCGGGCGGCGGCGGCGCGCTACGCGCGCCACTTCGCCGGGCGCTGGCGCACCGTGCGCCTCCCGGCCGGCTGCGACCTGAACGACCTCGGCCGGCGGCCGGGCGGCCGGGCCCGTTTCCTCGCGCGCCTCCGCGCGGCGCGCGGGCGGGGGCGCTGGGCCGCGCGGCGGAGGCCGCGATGCCTCCCCTGAGCCGGCGCACGCCGCCACCCGCGACCCATCTCATCGAGGTCGTCACGCCGCGCACCAACGGGGCGACGCTCGGCGCGGCGGAGAACCTCCTCGCGGCGCTCGCGCTCGCCGAGCCCTTCGCGCTGGAGCTCGCCGCGACGGCGGCATCGCGCCGCTTCCTCGTCCGCGCCGGCACAGAAGAGTTGGCCAGGCACCTCGCCGCCCAGCTCGGCGCGGTCTACCCGCAGGCGACGCTCCGCCCCCTGACGGGCGACCCCGCCGAGGATCCCGCCCACATCGGCGCGGGGGAGCGGGCGCGCGCCTGCCGGCTGGCGCTGCGGGCGCCGGCCTACGTGCCGCTGCGCCCCTTCCGCGACGCCGACGTCGACGCCGCGCGGGCGGCGCAGGCCGACCCGCTGCTCGGCGTCCTCGGCGCGCTGGGCGGGCTGCCGCCGGGCTGGCGGGCGCTCGGCCAGCTCGTCCTGGCGCCCGCCCCGGACGACTGGGGCCGCCGCTACCGGCACCTGGCCCGCGAGGCGGCGCCCGCCGGGCGGGCCGGGCCCTCGCCGGCCGGCGTACTGCTCCCCGCCGCCCTCTGCGCCGCCCTGGCGCTCGGCTGGCAGGCGTACACCTGGTACGACGCGGGCGCCTGGCTCCCGCTCGCGCTCGTGGCGGCCGGGGGATTGCTCGCGCCGCCGGCCCTGCTCCGGCTGGCCGGGCGCGTCTCGGCGCGCGGGGGCTTCGACCCCCGGCTGGTGGCGGAGAAGCTGGCGCGCCCGGCCTTCGTCGCCCAGCTCCGCCTGGCGGTGGTCGCTCCGGCCGACGCGCCCGCGCGCGCCGTCGCCGCGCGCCTCGCCCGCCTCGCGGCGGCCTACCGCCCCTTCACCCTGGCCAGCGGCAACGGACTGGCCCCCCGCCCGCTCCCCCTCGCGGGCCGCGACCTGCGGGCGCTGGCCCCGCTGCCCTCGCGCCGGGCGGCCGCGCCCCTGACGACGCGCGAGCTGGCCGCCCTCTGGCACCTGCCGCAGGCCGGGGCCGACGTCCCACTCGTCGAGCGCACCGCCGCCCGCCGGCGCCTCCCCCCCGTCGCGGCCGTCGCGGCCGGCTGCCCGATCGGCCGCGCCGTCCAGCAGGCGGTCGCCGTCCCGGTCGCGGTGCCCCACGGGACGGTCGCCGGCAACCTCCTCCTGGTGGCCAAGACCCGCCACGGCAAGTCGTCGCTGCTGCTCCACTTCGCCCGCTACCTGATGGCGGCGGAGGGGTCCGGGTCGGAGCGTCGGGCGCTGATCCTGGTCGACCCGCACGAGGACCTGGCCCGCGCCGCCCTCGGGCTGGTGCCGCCCGCGCGCCGCGGCGACGTCGTCGCCCTCGACCTGGCCGACGAGGCGCGCCCGGTCGGCCTCAACCTGCTCGACGCGGGCCTCGGCTGGACCCGCGACCAGGCCGTCGCCAACGCCCTGACCGTCTTCCGCCAGGAGTTCACCCGCTTCTGGGGGCCCCGGATGGCCGACGCCTTCCGCTTCGCCCTCCTCACGCTGGCCGAAGCCAACGCGGCCCTCTGCGCGGCCGACCCCGCGGGGCGGCGCCGGCAGTACACCGCGCTGGACGTGCGCCCGCTCCTCACCGAGCCCGCCTTCCGCCGGGCGGCGCTGGCGCTCGTCGCCGACCCGCACGTCATCGACTGGTGGGCCGGCTACTTCGACGCGCTCGACCGGCGGACGCAGCTCGAGATCGTCAACCCCGTGCTGACCAAGGTCAACGCCTTCGCCGGCTCCCGCGTCGCCCGCGCGCTGGTCGGCCAGCCGCGCTCGACGATCGACCCGGCCGCCTGGGTGCGCGAGGGCGCCATCGTCGTCGTCAACGCCGCCAGGGGGCCGGTCGGCGAGGAGACCGCGGCCCTCGTCGGCGGCACCCTCATCAACCTCGTCGCCCTGGCGGTCGGCGCCCAGTCGCGCCTGGCCCCGGCCGAGCGCCGCCCGGTCACGGTCATCGTCGACGAGCTGCAGACCATGCCGGGGGCCGACTACGAGGCGCTCCTGGCCGAGCTGGGGAAGTTCGGGGCCAACCTGATCCTCGCCACCCAGGGGCTCGGCCAGCTCGCGACCCTCGACCAGCCCGGCGAGCGCGCGCTGACGGCGACGGTCTTCGCCAACCTGGACGGCCTCTTCGCCTTCCACGTCGGCGCCGAGGACGCGCGCCGCCTGGTGCCCGAGCTCGGCGGCGAGGAGGTGGTCGGAGTCGCCGACCTGGTCGGCCTCGGCAAGTACCAGTGCTACGCGGCGCTGGCGGCCGGCCGCGAGCGCGTGCCGGCCTTCCTGGTCCAGCTCGACCCGCCGCCGACGAGCGACCCGGCCCTCGCCGCCGCGCTGGCCGCGGCCTCGGCGCAGCGCTGGGGGCGGGCGCGGGCGGCGGTCGAGGAGGACCTGCGCGACGCCCTGACGCGCGTCGCCCGGACCCGGTCGAAGATGCGGACGGGGCAGGAGGGGGACGGGGTCGCGCGCGACACCACCGCCGATGGGCCGGGGCAGCCGAGAGGGAAGCGCAATTCCCGCCGGCCGCAGCAGGATCGGGGCCGCCCGCCGCACCGGGACACGCTCGCGAGGACGGCGGGCACCGCCGGGGCCGGCGCGGGAGATGACGCCGAGCCGGCGGCGGGCGCGGCCGACGAGGGAGGAGCCGGCGACGAGGGCGGCGGCGGCGAGGAGGTGTGCGAGTGACGACGCTGCGTTGGCGTGACGCATCTGCCGCCGCTGCGGGGCTCACCCCCGGCGATCGTCGCCTGCTCACCCTGCTGGCCCGGTTGCCCCTCCTCCCGGTCGCCGCGCTGGCGCGCCTCCTCGGCCTGTGCGGCGGGGCGAGCGCCTACCGCCGCCTCGCCGGGCTGCGGGAGAGCGGCCTCGTCGCCGCCGCGACCCCGGCGCTGGTGGCCGGGCGCTCGCCGGCGCTCTGGCACCCCACCGACCTCGGCCTGGCGGCGCTCGCGCTCGCCGAGGGGGTCGAACCGGGGGCGCTGGCGCGCCGCTCCGGACTGTGGGAGGGCGACCCGCGGGCGCTCGGCGACGGCCTGACCGGCCTGCTGGCTCTCTACGAGCTGGTCGCCGCGCTGGCGGCGGCGCGGCCAGGCCGGCCGGAGCTCGTCGCCTGGGCGCGGCCCTGGCGGGCGACCTTCCCGCGCCCGGGGGCGAAGAGCGACGGGTACGTTCGCCTCCCGGCGGCGGGCGCGCTGCGCTGGGGCGACGAGCGCCGCGCCTTCCTGCTCCTCCCCGACCCGGGCACAGCGCCGCTGCGCGCCTTCCGTCGCCAGGTGGGGCAGCTCGTCGCCTACCACGCCAGCCGCGGCGCGGCGGCGCTGCCGCCGCTGCTCGTCGCCACCGTGGGCCGGCGCCGGGCCGACGCCTGGGCCGCGCTCCTCGACGAGGTGGCGACCGCCCGCCGGGAGGCGGGGCCGGCCGCGCGGGTCGTGACCTGGGAGCGGCTCCGCGCCGACCCGACCATCCTGCTCGAGGAAATGGCGTGCATGGCGGCGATGCTGCCGTCCGGCAGGTGGCGGGAGCTGCCGCCGCTGCGACCACGATCGCCCGGCCGGCCCTTACCCCGGCTCCCGGGGGCGGGCCTCCCCGCGAGCGTCCTGGCCCCCGCGGAGTGGGCGCTGCTGGACCTGCTCGGCCGGCATCCTTTCCTGCCGAGCGACCGGCTGCACGCGGCGCTCGGGGCCTCGCCCGAGGAGGCCCGGCGGCGGCGGAATCGCCTCATCGCCCTGGGGCTCGCGCGGCAGGTCGGGCGGGGGGAGGTCGGGGTGGAATTCGCCCGTCGCGAGCTGCTGGAGCTGACCGCGACCGGGCTGGCGCGCGTCGCGGTCCGGCAGGGCCTCACCCTCGCCGAGGCCGTGCGCCACACCGGGCTGGCGGGCGGCGGCCCCGCGTCGCCGATCGGCAACCGGCGGCAACTGCTGGCGACCCCGGCGCATACCCTCGGCGCGGACGAGGTCTTCCTGGGGCTGCAGCGCGCCTGCCGGCGGGCGGCGACCGGGACCGCGCTCGTCGAGTGGCGCAACGCGGCGGCCTGCGCGCGCGGGCTGGTGCGCCCTGACGGCTACGGGCTGCTGCGGCGCGGGGGGCGCCTGTTCGGCTTCTTCCTGGAGTACGACCGGGGCACGATGCGGCACCGGGACTACGCCCGCAAGTTCGCCGCCTACCACCGCTACCGCGAGCGCGGGCTGTACGCCAGGGACTACGAGGGCTTCCCGGCGCTCCTGGTGGTGACGATCCCCGCGGCCGAGGGGCGGATCGCCGGGGCGGTGAGGGACGCGGCGATCGGGCGAGGCCCGCCCCTCCCGGTCCTCCTGACGACAGGCGCGCGGCTCGAGCGAGAGCCGCTCGGGATGCTGGGGCCGGTCTGGCGGACGGCGACCGACGACGGGTTGCGGCACTGGCCCTGACGCCGATGCGAGAGCGGAGCGGAGACCTGGGTCGACTGGAGGAGGAAAGGCATCGTGAAGATCGATCGGCGGATGGCCCGGCCGGTGGAGGAACGGCGCGCCGAGGCGGTGCCGGACCCGCCGGCGCGGGCGGTCCTCCGCGCCGGGGCGTGGGACGGCCTCCGCCGCCTGGCCGGTCAAGGGCCGCCGTCACCCGGTGTGCGTGATGCCGGGCGACGAGACCGCCGCGTCGGGATCGGCGCGGCGCGGACCGGATCCGGGGCCGGAAGGCCGCCGCCGGTGCCGCCAGGGCCGGCTCGGGATGGCGGCCCGCTCGGGACGTAAGTCGGTGTCTGTTCGGGGATCCGGGTTGTGCCTTGCAGGCCGGGTGCGGAAAAGGGGGTGCGACGATGGTGACAACGGCAGCGTGTCGTTGATCGTGGTAAATGGCCAGGTGGGCGGCCTTCCTGATCACTTGGTGTGACCGGATTGATCGCGATAATTGACCAGCCTCCGCCCGAGTGGGCCGCGTGGTGCATCCTCCCCCGGAGGGGAAGGAGGGGCGCCA
>DASSSV010000641.1:0-2896 GCA_035708265.1 Thermomicrobiales bacterium | reverse complement strand
CGCGCGGGCCGGCAAGGTGGGGGCGCTGTCGTGAGGGGCGGCCGGGGGGTGAGGGCGATACCGCACCCTTGACCGCCCCCGGGACTGATGGGAGAATGATGCCAGAGGTTACGCAGCGCGCGCTGAGCCGGCCATTCGCCTTGCCTGGGGTACTCGGGAGAGGGCGGCGGGCCGACCGGCCGGGGCGCCGTGGCCGGAGCTGAAGGAGACGCCGATGCGGTTCATGCGAGTCCAGACGCCGGACCTGGAGTGGTACAAGAACAACGTGCCCTGCCAGGTGGCCTGCCCGGCGAAGACCGATATCCCGCGCTACATCTCGCTGATCGCGCAGCACCGCTACCGCGAGTCGTACGAGGTCAACTGCGGCTCGAACCTCTTCCCCGACATCCTCGGGCGCGTCTGCTCGCACCCGTGCGAGACGGTCTGCCGCCGCAAGAAGATCGACGGCAAGCCGATCGCCATCCGCGACCTCAAGCGCGTCGCCGCCGACTTCCGCGACAGCCTGCCGCCGGCCTATTCGCCGGTGCGCATGATGGAGGACGACGGCCGCGTCGGCGTCGCGCCGGCGATGTGGAAGATGGCCCCGCCCAAGCAGGAGAAGGGCAAGGTCGCGGTCGTCGGGGCCGGGCCGGCCGGGCTGGCCTGCGCGCACGACCTGGCCGCGCGCGGCTACGAGGTCCACGTCTACGAGCGGCTGCACGCCGTCGGCGGCGCGCTCTTCATCGGCATCCCGCCCTACCGCCTGCCGCGCAAGTATGTCTATGACATGCAAAAAGACCTCGAAGAGATGGGCGTCACCTTCCACATGAACTGCATGGTCGGGCGGGACGTGCCGCTGCGCGACCTGCTGCCCGGCGTGAACGGCCACGCGGCGCTGGTGCTGGCGATCGGCTGCATCGTGCCGAACCCGATGAACGTCCCCGGCGAGGACCTGGACGGGGTCGAGGGCGGCTCGCTCTTCATGGAGCGGATCAACCTCCACCCCGACGCCGACCTGCCCAAGCGCGTCCTCGTGCTCGGCGGCGGCTTCACCGCGATCGACTGCGTCCGCTCCTCGATCCGCCTCGGCTCCGAGAAGGTCTGGATGTCCTACCGCCGCACGATCAACGAGATGGGCGCGACGGAGGAGGAGGTCGAGGGCGCGCGCGAGGAGGGCATCGAGGTCCTGACGTTGACCTCCTGCGTCGAGGTGCTGGGCGACGAGCGGGGCAAGGTCGTCGGCGCCAAGATGATCTGGAACGAACTCGGCGACCCCGACGCCAGCGGCCGGCGCTCGCCGGTGCCGATCCCCGGCTCGGAGTTCGTGATCGACTGCGACTTGGTCGTCCCGGCCTACTCGCAAACGCCCGACCTCGACACGCTGATCCCGGCCGACCTGCGGCAACAACTCAACCTGCGCGTCAACCGCAACAGCACCGTCCCGGCCGTGGACAAGCGCAAGCACACGACCGCGGCGCCGGGCATCTACACGATCGGCGACCTCGCGCTCGGCCCGCGCACGGTGATCGAGGCGATCGCCGAGGGGCGCGAGTGCGCGACGGCGATCGACAACGCGGTCGTCCGCGAACAGGGCGAGATCAAGACGCTGGAGCCTTTCTTCCGCGCGGGCGACTACACCGAGATCCCGCGGCAGAAGATGCCCTCGATCCCGCCGGAACTCCGCAAGGACTTCCTGGTCGAGACCGACCTCGGCTACACGCCGGAGCAGGGCGACGACGAGGCCAAGCGCTGCCTCCAGTGCCAGATCAACATCCAGATCGACCCCAACCTCTGCATCGAGTGTTTCCGCTGCGTGGAGTACTGCCCCTACGGCATCATCCACGTCCAGGCGATCCACCAGACGATCGGCGACGTGACGATGGAGGACCGCGCGGCCGAGACCTACGGCCGGCCGTGGGACGAACTGGTGGCCGAGCAGGTGCTGCCGGGGGAGGAGATCGGGGGCATCGTCTTCGCGCTCGACGAGGAACTATGCATCCGCTGCGGCATCTGCGAGAACGTCTGCCCGACCAACGCGCTCTCGATGAAGAACTTCGAGACCTGCGACACCGGGAAGCAGATGCTGGCGGGCGGCGTCGGCGTCGGCGCGCGCGCCGGCTGGTGAAGACGCGGAGCGTGAGAGCGTGGAGCGTGAGAGCGTGAGGGGCAATCAGGCAATCCCACGCTCCCACGTTCTCACGCTCCTACGCTCCCACGAGTGAGGGAGGGACCGGGACTTGAGGCGCGAGAGTACGCTGGTCGATCGGATCACCAGTTCGCCGCTCTACCGCTCGATCGTGCGCAGCGGCTACCCCGACACGCCGCGCAACCAGGCGCTGGTCGTGCTGGGGAACGTCTACCTCCACCTGCATCCCGTGCGGCTGCGCCGCCACGCGCTGGCCGTGCCGTACACCTTCTGCCTGGGCGGGCTGTCGTTCTTCCTCTTCCTGATGCTGACCGTCACCGGCGTCCTGCTGATGTTCTACTACATCCCGTCGACGACGCAGGCGTACCTGAACATGCAGGATCTTCAGAGTTCGGTGACGCTCGGCGAGCTGATGCGCAACCTGCACCGCTATTCGGCGCACGGCATGGTCATCGCCGTCTTCCTGCACATGTGCCGCGTCTTCTACACCGGCTCGTACAAGCCGCCGCGCGAGTTCAACTGGGTTATCGGCGTGGTGCTGCTCTTCCTGACCTTCCTGCTCTCGTTCACCGGCTACCTGCTGCCGTGGGACCAGCTGGCCTTCTGGGCGATCACCGTCGGCACGCAGCTCGCCTCCTACGCGCCGCTGGTCGGCCCGCAGATCCGCTTCCTGCTGATCGGCGGCTTCGACGTCGGGCAGAACGGCCTCTTGCGCTTCTACACGCTCCACGTGATCTTCCTGCCGCTGGCGACCGCCTTCCTGCTGGCCGC